>JAGCMB010000065.1 GCA_017646665.1 Bacteroidaceae bacterium
ACGGCTGTTGATGCGTGACGACGGTGAGCTGTACCGAATGCGTCGTTGATGTAGCAGTCTGCGTAAGAAGCGAGAGTCTTTGAGAACTCCTTCTGTGACTCCTTCATAGCCTTCTTTGCATCGTTGTATGCAGGATCCTCCTTGTCGATACCTACTGGCTTGCCCTCCTCCTCGGGATAGAAACGGAGGTTCTCGAGCATAAGAACTTCGCCTGGCTTCAATGCAGCAGCAGCCTCAGCAGCCTTTGCACAGTCGGGAGCGAACTGAACAGCAACGCCCAACTTCTCTGATACAGCGTCAACAATCTGGCTCAAAGAGTACTTTGCGTTAACTTTGCCCTTTGGCTTGCCCATGTGTGACATGATGATGAGAGCACCACCGTCAGCAAGAACCTTCTTCAATGTGGGGAGAGCACCACGGATACGTGTATCGTCAGTGATCTTACCCTCTTCGTTCAAAGGAACGTTGAAATCTACACGAACGATTGCCTTCTTACCGGCAAACTGGAAATTGTCAATTGTCATGATTGAAAATTTATTTAGTTAATAAAATCAGTCTTATTTGTAAATTACTGCGAAGATACAAATTTTCAATAAAAAAATAGTTCTTTTTAAAATAATTATCTTATAGCAGACTCTTTTTTTTGATATTCTTTGCAAATGCCTGTCAGTCCGCAGTTGCTGCACTTGGGTGACCTTGCCGTGCAGACATATCGTCCGTGTAGTATGAGCCAGTGGTGTGCCTTGGGGATTACCTCGTGGGGCAGGTATTTCATAAGCTCCATTTCTACGCTGTAGGGTGTGGTGCATCGCTTGGGTACAAGGCCTATGCGGTGGCTCACACGGAATACGTGGGTGTCGACAGCCATTGCGCTCTTTTCCCAAACGACAGAGAGAATGACGTTGGCGGTCTTGCGTCCGACACCGGGCAGGGTTGTCAGTTCTTCTATTGTGTCGGGTACTTCGCCGCCGAAGTCGCTGCATAGCTTCTGCGCCATTCCCACAAGGTGTTTTGCCTTGTTGTTGGGGTAGGATACGCTCTTTATGTAGTTGTAAATCTCGTCGGGGTGTGCCTGGGCCATTTCGAATGCGGTGGGATAGCGCGCTATGAGGTCGGGGGTGACCATATTCACGCGTTTGTCGGTGCATTGTGCCGATAGAATGACGGCTACCAACAGGTCGAACGGGTTCGTGTAGTCCAACTCTGTCTCGGCCACCGGCATGGCAACCTCGAAATACTCGATTACCTTATTATATAGTTCTTTCTTTTTCATTATGTGTTGTCTGTTCTTGCGAAGATACTTTTTAACCTCTGTTTTTCAAAATTAAAAAAGTGAAAAATGCTGAATAAGTGTTTTATCGTTAGTTGATTTGCATAAAATGAATCTTTGTTGTTTTTTTGTGTTATAATTGTATTATATTCGCAAATGTTAACAAACTATATACGATAACGGATTATGAAAAAGATTTTATTTCTATCAGTATTTATGGCGTTACCATTCTTGAGCTTTGCACAGGCAGTGGAACAGGAGAATGTGGAACAACAGGTTAATGAACAACCGGCGGTTGAGGAAGAGGTGTGTTATATGTATAACATCGTGACTTTTTCGGGTAGCTTGAATAAGGAGGGCTTCAGCATACATCTTGACAACGGCAAGAAGATAAAGACGCTAAAAGACAAGGATGGCAAGAATATGAAATTTGCAACACCTGCAGCGGTGCTGATGTATCTTGCTTCTGAAGGATGGGAGTTGTACGTGAATGGTACTACTACATCGGGGGTGATTGTGAATGGTTCTGGCAGCAATTCAACATCCAACTATTGGATTGTTCGCAAGTCATGTACCAAGGCTGAGCTTGAGCAGGCGGTGAAGGAAGGAGTAAAGTAATTCAGTGATAAACGGTGTAAAAAAGAATGGCGACTGCTAGGTCGCCATTCTTTTTATGTTTTTATACAATGAATTCCCTTATCTCGCAGTTGCCGAAGAGGGTAACATCGCGGTGGGTGACTCCCTTTATCTCTGCTTCCATTATGCGGCAGAAGAAACCGTGGCTGAATGCAAGGATTTTCTTTCCGGGATATTCGCGGCGCACCTTGTCTATGAACTTGTGGGCACGTTCCTTCATCGATTCCTCTGTTTCAACTGTTTCGTTGAGTGTTGCGCCTTTGATTGGCGTGCCGGCAAGGTTGCCAAGGTCGCGCTCGCGCAACAGCGGCTCTTTGATGAATGTACATTCAACCCCTTCGAGTGCAATCTCTGCTGTGTCAAGGCAACGTTTCAGGTCGCTGCAAAGAACAACGTCGAACTCCAACTGGGCAATGCGCGGACGCAATGAGTGTGCCTGCTCAATACCAAGCTCCGACAGGTGTCCTGGGGTCTGTCCCTGGAACAGGCCTTTTGAGTTCTCGATGGTCTCGCCGTGGCGAGTCATATAGATGGTTGTTGCCATAGTCCGTTAGTTTGCGCTTTCGAACAGCTTGAGGAAACGCACGTCATTCTCGCTGAACAGACGGAGGTCTTTTACCTGATATTTGAGATTTGTGATACGCTCGATACCCATACCGAATGCATAGCCCGAATATACCTTGCTGTCAATACCACAAAGCTCGAGCACGTTAGGGTCTACCATACCGCAACCCAAAATCTCAACCCAACCGGTGTTTTTGCAGAATGGGCATCCCTTGCCACCGCAGATGTTACAGCTGATGTCCATCTCGGCACTTGGCTCGGTGAATGGGAAGTATGATGGGCGCAGACGTATCTTTGTGTCCTTGCCGAACATCTCCTGTGCAAAGAGAAGGAGCACCTGCTTGAGGTCGGTGAATGATACGTTCTTGTCAATATAAAGACCTTCTAACTGATGGAAGAAACAGTGTGCGCGGTAGCTGATGGCCTCGTTGCGGTATACGCGTCCCGGAGCGATGATGCGGATAGGGGGCTGGCTTGTCTCCATCACGCGGCTCTGTACGCTACTGGTGTGTGTGCGCAGGATGATGTCGGGGTGAGCCTCGATGAAGAATGTGTCTTGCATGTCGCGTGCGGGGTGGTCCTCGGCGAAGTTCATTGACGAGAATACGTGCCAGTCGTCCTCGACCTCAACACCGTTGGCAATGGAGAAGCCCAAGCGTGCGAAAATATCTACAATCTCGTTCTTGACAATTGACAATGGGTGGCGTGTACCAAGTGTGGTTGGATAGGCAGGGCGTGTGAGGTCAATCTCGCACTGTGCCTCTTCCTTGTTCTCAATCTGTTCCTTGAGGGCATTGAAGTGGTCTTGTGCCGCATTTTTCAATTCGTTGATTTTTACACCAACCTCGCGCTTTTGCTCGGCTGGAACCTCGCGGAACTCGGCCATTAGGCCGTTGATGATACCTTTCTTGCTGAGATATTTAAGGCGCAGTGCCTCCAACTCCTCGGCGTTGGTTGCTGTTGTGCCCGCAATTTCCTGGAGCAAACCGTTTATTTTTTCTATCATAATAGTGTGCTGTTTTTAATAATGTGCAAAGTTAAATAAAAACGGCGTAAAAAACGAAATAAAATTGAATAATAGTGGCGGTGAACCTTTTTTTAATCGGGCGCGATAAATTATTTGAAAACATTTTGCCGTTGTGTAAATTTTTCTCACTTTTGCGATTGGCTAAAATGGCATATTGTTTCAATGTGCATAATATGGTGATATATGGAATTGGAAAGTAAGAAAATAGACGGGCAGGTCGAAGAATTGCTCGGGCGTCTTGCCCGTCGTTTCTCGGCCGAGGATATACAGCGCATAAGCGACGCCTACTATCTGGCACGCGAGGCGCACAAGGAACAACGCCGTAAGTCGGGCGAACCATACATTATGCATCCCGTGGCGGTTGCAAGGATTGTTGCCGAGGAGTTACGTCTGGGAGCAAACCCCATTATAGCCGCTTTCCTGCACGATGTGGTAGAGGATACCCAATACACTATTGATGATATAAGAGAGCGTTTTGGCGACGATGTAGCCTTTCTTGTTGACGTTGTCACAAAGAAGAAAAAGAAGGGCAATGTAAAATCATCGAGCCAGATAGACAACTACAAACAGATGCTCGATTCGTTGCATTATGATATCCGTGCTCTGCTAATCAAGCTTTCCGACCGTTTGCATAATATGCGTACTTTGAGCAGTATGCGTCCCGACAAACAGATGAAGATTGCTGGTGAAACCGACTACTTCTATGCTCCTTTGGCACATCGCCTCGGTCTTTACTACATCAAACGCGAGATGGAGAACCTGTCGTTCCGTTATCGTTGTCCGCGTGACTATGCTTATATTGACGAGCTGCTTACAAAGGATTTTAAAGAGCGTGAACCGGGGTTGAAGGCCTTTATGTTCGAGATTGAGCGTCTGCTCGAGAATAATGATATTCTTATGGCGCGCACCGAGGTCTATTCTCGTGGTCCTTACAGCGCGTGGCGCAAGATGCACGGTAGCGGATGCGACTTCAAACACGTCGAAGGAAAATACTACATACGTATAATCTATCCTAACACACACGAATATTCCGAAAAGGATATGAGTCTTAAAATATACTCAATCCTTACCGACCGTTTCAAAGAGAAACCGGGCAGTGTGGCAAACTATATCGATTCTCCAAAAGAGAATGGCTATCAGAGCTATCACGTGAAATTGCTCACTCCGCAAGGAACTTGGGAAGAGGTGCACATATCTTCGGAGAGAATGATACGTAAGTCACAGTTCGGATGTATCGCCGAGAGTACCGAGACAACAATTACCAACTGGCTCGAAAAGTTTAAGCACGTTCTACAGGAGATGGCAACACGCGGTAAGGAGGTTGAATATATGGACGGTGTTACATCATCATTCTACAATGACGACATCGTAGCCTACACTCCCGACGGAAAAGGTGTTATTCTGCCAAAAGGCGCAACGGCACTTGATTTTGCCTTTGAGATACACAGTGACTTGGGACTTCACGCGCACTATGCACGTATAAACGGTCAGCTGAACTCCGTGAAGACCGAACTTGAGCGTGGCGATGTGGTACAGATATATTCAAACGAGAATGTGACACCCAAGCGCGATTGGCTTGATTTTGTTTCTACATATAAGGCAAAATCACATATAAACAATTTCTTGAACAAACAGCGCAAGTTGCAGTATTGCCGTTGCGAGAATTGCCGTCCTTTGCCAGGTGACGAGGTTATCGGTTTCAAGAACCCCGATGGCTCAATATCAATTCACCGACGTGACTGCAAGGTTGCCATACGTCTTGCATCGCAGTATGGTGACGATATAATAGCTGTGAATTTTGAAGAGGATCGTGAGTTCCTTTACCCGGTGAAGATTGATATTGTTGTGGTTGACCGCACACATCTTCTTGCCGACCTCATTGATTGTATAACAAATAAACTTCAACTGTCGTTGACCCGTATCTCGACCCGAACACAGGATGCAATCGGATATTGTTCAATGGAATTCCCGGTACATTCGTCGGCCGAACTGCAGGAGGTGATTGACAGCATCTCTCGCATTGACGGTGTCGAGGAGGTTAAACAGAGTGTTGAATAAAATGATCAAACGATAAAAAACTATGAAAAAAACTTTACTCTTTACTTTATTTGCAGCTGCAATATCATTCACCTCGTGCAACGAGGACGAGTCGCTTTGCACGGCACCCGAATCATCGCAACAGCCGGAATTTGTGATTTCCCGTGCTACATTCCCCGAGGACGACGGCTCGCCGGTGGTTCCCGGCAATACACTTGTTGAAAATGTGGCAAGGTTGTTGCAAAACGTTGATGCCTATGAGGCTGCCGATACTCTTGGCCGTGCGAATATCACTCCACAGCAGTATGCCGAAATCAAGGCTTTTGCCGATGAACTTGTGAAAGGAACAGAAAAACAGTACGATGCTTTCATAAAGTGCTATGAGTGGGTGAGCCAGAATATCAAATACGGGCTTAGTGATAATGACCCGTATGCTGTATTCATCAACCGCAAAGCAGTGTGTCAGGGTTATGCAAACCTTTTGTTCATAATGCTTCACAGTCAGGGCATACCGGCTTGTGTGTCAAACGGATTCCATAGTACAATCGGCGGACACGCGTGGAATTATGTGAACTGCGATGGCAAGTGGTATGTTGCCGACCCTACAAATCCTTGGGATGGCGGTCCTTGGAGTTACAGAGCATTTACTTCATACTCTCACCTCATTCCATTGTCGCTTGATATTGTGTTCTACAAGGAGCAGGGCTGTTGGTTCGATTTCAATGGCGGAAACTTCAATCTTTGCAAGGTTACAAGCGAAGAGTCTGCGTTTACCGTTCCTTTCAGTGCTGCCGGTTATCAGGTGACATCGTTTAACCCGACAGTGCCCCTTCCATCATCGATAAAGGAGATATACATTGGCAAGAACATCAAGTCGCTTGGCGAGAGCCTCGTGGGTCTTTCAGTAAATGCACCAAATCTGGAGTATGTGAACATTGACCCTGCCAACGCTACATTTGCAAGTTATATGGGTGTTGTTTACCGCAGGAACGGAAGCGAGCTCGACCTGCTTCACATTCCGTTAGCGATGAAGTGTCTGGAACTTATGCCAATGGAGATAATATACAAGAATACCGTATATTTCCACGATGGCATTGAGGTTCTCATAGTTGCTCCAGGAACAAAGAGAATTGAGGCTTGGGGTGTTGAACGCTGTCCTAACCTAAAGATAGCGTACGTGCCCGAGGGTGTTGAGATTGCTGAAAATGCTTTCGCAGAGGTGCACCCCGATTTTCAGATTGTACGCGGTGACTTCACAAATATTCCGCAAGTGAAGGAGTGATAGGCTGGCATATATAAAAAAGCTGTGGATTTAAACGATCCACAGCTTTTTTATATATGTTCCAGATTTAACAACACTCGCTTTTCGCGACCCACGCTTGTGTGTTCTTTTATTGTATTTGATAACATACATTTATCGTGCCCCACGCGGCATGAGTTGCACCCATGCTTCGCGTGACTAATCACTATGTATGTTATCGAATCTTCCGCTATTCGCTCCAGATTTGACAAAACTTTTTTTATTGTATTTGATAACATACATTTATCGTGCCCCACGCGGCATGAGTTGCACCCATGTTTCGCGTGACTAATCACTATGTATGTTATCGAATCTTCCGCTATTCGCTCCAGATTTGACAACACTCTTTTTTTATTGTATTTGATAACATACATTTATCGTGCCCCACGCGGCATGAGTTGCACCCATGCTTCGCGTGACTAATCACTATGTATGTTATCGAATCTTCCGCTATTCGCTCCAGATTTCCCATGAGGCGAGTGCCTGCAGATACCACATCTCGTATCCGCTTTTTGTCATAGCTCCTTGCGCTGCTCCCTTCTGCAAAAAGAGAGTGTTTTCGGGGTTGTAGACAATGTCATAGAGTAGATGCTCTTTGCCTATCAAGGGGTATGGGATATCGGGGCATTGGTCAATGCCGTGTCCCACCATTCCCAATGGCGTGCAGTTGACAATAACTGTGTGGCTATGTATGATTTCTGGTGTTATGTCCTTGTATGCAATTGCTTGGCTGTTTGCATTACGCGATACCTGTTGCACCTCAATACCCAATTTCTCGAGTGCATATACAATTGCTTTTGATGCTCCACCGGTGCCAAGCACAAGTGCTTTCCTGTGATGGGTGCAGAGCAGTGGCTCAATGGAGCGTGAAAATCCAATAACATCGCTGTTGTAACCCCACAATTGTGCTTTGCCATTGTTGTCGCGTGTCACTTTTACCACATTTACAGCGTTTATAGCCTTTGCCTCGTCGCTGATGCCGGCAAGGTGCTGCATTACATTCAGTTTATGTGGGATGGTGACATTGAAGCCACATAGGTTGGGGTGTCGTTCAATGATTTGTGGTAACTCGTCGGTGCTTTCTATCTCAAAAGGGATGTATCGGGCGTCTATTCCCTCGTCTTCAAATTTTTTGTTGAAGAATGATGGTGATGCCGACTGTGCAAGAGGATAACCTATTATTCCGTATAACTTCATTTTGTTGCAAGATAGAATGTACATACTCCGCCGGTAAAGCGACGGAATTTCACTTCGCTGAAACCGGCTCTTTTCAATGCGGCTTGCAATATCTCACCTTGAGGAAATGCCGCAATAGAGTCGGGGAGATATTTGTATGCCTTGGTGTCTTTTGAAAATAGACGTCCAAGTAGTGGCATAACACATCGTGCGTATATTGGGAATAGTTGCTTCATCGGGAATTTTACCGGTGTCGAAAGCTCCAGTATCGCCAAGTGCCCACCCTTGCACAATACGCGTTGCATTTCGCCCAGAGCCTTGTCGAGCTCTTGAAAATTCCTGATTCCAAAAGATGATGTTACGGCATCGAAACTTTCGTCGGGGTAGGATAGAGCAGTGCAGTCCTCTTTTTCAAATGATATGTTTGTTACTCCGCGTTTGCGGCATTTTTCGCATGCAACCTGCATCATCCCTTCCGAAATGTCGCAGCCGATAATGCTTTCGGGTTTTAATATCTTCCCGATAAGCAAGGCCAGGTCGCCGGTACCTGTTGCAATGTCAAGAACCTTGCGTGGGGCAAATGGCTTTAAAGAAGATATGGCGCGTTTGCGCCATATCTTATCAATGTTCATTGATGCATAATAATTGAATTTGTCGTACTCGGGCGCAATGTTGTCGAACATCTCTTCAATCTGTTCGGCTTTCTCGCCTTCGTTGCGATATGGTTTCAAATTCTCGTGCTTGTAGCTCATTTCTTATCCAAGATAGTTTTTTACATTTTCCTCGATGCGCGCGTTGATGTCTTCGCACTCCTCTTTTACGAACTTCTCACCGGTGATGTTCTCGTAGAGCTCAATGTAGCGGTTGCTGATGCTCTCTACAATCTCATCGGTCATTTCGGGAACCTGCTGTCCCTCCTTGCCCTGGAAGTTGTTCTCCATAAGCCACTCGCGTACAAATTCCTTTGAGAGCTGTTTCTGTGGTTCGCCCTTCTCGAACTTCTCTTCGTAACCCTCGGAATAGAAATAACGGCTGCTGTCGGGGGTGTGAATTTCGTCCATAAGGTAGATTGTTCCGTTGTGCTTTCCAAACTCATACTTGGTATCGACAAGGATAAGACCACGCTCGGCAGCAATCTCGGTACCGCGCTGGAAGAGTGCGAGGGTGTACTTCTCGAGCAATGCGTACTCCTCGGGAGTAGCCAAGCCCTGTGCAAGGATTTCCTCTTTTGAAATGTCGGCATCGTGCTCGCCAATCTCGGCCTTAGTTGTAGGGGTGATGATTGGTTGTGGGAACTTTTGATTCTCCTTCATACCCTCGGGAAGCTGTACACCGCAGATTTCACGCACGCCACTCTTGTAGGCACGCCAAGCAGAACCGCAAAGATAGCCACGTACAATCATTTCAACGGGGAAACCCTCGCACATGACACCAACGGTTACCATTGGGTCGGGAGTCGCAAGCTTCCAGTTGGGAACGATGTCTGCTGTTGCGTCAAGGAATTTTGCTGCAATCTGGTTCAGCATCTGTCCCTTGAATGGGATGCCTTTGGGAAGTACAACGTCGAACGCCGAAATACGGTCGGTTGCTACCATCACCAATTTGTCATCGCCAACGGTGTATACATCGCGTACTTTTCCGTGATATACGCTTTTCTGATTCTCGAATTTAAATTCAGTGTTTGTTAATGCTTTTGCCATTGTGTATATTTTTAGGTTATTGTCAATTCTTCTTTGTATTCTTTTCTGCGGCTCTTTCTGCAGTCTGTTTTTCGTGCTTTTCGTATGCTTCAACAATGCGTGTTACAAGTTTGTGTCGCACGATGTCTTTCTTTGTCAGTGTTACAAAACCGATGCCGGGTACTCCGTTGAGCACTCTCTGTGCGTGCATAAGTCCCGAGGCGTTGCTCTGTGGCAGGTCTATCTGCGTGAGGTCGCCGGTGATTATCATTTTCGTGTTGTTGCCCATTCGGGTGAGGAACATCTTTATTTGCTGTGGAGTGGTGTTCTGTGCTTCGTCAAGAATAACCACCGCATCGTTCAGTGTGCGTCCGCGCATAAAGGCAAGTGGCGCAATCTGTATCACATTACTGTCCATGTGTTCCTTGAGCTTTGCCATAGGTATCATATCCTCAAGTGCATCGTACAGCGGTTGTAGGTATGGATCTATCTTGTCGCGCATATCACCGGGCAGGAATCCCAATTTCTCACCGGCTTCAACGGCCGGGCGACTAAGGATGATTTTCCTTATCTCGCGGTTCTTCAAAGCCTTGACGGCAAGTGCTATCGCTGTATAGGTCTTTCCTGTTCCGGCAGGGCCTACGGCAAATACCATATCGTTCTTTTTGTACTCCTCGACAAGGCGGCACTGATTTTCGGTGCGTGGGTATATGGGGCGGCCGTTGATGTTGTAGACAATGACATTGCTGTCGCTGCCCTTGTCGCCACGCTTGCCATTTACAGCATCAATGATAGCCTCCTCATTCAGGCTGTTGTATTTGTTGCAGTACTCTTTGAGCAGGTCAATTACCCTGCCGAAACGCTCCAGTTCATCATCGTCGCCCAATGCTTTGATGATGTTGTCGCGTGCAACAATGCGGAGCTTGGGATGCAGCTTCTTGAGCATCTGTAAATGTATGTTCCCGGCTCCGTAGAATCCTACGGGGTCAATGCCGTCGAGTATGAAATGGCGTTCAATCATCTATTCTTTCAAATGTTATTTCTTTTTTACTTCGGCCTCGAAACGTCGTGCCGCTTCTCCTCCTTGGCTGCAAGCGCAAGGGCCAGTGATGCAACCGCCGGGACAGGACATTACCTCTACCAATTTGCCCGGACATTTGCCGGTCTTTGCAAAGCCTTTGAGCATTGCTATGTTCTTTTTGTTCAGGTCGGCTATCACTACACCCTCGAGATTCTCGTCGCCGATGTGGTTTTTCACGGCATTGAACACTCCTGTTGTCTTTGCGAAATTATGTGCATCTCGTGATGCTACCTCTGTTGGCGTGTAGGGCATTGTGCTTTCAATGTCAATGCCAAAGCCTTGTATCACTGCGTCGAGGTCGCGGAAAGTCCACACATAGTCGACATTTGCATCAGCGGCACCTTCGGCCTTCTTCGATGCACAGGGGGCAATGAACACTGTCTTGCATTTGTCGAACTTCTCCTTTGCGTACTGTGCCGTGTAGTGCATTGGCGAGCCTGTCGACGATACATATTTTACAATCTCGGGGATGTGCTTTTTCGCCAGGTTTACATACGCCGGGCAACAGCTTGTGGTCATAAACGGCTGTCCCTCTTCAATCTTCTCCTTTAGCTCCTCGGCTTCGCGTCGTATGGTTTCTTCGGCTCCGTATGCAACCTCGACAACGTCGTGGAAACCAATGGCTTTCAGTGAACCATATACCTGTTCAAGCGGCTTGCCAAACTGTGCCAACACAGCAGGGGCAACCATTGCAATCACCTTTTCTCCGGCTTTTATCTCTTTGAGTACATCAAAGACTTCGCACTTGTCGAATATCGCTCCGAACGGACAGGCGTTGAGGCATTTGCCGCAGTAGATACATTTCTTTGGGTCGATATGCTCCACGCCATATTCGTCTTTTGATATTGCTTTGACAGGACAGGCCTCTTCGCAAGGAACGGGCATATATATGATAGCGTGGTAAGGGCATACCTGATGGCATTTGCCACAACTTATGCACTTGTCGTGGTCAATATGTGCCTTGCCGTCCCTATCATAAATTATTGCGTCCTTGGGGCAGTTTGTGTAACAGGGACGTGCCACACAGCCACGGCATAGGTTCGATACCTCATAATTTATCTTTACACACGATGAACAGGCTTCGTCCATAACGTGCAACACATTCTCGTTCTGTATCGATGCTCCGTCGCGCTCCATCATACGCTTCGCATAGCTGCTCAGCGGGTCCATTTCGCACGCTTCGTCCTCCATCGTGAAACCCATCATCGCCATCATCTTGTATTTGATAACTGCGCGCTCCTTGTGGATGCAGCAGCGTCCTTTGGGCTTGCGGTTACGTGGATACATCTCAAAAGGCAGACTGTCAATCTTTTCAATCAGTTCCCCCTTCTTCCACATTGAAACAAGTTCGGTCAAAAGTCTATAACGTATAAACATAACGCTGTAAAATTTGCTGTAAAAATAAGTAAAAAAGATGGAAAACGATTATTTTTGCGATAATGTTTTTTGTTTAAATATAAAAATGAGAGAAAACGTGTTCGACAATCTGCTGCAACAGCTTTCGTTTGGGCCGAAAGTGCCTGCCGAAGTGTGGCGTGCCCTTATTGCAGAACTTGATGATGTGCAGAAAGGACGCTTGGCTCTTTTGGCGCGTGAGGTGTCGCAGACGCATTTTGGGAAGGGTGTCTATGTACGTGCTCTCATCGAGATTTCCTCCTATTGCCGCAACAACTGCCATTATTGTGGCTTGCGCAGTGGCAACAGGTTGGCTCAGCGTTACAGGCTTGACAAGGAACAGATTCTGGAGTGTTGTCACCAGGCAGCAGCCCTTGGTTTCAACACTTTTGTATTACAGGGTGGCGAAGACCCGATGCAGACTGATGAATGGATTGCCGATGTGGTTGCTGCAATACGTGATGAATATCCTGCTAAGGCAATAACATTGTCGGTGGGGGAGCGCACGACAACCGGCTATGAACTGTTGCGCAATGCCGGTGCCGACCGTTATCTTCTGCGCCACGAAACGGCAAACGCCGGACACTATAGCCATTTGCATCCACGTTCAATGGATATCGACAATCGTCGCCGTTGTCTTGCCGACCTGAAACGGCTGGGCTATCAGGTGGGTAGTGGAATGATGGTTGGTTCGCCACAGCAGAGCGTAGAGCATATTGTGGAGGATTTGATGTTCCTTGACGAATTGCAGCCACAGATGATTGGCATTGGGCCTTTTATCCCTGCTGCGGGAACACCTTTTGCCGATGAACAGGCAGGTAGCATTGATGAAACGCTGTTGCTCATCTCGCTTTTGCGTCTGCGATTCCCAAAGGCTTTGATTCCGGCAACGACGGCTGTGTCGACACTATGTGACAATGGCACTCAACGCGCTGTTCTTGCCGGTGCGAATGTGGTGATGCCAAATATGACCCCCATTGATTACCGCGATAAATATTCTATTTACAACAATAAAAAAAGCAATGGTTGCGAATCGGCACAACAGCTCGAACTCCTTTCTGAAAAGTTGGACGGAATTGGCTATTATGTTGATTTTGCCCGTGGCGATTATCTTCAATGAATATGTACAACCCTAAATCGACGATAGCGACAGAATTCATTAGTGACAGCGAGATACGCTCCACAATGCAGTATGCGCGCGAGAATAGCGGCAATGTCGCACTTGCCGACAGCATACTCGATAAGGCACGTGACTTCAAGGGCATAACTCACCGCGAAGCGGCTCTGTTGCTTGAGTGCAACGACCCCGGGATAGTGCAAAGAATATATGCTCTAGCCAATGAAATAAAGCACCGTTTCTATGGCAACCGCATTGTGATGTTTGCGCCGCTCTATCTGTCGAACTACTGCGTCAATGGCTGTGTATATTGCCCTTATCACGCAAAGAACAAGAATATACGTCGCAAGAAACTCACACAGGACGAGATACGTGCCGAGGTTGTCGCTCTGCAGGATATGGGGCATAAACGTCTTGCCATTGAAGCCGGGGAACATCCTCTGATGAACCCGATAGAGTACATTCTTGAAAGTATAAATACCATCTATAATATAAAACACAAGAATGGCGCAATCCGCAGGGTGAATGTGAATATTGCAGCAACCACTGTTGAAAATTATCGTCGTCTGCGTGATGCCGGAATAGGTACATACATACTTTTTCAAGAAACATACAACAAGGAGAATTATGAGGCACTGCACCCCACAGGCCCCAAAAAGGATTATGCCTGGCACACCGAGGCCATGGACCGTGCAATGCAGGGCGGCATAGACGATGTCGGAATTGGAGTGCTCTTTGGGCTTGAAACATACCGTTACGACTTCGTGGGGCTTCTTATGCACGCCGAGCATCTTGAAGCGACCTATGGAGTTGGGCCACATACAATAAGCGTTCCTCGCCTATGCAAAGCCGATGATATAGACACAGACAATTTTGAGAATGCTGTTCCCGATGATATTTTTTTCAAAATTGTAGCAATCATACGTATTGCTGTACCATATACAGGTATGATAATCTCTACTCGTGAGAGTGCTAAAAGCCGCGAGAGATTGCTTGAACTTGGCATTTCGCAGATTAGTGGCGGTTCGCGCACCAGTGTGGGCGGATATGTTACAGAGGAAACACCCGACGAGAACTCCGCGCAGTTCGACATTGCCGACCACCGCACCCTCGACGAGGTTGTCGCGTGGTTGCTCGACCTCAATCACATTCCAAGCTTCTGCACGGCCTGCTATCGCGAGGGGCGCACCGGCGACCGCTTTATGACACTGTTGAAGAACGGTCAGATTTCAAACTGTTGCCTTCCTAATGCCCTTATAACATTGAAGGAATATATTAGAGATTACGCCTCGCCTGCCACGCGCGAAAAAGGCGAAGCCATGATAAAGCGTATGCTTGCCGACATCCCCAACGAACGCGCCCGCGCCAAGGCTGCCGAATATCTTGACAGAATAGATAACGGCGAAAGGGATTTCAGGTTTTAGTTATCCGGGTTCAAATTGACACGAATGAATAAAAACTTTTCTGTAATTACCGGTTTTTTGTTTTCTTTGTAGGAATATTGTTGTAAACAAAATTGCCATGACCTCTGTTGCTCGTTCTAACCGTATCTGTATAGCCGTTTTTGGCCGGAGGAATGCCGGCAAGTCCTCGCTTGTGAATTGCATTGCGGGGCAGGCTGTTTCCATTGTGTCCGATGTTGCTGGAACAACTACCGATGTTGTATTGAAGAATATTGAACTTCCGGGGGTGGGTGCGGCTGTCATTGCCGACACAGCCGGTCTTGACGATGTCGGTGAACTTGGTTCAATGCGTGTTGATGCTACGCGTAAGGTGCTTTCACGTGCCGATGTCGCAATTCTAGTGCTCGGTGATTTTGATGGCGACGACTCGCCCGAGATTGAGTGGCTTGCCAGAATGCGTAATCTGCAACTGCCGGTGATTCTTGTTGTCGGAAAGTGTGATAAGGAGGGTAGTGCAGAACGTGTGGCGGAATGGCAAGAGGCATTGAACAGCGATGTTATCTCTTTTTCAGCCATTAATGGCAAAGGACGGGCTGCGCTGCTTGAACGCATTGCGCAGTGCTGTAATGATAATGAAAACTTTGATGATATTACATATTCTCTTGTGAGCTCCGGCGATGTGGTGGTGCTTGTTATGCCACAGGATGCATCTGCGCCCAAGGGACGCATCATCCAGCCACAGGTGCAGACACTCCGTAATCTGCTCGACAAGCATTGTATACCGTTATGTTGTGCCCCCCAGGAGTTGCCGCGTCTTTTGCAGTCGCTAGTTGCTCCGCCACAGTTGATTATAACCGATTCGCAAGTGTTCGCCACTGTAGAGGAGCTTACTCCGCCCGAAACAAAACTTACATCATTTTCAGTGCTTATGGCGCGTCACAAGGGCGACATTGACGCCTTTTGCAGTGGCGCACAGGCTTTGCTAGCCTTGCCACCGACAGCCCGTGTACTCATAGCCGAGGCGTGTAGCCACATTCCGCAGAACGAAGATATAGGGCGTGTGAAATTGCCACGTCTGTTACGCAGTAAATTGGGTGATGGATTGATGATTGATGTTGTTGGTGGCAATGACTTTCCTGATGACCTTGTGGGGTACGATGTTGTAATTCATTGCGGTGCCTGCATGTTCAACCGGCGCACTGTCCTTTCGCGTGTGCGTCAGGCAAAGTCGCAGGGTGTTCCAATAACTAACTATGGCGTTGCCATAGCTGCGCTGACGGGGATTTTGGACAGGATTGAGATATAAAATAAAAGGAGTTCACTTCATTTCAAAATGAAGTGAACTCCTTTTATTTTATAATAATTTCTTTACCAGCCCGAACATCTTGTAAGGCATATAACGGAACTGCAAATCCAGGTAAGTCGGTGTTGTGACCACCGAACGTTTGTGCGAGAATGCATCGAAACTCAATTGGCCGTGGTAGTGTCCCATTCCGGAATTTCCTACGCCACCAAACGGTATGTTTTCATTTGCAATGTGCATAATGGTATCGTTGATGCACGAACCGCCGGCCGATGTGGTGCGGATTACCTCTTTGCCCTTGCTCACCTTACCGAAGTAGTAGAGTGCGAGTGGCTTCTCTCTTTCATTGATAAATGTGATGGCTTCGTCGAGTTTGTCGAACGGAATCATCGGTAGGATAGGGCCAAAAATCTCTTCCTGCATAACTGGTGATGTGGGCTTTACGTCGGCGAGTAGTGTCGGCTCAATGTAACGCTCAGCAGCGTTTGTTGTTCCTCCATAAACTACACGGCCGTCCTTCAGATAACCCGACACGCGCTCAAACGCATTGTCGTTTACTAAGCGGACAAAGTGACGGCTTGCTCTTATATCGTTGCCGTGCAGACGCTTCAGAGCTTTGCCGAACTCTTTGATGAATTCTTCGCGACGGCTGTTGTGAATGAGCAGATAGTCGGGGGCAATACAGGTCTGTCCGGCGTTGAGTGTCTTTCCCCAAGCGATGCGGCGCGCAGCAATCTTTATGTCGGCGTCGGCATCGACAATGCAGGGGCTCTTGCCGCCAAGTTCAAGCACCACCGGCGTGAGGTTTTTTGCAGCTGCTGCCATAACCTTCTTGCCCAGTGCAGGGCTGCCGGTGAAGAATATTATATCGAAGCGTTCGTCGAGCAGTGCGGTATTGACTTCGCGGTTGCCTTGTACGACTGCGATATAGTTCTTGTCGAATGTTTCTGTTATCATCTCCTCAATGACGCATGATACATTGGGTACGTATGGCGATGGTTTGAGGATTGCTGTGCAGCCTGCAGAAATAGCTCCTACCAACGGATTGAGAAGTAACTGTACCGGATAATTCCACGGTGAAATGATTAGTGCGGCACCCAATGGTTCGCTGACAACGCGGCTGCGCGATGGCATCATCTTCAATGGTGTACAAGCACTGCGGCTGCGCATCCAGCCACGCAAGTGCTTTATGTGGTTCTTTACCTCTCCGGCAACAATGCTGAGCTCGGTGAGTATTGCCTCTTCGGACGACTTGTGAAGGTCGTTCCATAATGCATCGCAGAGCGGCTTCTCCCATTTGAGGAGAGCGGTCTGCAACCTTCTCAGTTGCTCCTTGCGGAACTCGTACTCCAATGTGGTATTGGTGGCAAAGTATTCACGCTGCGCTGCGACAATGTTTTTAATCTCGCTTATAGGAGTGTTTGTAAATTCCATTGTTAGATTTTGGTTTCTTGTAACACCGAATGTCTGGAATGACAAGGTTTGTTTTATTATTTACGGCCAGTGAAGTGGTCCATCGCGTGGAAAATTCCAACGACTTCGCCAAAGATATAATCAAAAATTGATGTGGGCAACAGTGCTTGACAGAAACGGATGAAATGGTATCCGAAAGGTATTCCCTTGAAATTCCTGTTGCGCTCGATAGCATTCATAATCTTGCGCGATGTAGGCTCGGGTTTCAGGATTGGAAATATACGTGATTTCACACCGTCGAACATTCCTGTGTTGATGAAGTAGGGTGCAATGGTTGTGAAACGGACCTTGCTCTTCATCTGTTTCAATTCAATGCGCACGCTGTCGCTCCAACCGATTATTGCCCATTTGCTTGCTGCATATACCGACATACGTGGGTTTGAAATCATACCCGCTGCCGATGCAATGTTACAGATGTGACCGTGGTTGCGCTCAAGCATCTTTGGCAAGAATTGCTGTGCAATGACCATTGGTGCTGTTGTATTTATGTTAATGGTGCGCTCAATGTCGCGTATAGTCTGTTTGTCAAAGGTGTTGTTGTTGGCAACAATGCCTGCGTTGTTTATTACGATGTCAATGTTGCCGCACTCTTTCTCGGTTTTAGCAGCAATCTCTTTTACCTGTTCACTGTCCGATACATCTACTTTATAGCCCTTTACAGTGCCAAGTTTCTTATACTCTTTAATGGTGCTTGCAATGCTTTCCTCATTGATATCCCAGATAATCAGGCTCTTTGCGCCTCTCTCCAAAGCAATGCGTCCCATAATGCGGCCAATGCCCGATGCTCCGCCTGTGATGAGCACATTGTTACCTTTAATTTTGGTCATAATTTTATTCTTTTAATGTTGTTTTTGTCTTTTTATTCTTTTTGGCGTGCAAAATTAGCATAAAAAGTCCTAAAAATATTGTTCAATTTCTGCACAATGTATGCCTTTTTGTGCAAATTTTGTTAAATAAGTTCGCGCTGAGGATGTTTTTTACTGACTGTTGGTGTTTTTTGAACTTGTTGCCTTTTTGTTGTTGCTTTGCAATACCCTCACTTCATTGTCTTGTATGGCAAGCCGTCAATGTGTTCAATGGGGTATTGTCCCTCAAGAAGTCCGCTTATTACAGTGTCGCGTGAGCCGGCAGTCTGGAACGGATAGAGCTCGAACAGTGGCATAACCGATGCAAAGTGCTCCATAATCTCCGATTGTATGCTTTCGTAGTTTACCCACTCGGTTGTGGTAGTGAAACAGTAGAACTGAATGGGAAGGCCGTTGCCGTTGGGCTCGAGTGTACGCACCATAATGAGCATATCTTTGCGAATGAGCGGGTGGCGGCGCAGATACATTTGGGCGTATGCACGGAAAAGCCCTGCATTGGTGTCGATGGTGCCGTTTGTCAGTCCCTCGGCATTGGCGGTGTTGGCTGTTTTCCCATTGAGAGCCTGTTCTGTCTTTCGTGATATGTAAGAGGCAAGCTCGCTGTCGAGCTTTTTTACACGGCGCAGCATTGTTTCGCTGCAAGGTCTTATATTGTCGAGCTTTATGGTGTAGCCACGTGCTATGCGTCGGCCACCGCTCTCGCTCATTCCTCGCCAATTGATGAAGGTGCCGTTGATGAGTGTGTAGGGTGGGATGGTGGCTATGGTGTTGTCCCAGTTGCGCACTTTTACAATAGTGAGTGAAATATCGAAAACATTGCCGTTGATGCTTGTTCCGGGGATTTCAATCCAGTCGCCCAGTCGTACCATATCATTTTCCAATAACAGAAAGCCTCCGACAAAGCCCATTATGCTGTCTTTGGCAATGAGCATAAGCACGGCGGCAAATGCTCCCAAACCGCCAATGAGATAGAGAGGCGACTTGTTGGTGAGTATGGATATTATCACAATGACAGCTACAAGAATAACGATGATTTTACCCACCTGTATGAATCCTTTTACCGGTCGGTCGTGAAATTTGCTGTTGTTGAATGCCGAATCGCCAAGCGCGCTCAGAATGGCTGTTGTTGCCACAACGATAGCAATAATATAATAAATCGATACTGCAATTTCAATGTAATGTAGAACAATGCTATCCGGTGTGGTTGTGATGGGTAATAGGGCGTTTATTGTTATGGGTACAAGTATATGGGCTACTTTGCGTAGTCTTCTCCCTTTGAGTATTTGTGACAGGAAATTATAGTGCTTGCGCTTTACAATACGCTTTATGGCAAAGAGCATAATACGGTAGCTAATCTCCATTAAAACTATTGAAACGGCAATGACGATAGCCGATATTATCAATGTGTCGTATTGCTTAATGGCACTCTCTGACACCCCGATGTGTGCGAGCAGTTCCCGTACCTTGTCATACATATAGTCTGTTACATCCGCTTGCATTGTTTTTTTGATTTATAACAAATTGATACTGTTTTTTGCTGTTAATTTTTGCTATATTTGCGAATGATAAATTAGAAAGACTATGTTGGAAATTGGAATGACATTTACAAGTAATGCAGTTGTTTCACTTGATAACTGTGCTGCAGGAATGGGGTCGGGCGACCTTGAGGTATTTGCTACGCCTGCATTGGTGGCGTTGATGGAAAATGCGGCAATGAATGTTATTGCACCGCTGTTGCCGAATGGTTCAACTACCGTTGGAGCAGAGATAAATACTACTCACATAAAGCCGTCGGCAATAGGTGCAAGGGTGCAGGCTACGGCAAAGCTTGTTGCGGTTGAAGGTCGTAAATTGACTTTTGAGGTAGAGGCTTGCGACGAAAATGGTCTTATAGGCAAGGGTTCTCACGTGCGCTTTATAGTGGACAAGGAACGTTTTATGGCAAAATTGGGGTAATCTGTCATTTTTTTGCCGGCGTCTGTAACAAATAGGCTTTTCATACGTCTTTAGAGTAAAAAAGGTTTATTCTTAAATCCGTGTGGATATTTATTCAAATAAGGAATCAATTATATGAAGAGGGTTTTGGTATGTTTGGCAATGTCGGTTTTGCTGTTTGTGGTGTCGTGCTCTACTCCCGCTGAAAAGTCAATAAAAGAGCTTGAGGATATTGTTGTGAAAGCTGAGAATGGCAGTGTGGATACCGAGAAAGAATTTGAGGAAATGCTGCGGAGTGTTGAATTGTTGAATGAAAAGTATAAGGATATTGAATATACCCTCGAGCAGCATCTGGAGATTGATGCTCTGAATATGAGGCTTTCTGCAGCTTTGACCGAGCAACTTGCAGGACAATTGAGTTGTGCCTTATTCGGTTTTATGAATGGGATGGTGAGTGGAATGAAAGAGTCTGTCAATGGTATGCAGGATTTTGTTGATGGAATGCAAGACCTTGTTGACGAAATTCAGGTACTAGCCGACGATTTGGAGGATATGTGATTTTTTTAATTACTTGGCCGTTTTGTAGTCGTCCTGAGTAATGTGAATATCGGTAGGTTTAATTTATAAATGTTTCTAATAAAAAGCAAAAACACCGCAATTCGTGGCGTTTTTGCTTTTTTTAACATATACGGCAAAACTTTTGGCTGTGTTAAAATGTTTACATTGTGCAAGTCACCGAAAAAGGCTGTTCCGATATGTGAATATCTTGCAGCAAATTAGTTAATACATATAGGTGATAGTTGCATAGTAGTTTTGTCGTGTTTTATTTTGTGTTTGTGTTTAGGTTGCCCTCTGATGTGAATCACGGGGCAACCGCTTTTTTATATCTTCTTGCACCAGCAGAACATGCCCGGGAAGAGCGTCTTTATCTTTTCAATATCCTGCTCCTCCTTGAATATTCCAAAGAATGACGAACCACTGCCCGACATTGATGCGTACACAGCACCAAGTGAGTATAGTTCTTCCTTTACTTTTTTCATATCCGGATGCTTGGCGAAGATGCTCTTTTCAAAGTCGTTCTTCATTGCGTCCTTCCATTCGTGTATCGGGCGTTGTGCAATCTCGGTCAATGGCTCTTGTGGTTTTTGTGGTGTTACAAGAGAGTATGCGTCCTTTGTCGATATGTGTACTTCCGGTTTTACAAGTACAAGGTAATGACCGCTTATGCTACAAACGGTAGGCTCTAGAATGTCACCGATTCCTGTGGCGTAGGCTGGGGTGTTGTCTATGAAGAAGGCGCAGTCGGCACCTATGCGCGATGCGTAACCGCGTAATTCACCGGCAGTGAGTCCTAGTCCGGCAATTTCGTTGAGCATCTTCAATGCAAAGGCAGCATCGGCACTTCCTCCACCCAAGCCGGCACCGGTGGGTATATGCTTGTAGAGAGAAATCTCAACCTTGGGTAGTTTGTGGTCGGCTGCAAGTGCTTTGTATGCTTTTATTACAAGGTTGTCGTCATTGCTTCCCTCAAAAACTGCATTGTACATCGTGAATGTATAGTCGGGTGCATCGGGTTTGGTGACCGGAGTTATCTCCAGAATGTCGCAAAGCGGGATGGGGTAGAATACTGTTTCCAAATTGTGGTAGCCGTCGGGGCGTTTTTCGACAATGTCGAGTCCGAGGTTTATCTTTGCATTCGGGAATGTTATCATATGGGATTTTGATTTTATTTGTATACCACAAAGGTAACGAAATTTTCTGTATCGTTGATAACTTGCTCTGTTTTGTTGATAAAGGTTCTGTTGTTTCTTGTATTATTCATATAGTTGTGTGTATCTTCGCAGCCGGAATTGAAAAAGTTTCTAAACTATATGGAAGGAACAAACACGACAAAGAGAAAGACTACCCGTCGCCCGGCAGCCGATACTGCTCCGAAATTGAGTGATTATGGCCATGTGCAGCCTCAGGCTCTTGAATTTGAAGAGGCTGTGCTGGGTGCTTTGATGATAGACAGTGATGCCATCGGCCGATTGGGCGGTGTGCTTAAGCCCGAATCGTTCTACGACAAGCGTAACCAGTTGCTTTTTGAGGCAATCCAGCAGATGGACCTCAATGACCGTCCGGTGGATATTCTCACTGTGACAGAATTCTTGCGTAGCAAGGGAACACTTGACGAGGTGGGTGGCCCTGTGTATGTGGCGCAACTGACAAGCAAGGTGGTGTCGTCGGTGAATATTGAATATCACGCGAATATCATTGCCCAAAAGAAACTTGCGCGTGACCTTATACGTTTTACAAGTAAAACCCAGGTGCAGGCTTTTGATGAAACACAGGATATTGAGGAGTTGATGCAGCAGGCCGAGTCGGAGTTGTTTGAGATTTCGGGCAACAATATGAAGAAGGATTATACCCAAATTAATCCTGTCATCAAACAGGCCTATGACCAAATTATTACAGCGTCAAAGAATACCAGTGGTATCAGTGGTCTGAGTACCGGTTACCACCGTTTGGATAAGGTTTTGTCGGGTTGGCAGCCAACTGACCTTATTATCCTTGCTGCGCGTCCGGCTATGGGTAAGACTGCTTTCGCTCTTTCTCTTGTGCGTAATATGGCTATCGACCAAGGTATTCCTTGTGGTATGTTCTCGCTCGAGATGGGTAATGTGCAGCTTGTGCAGCGTCTAATCTGTAACGTGTGTCAGATTCCGGGTGACAAGATACGTAGCGGTCAGCTCGAACGTTACGAATGGGGACAGCTTGACAACAAGATTGTAGCTCTTGAGAATGCACCTCTTTATATTGATGATACTCCTCAGTTGTCGGTGTTTGAACTCCGTTCAAAAGCTCGTCGAATGGTGCGTGAGCACGGTGTCAAGATGATTTTTATTGATTACTTGCAGTTGATGACCGCAAACACAGGAAAGGGTAGCCGTCAGGAGGAAATCAGTACCATTTCACGTGCTCTGAAAGGTTTGGCAAAAGAATTGAACATTCCTATTATGGCGCTCAGTCAGTTGAACCGTAATGTCGAGGGACGTGAAGGACTCGAAGGTAAACGTCCACAGCTTAGTGACCTTCGTGAATCGGGTGCCATTGAGCAGGATGCCGATATCGTTATGTTCGTTAACCGTCCTGAGTATTTCCATATTTACAAGGATGGTGATTTTGACTGGCGCGGTAAGGCCGAGATTATTATTGCAAAGCACCGTAATGGTGGTTTGGATAATGTGCCATTGCTGTTCCGCAAGGAGTATGCACGCTTTATGAATCTTGATGATGAAACGCTTGCGCCGCCTCCCGGTGATATGCCTGTTATGCGTGGCTCTAAAATGAATGTATCTGTTCCGTCGGAACCTGAATATATACCTGAAATACCTGATTATTTGCAAAATCAAGGTGCGCAGATGATGCCTCCAGGATTGCAGGGAGTGGGTAATGATCCTGTACCGTTCTAAAAGAATTCATATTCATTAATATATAAAGGGCTGTGAGTTTGAAGTGAACCCCAAAAGTTAGACAAAAAACTTTTGGGGTTTATTTTATGCGTAAGAAACACGATCATTCAGCATTGCTAAAGTATATGCATATGCTTGAAGAAGGTCATTCCATTAAGTATATTGGTAGAAATTATGGAATAGACCGAAGCCGCCTATCCAAACTATGGTTG
>JAGCMB010000066.1 GCA_017646665.1 Bacteroidaceae bacterium
ATACTTGATGCTTCCATTATTTCCGGATATTTTTCTTTGTTGCGATTATACAATTCTTCAAATTGGGCAGCTCGTGAACATTCTGTTACCGTAGACCAACAAAATTGCCAAAATTCCATCAGATGCCCTTTTCTTAGTTTTGAAAGAAGATCAAAAACTAATTTTTCGTGATTTAAGATATATCCAATCAAATAGTCCTGAAAAACGCCGGTGCATTCTCCTGAATCTTTCATGCCAATACTAAGATTTATAATCTTTTGGCAAAGAACGGTATCATTTATATGCGATAGGCCGAAAAGTGTTGATATATGCTCACTGCACATATCACACATTATATTTTGGTTTGTATCATCATACAAATAACTGTATGTCATATAAAACTCGAACCAAGTTGTAGGGTAGGCTTCCAGAAACTCCATTTCTGTTTCTGATGTACGATTCCCTTTTGTCAGTGTGTTGTACGCCTTGTTTATCCTTGCAGTGTCTACAGGAATGTATTGCGCAATTGCTGTTGTAAGCAACATATTGAACAGCAGTACAGTTAAAAAGAAACGTTTCATATTTTAATTATCATTCTATCAATTCAGAGACCTCTGGACCAACATTAATTTTTATACCATATTGTCCGTAAGTATTGAAGAATTTGAAAAGTTCTTCTTTCTTTTCATCATCATTAATAATATAATCATTTTTTTGTTTATTCGATTCAAAAGAACCTCCTGTAATAAAACATCCTGTTGTATTTTTACCACTTTTTCCACCATGGATTGCAATACCACTACGACCAGGAGCGTCATCTATATACCAATCATAGCGGAGTGTAATACTATCTTCATTTACATTTGTTTTTTTGGCAATTCTTTTTTTCATCTCTTTTTGAGGAATCACATCATATGTTCCACTCATAATAGCCCTATCACTACCCTCTTTTTTAGCTATATCATAATCTGTTGCCGGTTCAAGAAAATACCCATCCATAGAATCTATTCTATTACCTTTCTCATCATATGCAGTTGCAATAAAAGCACTTACAGTACTATCATCTCCATACCATAGTCTGCTCGTGTTAACCACAACATTTGTTTTGGGTTTTATTTCTCCATTCTTACCATCTTCATAAGCTGTGGCAATCTCAAAAATACTTAGTCTTCTCATACAAATAAAATTTAAGGTTAATGTTACCGCGAAATTATTGTATGATTTCAGCGACAAGTTTGCCGGATTGCCACTTTCTTATATCACAAATATACAACCTCAAACAGCGGTTGTCAATACCTTATCGGAGAAAAGATGTTCTATTTTGTTTACTTTAACACATAGGTATTATACCTATAAAGAATGTCTTTTATGTTGTAAAAACAGATAAGCATACAAATTCTCGAAAATCAAACTTGTTAATTTACAGGCGTGTTATTTCAGTGTAAAACTGTATAAAATATCAGCGAGGCAAACAACAAAGTTGTTTGCCTCGCTGATATTTAAATGTTTACATCTTTATTTTAATACAACTCCTCGTCGAAAAAGAATTGTAGCGGTATCGGAGTTACTTCTTCAAGAAACAGGTCTTGAGTACAATGCTGCTGCCGTCGATTTTGCAGTCAACCTCCTCGGGGTTCTCGGTGAGGCGGATGCTCTTTACCTTTGTTCCGCGCTTGATGACCATTGACGAGCCTTTTACTTTAAGGTCTTTTATCACTGTCACGGCATCGCCGTCGAACAACTCGGCACCGTTGCTGTCACGTGCAACATCGGGTGTCTCCTCGGCTGTATCTTCGGCACTGAACTCATGGGCACAATCGGGGCAAACATAGAGCATACCGTCGAAATAGGTGTATTCGCTACCACATTTTGGGCATTTTGGAATGTCTGTCATTATAATATTATTTTAAAGGTTTATGCGAAGATAAGAAATATTATTTAAGAACGCATTGAGGTCCCGAAAAATCTTCCGGGACCTCAATTTATGATTATTTATTCTCTTCAATTATTTAAACTCGTCCCAGCTCTTCACCGGCATTGAGTTAACGTCAATCTTGCAGAATGCACGTATGAAGGCGCTTGCAAGGCGGGCGTTGGTAATGAGTGGAATGTTGTGGTCAATTGCTGCACGACGTATTCTGTAACCGTTTGTGAGCTCGCGCTTGGTGTGGTTCTTGGGGATGTTGATGATGAGGTCGAAACGGTGGTCGGCAATCATCTGCATCACATTGTTGTCGGCAGCAGGGTCTTCATCAGGCCAGATAACAGGTGTTGTCTGTATACCGTGCTCGTTAAGGAACTTTGCTGTGCCTGAGGTTGCAAAGAGGTTGTAACCTTTCTGTGCAAGGAGTGCAGCAGGCTCAAGCAAGTCAACCTTTGACTTTGCTGCACCAGATGACACCATCACGTTCTTCTCGGGCACGCTGTAACCTACGGCAATCATTGCGTTGAGAAGTGCCTCTTCAAAGTCGTCACCAATGCAACCTACCTCACCGGTTGATGACATATCAACGCCCAATACAGGGTCGGCCTGATGCAAGCGGCTGAATGAGAACTGTGATGCCTTAACACCAATGTGGTCAATATCAAATGCAGACTTGTCGGGCTTGCTGTATGGTGCACCGAGCATAATGCGTGTTGCTGTCTCAATGAAGTTGCGCTTGAGTACCTTTGAAACGAATGGGAACGAGCGTGATGCACGCAAGTTACACTCAATAACTTTAACCTCGTTGTTCTTTGCAAGGAACTGGATATTGAAAGGACCAGAGATATTCAACTCCTTGGCAATGCGGCGGCAAATCTTCTTGATGCGACGTGCTGTTTCGAAATAGATTTTTTGTGCAGGGAACACAAGTGTCGCGTCACCAGAGTGTACGCCGGCGAACTCAACGTGCTCGGAGATTGCATACTCTACAACCTCACCGTTCTGTGCAACAGCGTCGAACTCAATCTCTTTTGTATCGGTCATAAACTGCGATACCACAACAGGGAATTCCTTAGAAACATCGGCAGCCATCTTCAAGAACTCATGCAATTCCTCCTCGTTGTAGCAAACGTTCATAGCAGCACCTGAAAGCACGTACGATGGACGCACAAGCACAGGATAGCCAACCTTGTCTACAAACTCCTTCATATCCTCGAGGCTTGTAAGCTCCTTCCAAGCGGGCTGGTCAATGCCAAGCTGGTCGAGCATAGCTGAGAACTTGTGACGGTTCTCGGCACGGTCGATAGAGAGTGGTGATGTACCAAGGATGGGTACTGCCTGACGGTGGAGCTTCATCGCAAGGTTATTAGGTATCTGTCCACCTACAGAAACAATTACACCACCGGGCTGCTCAAGGTCGATGACATCGAGTACGCGTTCAAATGACAACTCGTCGAAGTACAGACGGTCGCACATATCGTAGTCGGTAGATACTGTTTCAGGGTTATAGTTAATCATGATTGACTTGTAACCGAGCTTGCGTGCTGTCTGCACTGCATTTACAGAACACCAGTCAAACTCTACCGAAGAACCGATGCGGTAAGCACCCGAACCAAGTACAACAACAGATTTGTCGGTCTTGTAATAGTTTACATCGTAACCTGTTGTGCCGTATGTCATATATAGGTAGTTTGTCAATTCGGGATGCTCAGAGGCTACAGTGTTAATACGCTTGACGGCAGGAATGATGCCGAGTTCCTTACGGCGTGCACGTACTGCAAGGTTACCTGTTTCCATATTCTTCTGCTCCTTGAGAACGAAGCGTGAAATCTGGAAGTCAGAGAAGCCAAGTTCCTTAGCCTTGCGGAGTACATCGGCAGGAAGCTCCTCGAGTGTATTGTAACCCTCAAGAACCTTCTTGTAATCAACGATATTCTTTAGCTTGCCCAAGAACCAAGGGTCAATCTTTGTAAGTTCACTGATGCGTTCTACAGTGTAGCCCTCTTCAAGTGCCGAAGCGATTGAGAAGACACGCATATCTGTCGGGTTGGCAAGTTCTTCATCGAGGTTGTCGAAATGTGTGTGCTCGTTGCCCACGAAACCGTGCATACCTTGACCAATCATACGCAAGCCCTTCTGGATAACCTCCTCGAAGCTGCGGCCAATTGACATAATTTCGCCAACAGACTTCATACTTGAACCAATCTGACGTGACACGCCTGCGAACTTTGTCAAGTCCCAACGTGGAATCTTACAGATTAGGTAATCAAGGTCGGGAGCCTTGTATGCGCTATTTGGTGTGCCCATCTCGCCAATCTCATCGAGTGTATAACCAAGAGCAATCTTTGCAGCTACAAAAGCAAGAGGATAACCAGTTGCCTTTGACGCAAGCGCAGATGAACGGCTCAAACGGGCATTTACCTCAATTACTCTATAATCATTTGTTTCGGCGTTGAATGCATACTGGATATTACATTCACCAACGATACCCAAATGACGGATTGCCTTAACAGAAATCTCCTGCATAAACTTCACCTGCTCGGGTGTCAACGAACAGGTTGGAGCAACAACGATTGACTCACCGGTGTGTATGCCAAGTGGGTCAAAGTTCTCCATACTTGCTACAGTAAAGCAGTGGTCGTTTGCATCACGGATAACCTCGAACTCAATCTCCTTCCATCCCTTGAGTGACTCCTCAACGAGAATTTGATTTGAGAAAGTAAATGCACTTTCAGCAAGTTCTTTGAAGCTCTCCTCGTCCTTGCAGATACCGCTACCCAAACCACCGAGTGCGTATGCCGAACGAACCATTACAGGGAAACCGATGCGGTGTGCCGCAGCAAGAGCATCCTCCATTGTTTCTACAGCCTGGCTCACGGGAGTCTTCATTGGAATCTCATCGAGTTTCTTAACAAAGAGGTCGCGGTCCTCGGTGTACATAATCGCTTCTACCGATGTTCCGAGCACCTTTACACCATACTTATCAAGGATACCCTTCTGATAGAGTTCTGTACCGCAGTTGAGAGCTGTCTGTCCACCAAATGCAAGCAAAATACCATCGGGACGCTCCTTCTTGATAATCTCCTCTACATTATGTATGTCAACAGGAAGGAAGTACACCTTGTCGGCAATACCTTCCGATGTCTGGATTGTTGCGACGTTAGGGTTAATCAGTATTGACTGGATACCCTCCTCGCGGAGTGCCTTCAACGCTTGTGAACCCGAGTAGTCGAACTCTCCGGCCTGGCCAATACGCAACGCGCCCGAACCAAGCAATAACACCTTTTTCAATTTCTCTTTCATAGCTTATATATAATTTTATTATTTACTTTTTCAGATAAGTTTCATAGTGATATACGAATGCCTCGTTCACAAGACGGTTTCCACCCGGTGTAGGATAGTTTCCGCTGAAGTACCAGTCACCCAAATGGTTGGGGCACGCATTGTGCAAGCCCTCAAGACTCTGGAATACGAGTTCAAGTTCTGCATTCAGGTCTACGGGTTTAAGCAAATCGGCAATCTTGCGCGAAATTTCATCGGCTGTAAACGGATGGTAGATTGCACGTGTGCAGTTGGCCTGCTCGGCATCGGGTTTCTTCAACTCCTCAAGACAAGCACGGTATGTTTCCTCAATGAGCGACTGCTTGCCGTTCTCGTAAAGCAGTTCAAGAGCAGCCTTGAAGGCAACGAAATGGTCGAACTTCTCCATATCAATACCGTAGTAGTCGGGGTAACGGATTTGTGGGCTTGACGATACAACCACAATTTTCTTGGGCTCCAGACGGTCGAGTATATTCAGGATATTCTGTTTCAATGTGGTACCGCGCACAATACTGTCATCAATCACAACAAGGTTGTCAACCTTTGGCTTAATTGTATCGTATGTAATATCATATACATAAGAAGCAAGGTCGTTGCGCTTGTCGGTTGTAGAGATAAATGTGCGCATCTTGATATCCTTGTTTGCAACCTTCTCTTGGCGAACCTTCTTTGTAACAATAGCATTGAGCTCCTCCTGGCTGAACTGTTTGCCGGAGTTTATCTCCTTCACCTTCCACTCGTCGAGATAATCCTGCATACCCTCTACCATTCCATAGAACGCCATTTCGGCAGTGTTCGGAATGAACGAGAAAACGGTGTTGTCCAAATCGTAGTTGATAGCCTTGAGAATCTGCTCCTTGAGGTTTGAGCCCAAAAGTTTTCTCTCCTTATATATATCACCATCATTGCCGCGACTGAAATAGATTCTCTCGAATGAGCATGGCAAGAATGCCTTTTGCGGTGTAATCTGTTCAACGCGCAACTCGCCGCGCTTGTTCACGATGAGAGCCTCACCCGGCTTCATTTCAACAACCTCCTCGGCCTTCAAATTCATTGCTGTCTGCAATGCTGCACGCTCACTGGCAACAAGGAAAATCTCGTCATTTGCATACCAATAGGCTGTACGTACACCCCAAGGGTCACGCATTGCAAACATTTCGCCACTGCCGGTAATGCCACAGAAAACATAACCGCCGTCGAGCATCTCGGTAGAAGTGCGGAGCACATTCGCCATATCGACACGTTCCTCAATGGTATTTGTGATATCCATACCTACGCGACCCTCGTACTCGCAATCCCTGAAGATGCGCTCAACCTCGCGATCGAGTCGGTGACCCATAAGCTCGAGCATAATATAAGTGTCAGCGTGTACACGTGGATGCTGGCCGTGTGAAACCAATTCACGGAACACGTCATCAACATTCGTTATATGGAAATTTCCGCAAAGGGCAAGATTCTTTGCACGCCAATTGTTGCGGCGAAGGAACGGATGCACATACTGCATACCGGTCTTTCCTGTAGCCGAGTAGCGAAGGTGGCCCATATAGAGCTCACCTGCGAAGCCAAAATGACGATAAGCATAATCAGCATCGTTCTTTTTCTCCTTTGGATGAGAAAGAATATCCTTGTTCGCACAATCGAACACCTCAGAAATTGCACCGGAGCCCTCTGCCCTTTCACGGAACATATAATCCTCACCAGGAGAGGCTTTGAGTTTAACACAAGCAATACCGGCACCCTGCTGACCACGGTTATACTGTTTGTTCATCAACAGGAACATTTTATTCATACCATAAGCCCATGTACCATATTTCTCCTGATAGTAGTTCAAGGGTTTGCGCAGGCGAATCATCGCAACGCCACATTCGTGTAATAGTGGTTCCATAATCTCTTCTATAATTTCCGCTAATATACAAAAAAAGTCGTTTCAAACGAAACGACCATAATAAAATTACATAAAATTTATATCAATATTAAAACATACAGGGGCAAAAACGGCAACAGGACTTTTTTCATATCCCGCCAAACCAATATTTTTGATTGCTCTGTGTTTCATAGCCTTCTGTTTTTACTCCGCGAAGATACTAAAAATAATGATACGATAAACTATTTATTGCCATAAAATTTTAAAAAATAGAAGCGGAACGGGCCAACCACAACCATTCCGCTTCACACCACTCATTTAGTGCCGAATATTCTATCACCGGCATCACCCAAACCAGGCAAAATGTAATTTTTCTCATTCAGACCATCATCAACCGCAGCCACATAGATGTCCACATCGGGGAATTTATCCTCTACTGCCTGCACACCTTGCGGAGAAGCAACCAGACACATCAACCTGATGTGATTGAAACCATCGGCTTTCAGACGTGCAATGGCATCACAAGCACTGCCGCCGGTTGCCAGCATCGGGTCGGTCAATATCACTGCGCGTTCTTTGTTTTCGGGCATCTTGTAGTAATAGAAGACAGGCTTACAGGTAACCTCATCGCGATAGAGGCCAATATGGCCGACACGTGCCGAAGGTATTAACCTTATCAAACCATCAACCATACCGAGGCCAGCTCTCAGAATTGGAACAATAACCACTTTTTTCCCGGCAATTTTTGGTGCATTCATTGACATAAGAGGGGTTTCTATCTCTTCATAAGTCAACGGCATATCCCGAGTAATCTCATAACCCATCAGCATTGAAATCTCCTCGAGCAACTCACGGAATTTCATTGTCGATGTCTCTTTATTGCGCATAATGCTCAATTTATGCTGCACCAATGGATGGTCTATTATGTGTAAAGCCATAGTAAAATTTTTATTTTATAAACAGTGTGTAAAAATTCTCACTCAAGTTGCAAATGTAACATATATTTTCGAAAAGCCTAATTGTTTCCGTCCAAATTTAACACTTTCGCAAGTATTCTCGAAAACCGCCATCCAAAGCATTGTGAGCATAACCACACCTGGTTTTCCGCCAACGCCACAAATGCAATACCACAGAAAAAGGGGATAGCTTCATAACCATCCCCTTTATGTATTCATGTCAAAGACATCACTTTGTATAATTCTTGTGGAATTCAACAACAGCCTCAATTCCCTTGCGGAATATATCGAGGTTAAAATTCTCATTTGGTGAATGGATTGCATCGCTCTCCAAGCCAAAACCCATAAGGATTGTCTTCACACCCAGGATTTTCTCAAAATCGCTGATGATGGGGATACTTCCTCCACGGCGCACTGCAAGCGGTTTCTTGCCGAAAGCCTTCTCAAAACCGGCCTCGGCAGCCTTGTATGCAGACAAGGTAATGGGGCAAAGATAGCCCTGACCACCGTGCATTGGGGTAACCTTCACCTTGACACAATCGGGAGCAATGGATGTGAAATAGTCAACAAACTGCTGCGAAATCTTCTCGTGGTCCTGGTTTGCCACAAGACGGCAAGAGAGCTTTGCATAGGCTTTCGAAGGAAGCACTGTTTTACTACCCTCACCTGTATAACCGCCCCAGATACCGCACACATCGAACGATGGACGGCAACTGTTACGTTCAAGAGTCGAATAACCCTTTTCGCCACGTAAGGCATTCACCTCAATGGCCGCCTTGTATTTTTCTTCATCAAAAGGAATAGAAGCTATCATATCGCGTTCATCTTTTGACATCTCCTCAACATCGTCATAGAAGCCCGGGATTGTTATACGTCCATCAGCGTCAGTCATCCCTGCTATCATTTCGCAAAGCACATTTATAGGATTCGCCACCGCACCGCCAAAGTGACCCGAATGTAAATCGCGGTTAGGGCCTGTTACCTCAACCTCCCAATAAGCAAGTCCACGCAAACCGGTTGTCAATGATGGCAATTCTGCACCAAGCATACTTGTATCACTCACAAGGATTATATCGGCCTTTAACAACTCCTTATTCTCCCTAAGGAAAGCATTCAGGCTTGGTGAACCAATCTCCTCCTCGCCTTCAAAGATAAATTTTACATTGTGTTTAAGCAAGCCTTTCTTGACAATATATTCAAACGCCTTTGCCTGAATCATAGCCTGTCCCTTATCGTCATCGGCACCGCGTGCCCAAATGCGACCATCCTTTATAACCATTTTGAACGGGTCGCTATTCCACAAATCCAACGGTTCAACCGGCATCACATCATAGTGGGAATAGACAAGCACCGTGGGTGCTACCAAGTCAACAATTTTTTCGGCATAGACAAGCGGATTGCCATTTGAAGGCATTACCTCAGCCTTGTCGACACCGGCCTCAAGCAACAGTTGTTTCCATCTTTCGGCACACGCCGCAATATCACCTTTATGCTCAGCCTTGGCACTGATACTTGGAATTTCTATCAACGAAGCAAGTTCTTCGAGAAAGCGTCCTTCGTTTTCCTCTATATACTTTTTAATCTCCATAATTTTACTTTGTTTAATGATTGGACATTCGCAAGCCCCAAAGGCCCACGTTTTACAAATATAATAACAATCGGGCAATAGTCAGCGATATGCGCAAAAAAAGTTTGTCACATTCACAAATATTATGCCCAAACTTGGAGATTACAGCCAAATAATATCGATTTTTCTTGATTATTTTGTCCGTTTGTCATTATCTTTGCAAGCACAAATCGTGAAGGCTCACCTGCACGACATCAAGAAACGATTTGCCAAATTGGCTCAGTTGGTAGAGCAACGCATTCGTAATGCGTAGGTCCCGGGTTCGAGTCCCGGATTTGGCTCACCGAGGGAGTGTGCACCGCACACTCATTTTTATTACCAACAGACCCGACTATGCCGAACGACTACTTCAAATTCAAACTTTTCACTATTGAACAGAACGACTGCGCAATGAAAGTAGGCACTGACGGATGCCTGTTGGGCGGATGGTTCAACTGCACTGGAAGTAAAAGGATTCTCGACATCGGTTGTGGCACCGGATTAATAGCCATAATGGCTGCACAACGCTGTGACGCTGAGATAACAGGCATTGAAATCGACAGCAAAGCAGCCCGACAGGCAAGGGTAAACGCCGACAATTCTCCTTGGGGAAACCGCATTGAGATAATCAACGGCGACCTGCTTGAATACACAAGCGAAAAACACTTTGACACAATCGTCAGCAACCCACCCTATTTTATAAACAGCCTGAAGTGCGACAACACATCACGCACGCTAGCAAGACACAGCGATTCGCTAAACAGCCGGACATTCTTCAAAAAGTGCAGTGAAATACTGAGCGAGGATGGAAGAATTTCAATTGTCATTCCCTGCGACATAATAGATGAATGGAAAGACGCTGCAATGGAACACAACCTGTACCCTACACGAACCACATTCATCAGAACCACGCCAAAAAAAGCACCCAAAAGAGTCCTGATTGAATTTGGCTACGGCACACAAAAAGAGAGCGAAGAAAATATATTGACACTGGAATTCACGCACGGTGAATATAGCGATGACGCAAAAAAGATATTGAGCAAGTTCTACCTGAAGCTATAAAAACCCAATCCACAAGTAAATATTTTTCTCAACGAAAAACTATTTATTCCCAATCTCTATTTGGGAAATATCCAACAATGAGCCGGTAAACATTTCATAGAATTGACGATACAACGGAACCGGCACGCAAGTACCGTCCCACCCCGGGACTGCCATCACCTTTATTCCATTAGAAATCATCTCTACAAACAGCTCCTTATCCATAAGACAAGGCTCACCATCATAATGCACCGGCCCCGGTTTTTCGCGTCGTATACGCACCCAAGGAGCTGCGACCGTTGTCATACGGCTACATTCATTGAACGTATGAGTAAAAAGATAAGTTGCCATCAAAGGCACTTCAAACGCATTGAACGGAGAGAGAAGCGACACCGTTATCAAGCCGTCGCGCATTGATGCAAAAGGTGTTATATAGGCATTGTTTCCATACTGCGAAGCATTGCCACACGCTATCACAAAGGCCTTGACTTTCTGTTTTACGTAGTCTGTTTCGACATAGTAAGTTTCGGGCTTGTATGTCACCCAATCGACAAGTGACTGTTTTATATAATTGAACACACCTCTATTGCTGCTGTTTGCAAAATCATTGCTGACTATCGCATCAAACCCCATTCCGCAGGAACAAAAGAACGGATGTCCGTTTATTTTACCATAATCTACAAACATCGGTTCTGCCTTATTGATGAAAGCAATGGATCTTTTTGTATCAACAGGAATTCCAAGATGACGCGCAAAGCCATTGCCCGAACCACAAGGTATAACAGCAAGCGCGGTTTCAGAGTGCACAAGCGCACGCCCCACCTCGTTCACCGTGCCATCACCGCCGACAGCAACAACAACATCAACAGCACGGGCAACAGCATCCTTGGCCAGTTCATAGGCGTGACCGGCATATTGGGTATAACAGACATCAACATCATACCGGTTATGGTCTATATATTTCTCAACCATTTGCGGTATTTGTTTTTTTCTGCTTACGCCCGACTTGGGATTTATCAAAAACAATATCGACTCTTTTTTACCCATAGAGTTATTATGCACCGTTTCGCACTGCGAAGTTACATCAATCATACCAATTGAAAAACAAATTCATTCCATATTTTCAACAACAGCCACAATAAAAAAACGTAAACAGCGCAAGAAGCGCAAGAGATGAACTATAATATATAATAATATTATATTTAAATATTTCGGCGGTTCAACATTTTGTAGTATCTTCGCGCGACAATACAAAAAGAGGTACAGCCTCGCATTATATACAATACAATTTCAAGAAATGACTAGAAAAAAGAACAAAGGGATATTATCTGCACTGGAAGATATGCTTCCCGAGGAGAACATAGAAAACAGTTCCTTTTCATTCATAACAGAGTTCAAGGAGAACTATGAAGAGGAGTTGAGGGAGGCAAGAATCCCCGATGAATTGCCCATACTGCCATTGAGGAATATGGTTCTTTTCCCCACCACCGTACTGCCCATTTCTGTTGGACGTAGCTCGTCGTTGCAACTGATAAGAGAGCTTGAAAAAAGCGGTGGATACATGGGTGTCATGTGCCAAAAAGAGGCAACGGTTGACACACCGACCATAAAAGACCTATACCAGTACGGTACTGTTGCAAAGATAGTAAAGGTATTTGAGATGCCCGACAACTCAACAACCGTAATCCTGCAAGGCTATCAAAAAATACAGTTGCTCGAACTGACACGCATAGTCCCTTACCACATAGGCAAGGTTACTCCTGTAGCCGACATCCTATCACCCGAGGACAACGAGTTCAAGCTGTTGATACAGAATTGCCGCAAGACCGCTGCAAAGATATTCAAAGCCAACGGTGCAAACCCCGAAGTAGCCTTTGCAATGAAGAATATGGGAAGCGACAGCATTCTTATAAATTTCCTCTGCGCAAACATTAAAGCTCCATTGACCGAAAAAATATCGTTGCTTGAAGAGCCTTCGCTCAAGGAGCGCGCATATCATCTGCTATCCATACTCAATCACGAAAAGATGTTGGTTGACATCCAGAGCCGTATTCAAGCAAAGACTCAAAGAGATATTGACCAGCAACAGAAGGAGTATTACCTGCAGCAGCAACTTAAGAATATCCAGGAGGAGCTTGGCGGCAACCCACAGGACCAGGACGTGAACGAATTACGCAAGAAAGGAAGCAAAAAGAATTGGAGCAAGGAGGTTGCCGAGATATTCAACAAGGAGATATCAAAACTTGAGAGAATAAACCCACAAACCCCCGACTACCACGTACAGCTCAACTACCTGCAACTATTCATCAACCTGCCCTGGGGTGAATATTCAAAGGACAACCTCGACATCAAAAATGCACAAAAAGTCCTTGACCACGACCATTACGGCCTTGAGAAGGTAAAAGAGAGAATCCTTGAACACCTTGCAGTAATCAAGATGCGCGGCGACCTTAAAGCCCCCATCATTTGCCTTTATGGCCCTCCGGGAGTTGGAAAGACATCACTGGGTAAATCAATTGCCGAAGCACTCAAACGCAAATATGTACGTATGTCACTCGGAGGCATACACGACGAATCGGAGATACGCGGACACCGCAAGACTTATGTTGGAGCAATGCCGGGTCGAATTCTGAAAAACCTTGTAAAAGCAGGAACAGACAACCCAGTTTTCATCCTTGACGAGATAGACAAAGTGGGCCAGGCATCAATGCACGGCGACCCCTCGTCGGCACTCCTCGAAGTACTCGACCCGGAGCAGAACAGTTCGTTCCACGACAATTTCCTTGACATTGACTACGACCTTTCAAACGTAATGTTCATTGCCACTGCAAACAACTTGTCAAGTATCCCGGCCCCACTGCTCGACCGTATGGAACTCATTGAGGTGAGCGGTTACCTCACAGAGGAAAAAATTGAAATAGCCAAACGCCACCTGATACCAAAGGAAAAGAGAGCCAATGGTATTGCCGATGAAAAAATCAGCATCAGCAAACAGGCCATAGAGCATATCATCGAGGATTACACACGCGAATCGGGAGTGAGAACACTCGAGAAGAAGATTGGCAAGATATGCCGTCGTCTTGCGTGCCAAAAGGCAACAACCGGAAGCATAAGCAACCGAAGCGTAAAACCAAACGACCTGCAAGAGCTGCTCGGCGTAAAGGAGTTCTCTCGCGACAAATACCAAGGCAATGATTATGCCGGCGTTGTAACAGGCCTTGCCTGGACAGCCGTTGGTGGCGAAATCCTCTTCATTGAAACAAGCCTCAGCAAAGGCAAGGGCGAGAAGATGACGCTCACCGGCAATCTTGGCGACGTAATGAAAGAGTCGGCGATGCTTGCACTTGAATACATAAAATCGCACGCCGACGAGTTGTCCATTCCATATGAAATATTTGAGAAATGGAACATCCACTTGCATGTCCCCGAAGGCGCCATACCCAAAGATGGCCCATCGGCTGGAATAACAATGGCAACGGCATTGGCTTCGGCACTGACACAACGCCGCGTCAAGCCAAACATTGCTATGACAGGTGAAATCACTTTGCGAGGCAAAGTCTTGCCGGTAGGAGGCATCAAGGAGAAGATTCTTGCGGCAAAACGTGCCGGAATAACAGACATAGTCATTTGCGAAGAGAACAGACGCAACATAGAATCCATCCCCGAAGTTTACCTTAAAGGGCTTACATTCCATTATGTAAACGACGTAAAGGATGTTCTGGAAATTGCGCTGCTCAAGGAGAAAGTAAAAAACGCTATAAACCTAATGGCATAATAAACGTGAAATTCCAATTATTACATACAGACAGTGGCAGCAAGGCCAGAGCGGGAATACTATCGACCGACCACGGTGACATAATGACCCCAATCTTTATGCCGGTGGGCACGGTAGGTTCGGTAAAAGGCGTACAGATACCACATTTGAAGGAGGATATAAAAGCGCAGATAATACTTGGCAACACGTATCATCTCTATCTGCGTCCCGGGCTCAACGTGCTTGAAAAAGCCGGAGGCCTGCATAAATTCAATATGTGGGACCGCCCTATCCTCACCGACAGCGGCGGTTTTCAGGTATTCTCACTGAAAGATATACGTAAAATGAGCGAGGAAGGTGTTGAATTCCGTTCACACATAGATGGTTCAAAGCACTTCTTCTCACCCGAAAGAGTTATGGATATCGAGCGCAGCATTGGTGCCGACATCATAATGGCATTCGACGAATGTACACCGGGCACAGCCGACTACGATTATGCAAAGAAATCAATGGAGAGAACACATCGTTGGCTCGACCGTTGCATCAACCGTCTAAAAGAGACGGAGCCGATGTATGGTTATGAGCAACAACTATTCCCCATTGTGCAAGGCTGTGTATACCCCGACTTACGTCGTCGTTCGGCCGAATTCATTGCATCGAAAGAGGCTGCCGGCAATGCTATCGGTGGTCTTGCCGTGGGAGAACCTGCCGAAAAGATGTATGAAATGATTGAAGTGGTAAACGAGATTCTGCCAACCGACAAACCACGATACTTGATGGGAGTGGGAACACCAGCCAACATCCTTGAAGCAATAGAGCGTGGAGTAGATATGTTCGACTGCGTTATGCCAACACGCAACGGACGCAACGCTATGCTCTTCACCAAGCACGGAATAATGAATATGCGCAACGAAAAGTGGAAATATGACTTTTCGCCCATAGAAGAAGACGGCGCATCATTCGTCGACACACTCTACAGCAAAGCATATTTACGTCATCTGTTTGCTGCGCAGGAGCTGTTAGCTCTTGAAATAGCCTCAATACATAACCTTGCCTTTTATGTATGGTTAACACAAGAGGCACGTAAGCACATATTGATGGATGACTACGCAAGTTGGAAAAAGTCTATGCTCGAAGAGGTAACACGACGACTGTAAAAGACTAAAAGCAAAGAACACAAAGTGAGGACAGGACAAAGGCAATCCACATTATGAAATGGTTTAATTTTTTGAAACTACAACGGCTCGACCGCTATATCATAAAGAAATTTCTGGGAACTTACTTTTTTTCCCTGTTACTGATTATTGTAGTCATCATTGTGTTTGACTACAACGAGAAGATTGACAGATTCGTAAGTTCAAACGCGCCAATGGACGCCATAATTTTCGATTATTATGCGAATCTTGCCCCCTATTACGCAAACACATTCAGTGCACTGTTCGTGTTCATATCGGTCATATACTTCACATCAAAGCTTGCCGGAAACTCAGAAATCATAGCAATGCTCTCTTCGGGAGTCAGCTTCAGGCGTTTGATAAAACCGTATATGATTGCTGCGGGTATCATTTCCATACTCACATATTTGATGAGTGCGTTCATCATACCCAACGGCACAGCAACAAGGCTTGAATTCGAGCAGAAATATAGTAGAAAAAAGAAGGTGGAGTCGGCAAACGACATTCAACTAAAGATTGACGACAACACCATCGCTTTCATCGAACGATACGAAAACCGCAACAACACTGGATGGAGATTTATGCTCGACAAGTTCGAGGATAAGAAACTTGTGTCGCACATGGAGGCAAGAACAATCACATACAACCCCGACAGACCAGGCACCTGGACAGCACGCCATTGGAAGATACGCGATTTGCAGGACAACAAAGAGATTATTAGAGAAAGTAAAAAAGAACCGCTCGACACACTCCTGAGAATTGAACCAAGCGACTTCCTCATTTCCGAAGGAGAACAGGAAACAATGACAACGCCCGAACTCAGTGAATATATCGACAAACAGAAAGAGAGAGGTATTGCAAACACCAAGAATTTCGAGATAGAATACCACAAGCGCATAGCAATGTCTTTTGCAGCATTTATCCTGACAATCATTGGTGTATCACTCTCTTCAAGAAAAGCAAAAGGCGGTATGGGACTGTCACTGGGTATCGGACTGGCACTCAGCTTCTCTTATATACTGTTCCAGGGTATCTCTTCGGCCTTTGCCGAGCAAATGCCAATCATTATGGCAGCCTGGCTACCCAATATCATATACTCAATAATAGCAATAGTCCTTTATATTAAGGCACCTAGATAAAATATGTATTTTACTGATTTCGACTTTGAATACGAAGTGCTCGATGCACTCGATGCAATGCGCTTTGAGAAGTGTACCCCCATACAGGAGCAGACATTGCAGCTACTGATGGAGGGTCGCGACCTTATTGGAGTGGCACAAACAGGCACCGGCAAAACTGCGGCCTACCTGTTGCCTGTGCTCAACAAATTGTGTCGTGGCGGCTACCCCGAGGACTCCATCAACTGTGTGATTATGGCTCCTACAAGAGAGTTGGCACAGCAGATTGACCGCCAGCTAGAAGGATTTACCTATTTTATGAACGTATCGAGCGTAGCCGTATATGGCGGAAACGACGGACAGCGTTACGAACAGGAGTTACGTGGAATGGCAAAGGGTGCCGATATAATTGTAGCAACCCCCGGACGCCTCATAAGCCACATAAACCTGGGGAATATAGACCTTTCTAAAGTATCGTTCTTCATTCTTGACGAAGCCGACCGTATGCTGGATATGGGTTTCTGCAACGATATTATGACAATAGCCAAGCAACTACCTAAAGAGCGTCAGACAATGCTTTTCTCAGCAACAATGCCCGAGGAGATACGCAAGCTCGCCAGCGATATACTAACCGACCCGGTACAGATAACATTGGCATTGGCAAAGCCTGCTGACGGAATAACCCAACAGGCATATATATGCCACGAAGGACAGAAACTCGGCATACTGAACTCTATCTTTGACAACGAGAGCAGCGAAAGAGTCATTCTCTTTGCATCGCGCAAGACAAAGGTTAAAGAGATTTCACATACACTCAAAAAACACGGTTTTAACGTCGGCGAGATGCACAGCGACCTGTCGCAGAGCGAGCGCGACGAGATTATGTTCCAATACAAGAGCCGCAAGATTGATATGATTGTGGCAACAGACATCCTTGCACGCGGCATTGACATTGACGACATACGCATTGTCATCAATTACGATGTACCACGCGACTGCGACGATTATATACACCGCATTGGCCGCACAGCGCGCGCAGGAACAAAAGGACGCGCCATCACGCTTGTCAATATCGAGGACCAGGAATACTTCAAACGCATAGAAGATTTCATAGAACAGAATGTTCCAAAGATAGAACTCCCGGCCAAACTTGGCGAAGCACCGGCATATGAACCCAAGAGCAAACAAAAAGAGGGACGCAACAAACAACGCGGAGGCTACGGCAACAAGGAAAAGCAGGGAGCAAAAAACCGTAGGAAGAACAACCATAAACGTGGTCGTGGAAAGAGCGACACAACAGACAAGCCACAAGCAACGGCAACCACACCACAAGAGAGTGTAACAAAGCAACAGAATGGCGAAGTAAAACGTCGTCGCCCGCACCACCGTCACAAAAGACGCAGCACACCCAAAAACGGCGATGGCAAAGCACCATCAACAGAAAACAAACAGTAACAATGGCTATAATAAAGGAGATACGCGGATATAGACCAATAATAGGAGATAATTGTTTTCTGGCAGAAACAGCAGCCATTATAGGCGATGTGACGATGGGGAACAACTGCTCTATCTGGTATAGTACTGTGTTGCGCGGCGATGTAAACAGCATAAGCATCGGCAACAATGTCAATATACAGGACGGTGCTGTTGTGCACACACTCTTCGAACGTTCAAAAACCATAATTGGCGACAACGTATCAATTGGACACAACGCCACCATTCACGGCGCAACCATAGAGAGCAACAGCCTTGTTGGCATGGGAGCGACAGTGCTTGACAATGCTGTTGTTGAAAGTGGTGCCATTGTTGCAGCCAACGCCCTGGTGACATCGGGTATGCGCGTAGAGAGCGGATGGATATACGCAGGCGTGCCGGCCAAGAAGATTAAGGAAGTAAGCCCCGAGCAACAGAAAGAGATTGTTGAGCGCATTGCCAACGACTATATAATGTATGCATCGTGGTACAAAAACCAAGGGGAAATGTGAAAGCGGAAATGTGAAAGCGAATGTTGTCAAAAGTGAAATATGAAAGCGATACCCCTCAGTCGGCAGGCCGACAGCTCCCCTATTTTAAGGGAGCAGCTTGGATTGGTTTTCACATTTCAGTTTTCTAACTAAACCTTTC
>JAGCMB010000067.1 GCA_017646665.1 Bacteroidaceae bacterium
CTTTTACATTGTACGATATCACAAGGTATCTATCCCTTATTAAGGCGATTGATATCGTTGGGGATCCACCTCTTCCCATCACGAACAGAGAAGTTAAGCCCAACAGCGCCGATGGTACTGCAAAGATTTGTGGGAGAGTAGGTCATCGCCACTTTTTTTCGAGAAGAGTTTTAGTTAATCGCTAAGACTCTTCTTTTTTGTATGCTGTTAATCCCCCTCATCAATTAGGGCCGCTGGTACTGCAAAGATTGTGTGGGAGAGTAGCCTATCGCCACTTTTTTTCGAGAGAACTTCAGTTAACGCTGAGGTTCTCTCTTTTTTTTGTTGTAGGCAACCTTGTTGTATTATTTTCACATATTTGAATTTTAATTGTTGAAAATAATAATTATACTTGCAACGATAATTATTTCAATCGTTTAGTGCTATAGGATTATTATACATATATTTAAATTCTACAGCTATGAAAAAGATTGCATTTAAAATAAATTACTTATGAAAAGACTCTTTTTTATTTTAATGGGCTTTATGTTTGCCTTTGCTGTTCTTTTAACCTCTTGCGAGGGAGAGAAAAATGATGTGGTGACTTATAAGGTAACCGTTGCAACTTCCGGTAATGGTTCTGTTGCTATTCTCAACAATGGAAGGACAACGATTGATATACAGTCGGGGCTTAGCGTTACAGTCATTGCAACTCCTGACGCCGGTTATGAATTTGTCGGTTGGTTTGTTGCTAATACAGATGTTCCTGCAAGTGTAGTGTCCGAATATACGTTCATTGTTGAGGAGAATGTAAACCTGATTGCAGAATTCAAGCAGATTTTTGTTCCCGAAGCTATTGACCTTGGTCTGCCAAGCGGTACAAAATGGGCTTCTTGTAATGTCGGTGCTTCACGTCCCGAAGAGAGTGGAGATTACTATGCGTGGGGAGATTGTGTTGTAAAGGATGATTATAATTGGGTTACTTATATCTGGGCCGATGGCGCATATAACAGAATTTTGAAGTATTCTACCAATGGACGTTATGGAACTTTTGATGATAAGTCTGTTCTTGATACTGAAGATGATGTGGCAAGTGTGAAGTGGGGTGGTAATTGGCGTATGCCAACATACGAAGAGATTAAAGAACTAAAGGAAGAATGTTCTTGGCAGTGGGTTACTGTTAATGATATGAAAGGTAAATTGGTGACAGGTCCAAACGGTAATAGTATTTTCTTGCCTGCTGCGGGTCGTCGTAGTGATACATATTTGAATAGTTATGAAAGTTATGGTTACTATTCTACAAAGACGCTAGATAATAATTGCGATAAATCAATAACTTTAAATTTTTATCACAATTATGAATATATTGGCAGTGAGAATCGTTATTACGGATTGTCTGTACGTCCGGTATGTGACTGATGTTTCAAGTTAAAGCGTGGGATAAATCCCACGCTTTTTTCTTTAGAACGGATAACCTATCGCAAAATGCCAGGCAAACCCGTCCTTGAGTGGGTTGAGATTGAAATATCCTTTGCGCCCTGTATCGTATGGGGCGTGTAGGCCAAGGCCAAAATCCAGGCGCAAAACCAATATGCCCAGGTCGTATCGTGCACCAAAGCCTGTGTTCAATGCTATCTGTTCGGCGAAGGTGTTGAACTTGAACTCTCCGCCCGGACGCTCTTTATCCTCTTTTAATAGCCAAATGTTTCCGGCATCTATAAATAGTGCACCATGAAGGTCTGATATTATCCTGAAACGGTATTCTATGTTCATTTCCAGCTTGAGAGTACCTGTTTCATCAAGATAGGTATAGTTGTTTATAACGCCGGGGCGGTAGCTGCCCGGGCCTACGGAGCGTACTGTGAAGGCACGTAGGCTGTTTGAACCTCCAATGTAGAACTGTTCGCTGTAAGGCGAATATTCTGAATTGCCGTAGCTGTGTATTGCACCGGCCATAATGCGTGTTGCTATATACTGGCTGCTGTTTATTCTCCATAGTTGGCTCAATTCGGCTGTGGCTTTTATAAATTGCGCATAAGGGTTGCCGAATATGCTTTTGTTCTTTTGGTCAAATGGCTCGCCAAATGCAGCAAAAAGAAGTGATGTTACATTGCCGGCCGATGTTACGGAAATATCCAATTTGCTCTTGTTGCGGTGTTTGGTATTTGCATTGTCATAGGTGTAGCTATACTGCATTGCCGGTATGAATTGGTCGCGGAAACTGTTGCGTATGGCCTTGTTGCTCTCGACGATACTGTTGAATTTTTCGGTGGTGCTGAGTAGCATATCGTATGTGAGGCGGAATGGGATGACGGTGTGTGTGGTGGTTGAGTGGCTTTGTATTTTGTATGTGGCATCGCCACCGGCCTGTATCATCCTAAAGAATCCCGAACGGTTCATTCCATCTATGTATAGGCTGAATGATGTTGTTGCGGGTACGCGCATATAACGCCTATGCAGGAATGGGAAATATAGGCGTGGAAAGTTCAGCGACAGGTCGGCGCCAATCTCCCACGAGTTGATGACCGAGGCTTTACCCTCTATCTGATTGCCCATCTGCCATTCGTATGAGCCTGAGAGTGTCAGTTTTAGTGTTTCTCCTCCGCGGAACACATTCCTTTTTGCTAGGCTTATTTTACTGCCTGGGCCAATTTGGTTGTTACTCTTAGCTGTGGCATTCAATTCGAAGGTGAAATCGTATGGCTTGTCGAGTTGGGTGGTGATGTCCAGGTCCAGCAGGTCTGTTCCTTCTCGTGGAATGAGGTTGAGCTTGAAACTGTTGAAAATGTTCATCTGGCTCAGCTTGTTGATGGCGTTCTGCTGTTTCTCCTGCGAATATAATTCGCCTTGCTTAATCTGTATGTTACGCATCAATGGTCCAATGCGTACTGGTACTTTTTTATCGTAATAGATGTATGTTATGTTACCTCGTTTTAGTGTGTCGGCTTTTTGGCGCAGGGTAGCACTGCCCGTTTCGTTGTTGCGCACTCTGATGGTGATGTTGCCTATTTTTCGTATGTCGTTGGCTTGCTGTGGCATATCACTTGTTGGCTGTATGCGCAGTCCGACATATCCCGGACGATTTATTGTGTCGGCAAGGAATGTTATGAATCCGGGCTGAAAATAGTAGTAGCCGTTATTACGGAGAAGGTTGCTTATTCTTGTCCGCTCCTCTTCCATTGCAGCTGCGTCGAATTGCTCACCTGGGTGTATGATGCGTTCGTTGAGTGTGCTTTGTATAAGGCTATCGGCATTATGTGCGAAATTGCAGTAGGATATGCTGTCGTAATGGTATGGTGTGCCAAGTGTTGCCGTGTAGCTTACTTTTGCCTTTTTGGGATTTTTCTTTGAAGGGATTATCTCTGCCTCGACATTTCCGTTGAAATAGCCGTAGTATTTGAGTACGTTGGTTGCTACATCGGCGAGTAGGTCGGGATTGACCTTTGAGAGTAATACCGGCTCATTGGCAAGCTTCTTGAACAGCCATTTTCCAATTTTGCTTTCTGAATCGCGCAGACCATTATACCACCACAGGCCTATTGGCAATGCTCGCAGGGTTGAACTGCCTGCAATAGAGCCGTTGGGAGCATAGTCAAGGGCATATCTTGCCTCTTCCAATGCGGTCTTGCCAACGCTGCCGGTTGCATTCTCCTTGGCGTCGGTGAATTCCACTTTTTTTATTCCTGTGTAGAGTTTGTCGCCTTCGGGAACGTATCGTGTCGTGGAACAGGCAACTGCAAGCAGGATGATTAATAGATATAATGCTGCACGTTTTATCATTGTTTTACTTTTGTCCTATTTGTTTCGTCGGGCTTTTTATCGCTACCTTTCCTTTTAAACATAAAAAGTTCTTTCAGCTTGTTCAATTTGCGTTTGTAGACATATCCGACACCTGTTTCTGTAATTTCACCCTCAAGCAGTGACTGGTAATTCCTGTCGTAGAATATTCTGATATATCTGTTTCCCTCTTCGTTCAGTTTCCACTCGAGTGATACATTGTTTATGAAACTGTTGTTGCCGGCTGTCCTGTCGGGGCGGTCGCCACTGTTTACCTCGCCTCCAATGACAACGGTTATGCGGTCGTTGAAGAAGCGTTTGCTGAAGCTGAACGAGTAGTTCTTGTATGCATTTCCTGTTTCTGCGTTCATTGCATCGTTTATACCGATATTTACATCGAAGTTCTTGATGGCTGTGCCTGAAATCTCGTTTATCTTGGCATCCAGGAACGAACTCAATGCACTTGCTGCTGTTACTCCTTGACGTCCTCCAAGGTATGTGCCGGTGATTATCATTGCCACTGCGTAGCGGCTCAATGTTTCGCGGTCGAGTTCATTGAGCTGGTTTTGTATGACAGCATTCTCAGGCGATGACATAGTGAAGTCTATCGCAAGGTCGTTGATACTGTTGCTCACAACGACGCCGGTGTTGAAGACAACGGGCTGTATGCTGTTGTCGTCAAATTCCACTGAAACGGTTGTCCTTTCCAAAGCCGTGACATCCAATATCGGGTTGAAAAGGTCACCTGTCCAGGTTAGTCGTCCGCCCTCCTGTATGTAGAACGTCTTTAGTGGGATGATGGGCAATGTCAATTTCACCTGTCCACCGTTCAGCTTGTAAACACCTGTGACGCCGAAACCGTTCCTGTTGTCGTATGTAGCGTTGAGGTTGCCCTCGCCCTCAATGCTGACGTAGCTCTCGCGCGAACTGTCAAAGTCGAGCGACAAGTTTGCTCCTTCCTGAATTGTAATGTTAAGATTGGCGTTGATGTTGCCAAGGTCAATCTTCGGCTGTTCCTGTTGCACAATGGTTGTCGTGTCGTTGAAATTCACGAATTCCACCAGTCCGTCAAGGTCCTTGTTGCTGTCGAATGCCGTTTCAGGAATGACGTATGCGAAATTACTGCTGTTCAAAACGGTGAGGTCGCCCATCATTCTAATGTCGTCGAGGGTGCCTCGAATCATACTGCGCAAATCGACAAACATCTTGCCATAGACCATTTTCCCGGCTTCTTGCGGTGTGTTCAGGATTTCATAGTTCGATGCGTTCAGGCGCAGACTAAGTTTGGGGTTAAGTAGGTTGGTTATATCCAGATTACCATTTATTACAAATGGGGTATTGGCTTTGTCATATATATGGAACCTTTGTAGGTTGACCTGATTGTTTTCAATCATTATCATCTCTTCCGCCGGATGTAGCACTGCACCCAACATAGGACTATATGCATACACTGAATCAAAATGCATATATCCATAGCTCTTCATGTCAGAGAGGGTTCCCTTGAAATTTACTTCGCTGTTGAGATAACCGTTCATCAAGACTCCTTCTTTGTCAATGAATGCCTGTGTTATGTTGAGCGGTAGGCGAGTGAGTGAAAAACTGCCGTCGAAAATGCCTCGCTGATACCCGCTATTGATGTGGGCAACCTCCTTATTGTCGTGGCTTATTATACAGCTGATATTGTGTGCCTCGTTGCTTGTGGGTGAATAGACAAGTGATATATTCTCTTTGCCTATTGTATCTCCATTATACGTGAGCCCATCAACATCTGCATTGCATGAGAATACGTCGCCATTGCTTGTCTGCCTGTAGTTCAACTTTGCAGAGAGATTTCCATTGATATCGGGCGTGCTTGGCAATGCATTGGCAAGTTCCGACAGATGCACGTTGAAGAAATCGAGGTTGATATTGTATTTGGCTTCTTTGTCGGGGATGGTGTATAGATTGAAACCGCTCTCATTGCTGTTGCTGAAGGTTACGTCGGCATCAATTGACATTGCCTTGCCGATGTTTATGTAGTTGTTCTTGCTGAATGTGAATGGTGCGCCAAGCAATAGAGCCTCGGGATTGAAACGAATGTTCATATATCCGGGACTCAGGACTGTGGTGACTCCTGCTTTGCTGTCAATGTTCTTTACATTGTCGCGCAGTATGAGATTTGTTGTGACAGTGTCACATAGGATGTTGCCGTACAATAGAGCATTGTAGCTGTTTTCATCGCCAAGTGATTCCATTGTAAGGTTACTTGCACCAATGATATAGTTGAGCTTTTCGTCGTTTTGCCTTGTTGCAAACTTTATGCTGTCGAGATTAATGCCGTTACTGCTGAAATTGATGGCGTTGCCTTTTATGTTAAGCCCTCGGCTTTGTGAAATATCGGCATCAATGGTTATCGCTCCTGTTTCTATTCCGGCAAAAGCAAGGAAATTATGCATAACATTGTTCTCGCCGCAATTGAACTTCAAAGAGATGCGTGGCAGCACCTTTTCATAGTCATTGAGGTGGTACAAGGAGTTGCTTTTGCTCATGATATTCCTGTGCATTTCGGCAATCTCTTCCAATGCAGCAAACAGGTTGTTGTAGCCACAATTCATTTCGCCATCAACGTCAAGGTCACCGTTTTTCATTCTGATGCTTGTCTTTTGTGGGCTTGTGGCAAAGTCCAAAAACAGGCTTTCCGGTGTAAAGTGGTTCTGTCTTGTAATGATGTTTATATCGTCTCCGGAAACTCTTAGGCTGTGGCTCTCCTTGAAGTCTGTTGTTGCTGTTATGTCAATGTTTGTCGATGTCTTGAGCATGGAATCTACCATACCAATTCCTCTGAGGTCGGCATTTGTCAATTCTATTGTGGTGTGGTTTTCTATACCGCCGGGAGCCAGTGTCGTTGTTGCGTCTATACCAAAAAGTAGGCTCTTGTCATTTCCCTCAATGCCTATTGACGAAATGCATTTCTCCTGTGTGGCCTGGGCATTCAGCGAGTGGAACCTGTAATCGGCAAAGTACAGCGTGTCGACGGCGAGGTCGATGTTATATCTGGTGCTGTCGCTGAATATGTCAATGCCACAACCCTCGGCCTTTATATTCATTGTCAGTCTGTGTAGCGGAATGTCGGGTATAATATCCGAGAGAGCCAGTTGTCCGACATTTATCTGTGTCTTGTATGCATTCTCCTTAATGTCGTAGCTTCCTTTGGCATCAACCTGTCCGTTTGCGCTTTGAATGGCAATGTCGGAATCTATTTTCCCGTTGTTGTAATAGCATTTGCCAAACATTTCAGCTTTGCCGTTTATACTGTCGTTGTGGATGTTGCCGCCGGTAAATCTCCTGATGTCGTCAACTTCTCCCGAAAAAGCAATCTCTCCGCTTGCGTTTTTCGTATTAAGAATATTTTGGATATTGCCGTTTGCATTTACAGTAGCAACTCCCGGAAAATCTATCGCAACGGTGTCGATTGCCATATTGTTGATGTTGCCGCTTAATGAGAGTCCAATATTCAACAACTGATTATTGAAGTAGTGAAGCTGTTCATATACCTGTGGCGTGACAAATCGCGCGAGGTCGGGTTTGCTTATGCTTGCCGATAGCGTTGTTGAAAAGGATGCTCCTTTTGAATTTAGCAGTGCTTGTTGCGGTACTGTACTTTCCCCATATATGTATGAACCGTTTTGGCTCTCAATACTCAGCTCGTGCAAAAGCAGTGAGTCTTTGTTGCTCGTAAAATGTGCTTTTGCATCAGTTATGGTAATTCCATCGGGTTGAACAAATGTCAATTGTGATATATTTGCACTGATATCGCTTAGTGTGTTATACCTCAAATTGTCGGCGTTGATGTTGATGCTGTTGAACTCAATATGTTCAAGCGGAGCCTGTTCGGCCTCTTTCTCCCCTTTGTCATATTTGACAATTGAATTATTCAATGCAAACTCTTTTATGGCAAAGCTGTTTGTCGGGATGTTCAGATTCCCTTTACTCAACTGCAACCGTTCGACATATATGTCGGTTTTCAGCGAATCCTGCGGCACAGAGATGCCAATGCTGCAATTCTTTATGTTGCCACTATGCAGGTTTATCATCCACTGCAACGGGCTACTCTCTTTGCTTGTTGCAGTATCGGGCTGAGTGACGATGTTTAGCTCTGTGTCGGCAATGTGCAACTGTCTTATGTCGGCTATGGAGTTAATGAGGTCGGCGTTTCTTGCTACTAACCTTATATAGCCCACTTTTCCATCCACGCACACACCCGATAGCATATTGTGCGTGTCAATGTCAAGGTTTTCCAGTGAAATGTAGTTTACCTCTACCTTTCCGGTAAACAGGGGCTGGAGTGATATGTCGGCTTCTAGATTCTTTCCTTGAAAATATAGTGTATCTTCTTTGGACATCTTGAAGTCCGTTGCCTTCAGACTCAGTGGGAACGACAGTGCTATTGAACCAATCTCAATATCATATCCGCTCTTTGCCGCAATCTCCTTGCAGGCCTTGTCAACAACAACCCGTTGCACCGATGGAATGTAGAGTAGGAGTATGAGAACAGCAACGATGATAACCGGAATTCCGACAATCATCAGTATGCTCCTTGACAATATATGTATCCAACTTCTCTTTTTCATACTCCATAGTGTACTACATCGTAGCCCACATCTTTTTTATAGTGCAAAAATAACCAAAAAAGGCCGCATTTTTTATTTTTTAAAGTACTACTTTACGGCTTTTTTGTATAGGCCGTGTGACTTATATTGCTTTTAACAATTTTGTTGATGCAACTTTTCTTTTTCAGAGCTCTTTTTCTTGAAAAAATACTTAAATTTGTTGGTGGAAGACTAAAACAGTCTGCACCGGCAGTAAAACATCGAAGCACGCTTTGTGTTTCGTCTGTTTGCGCTATCTTTGTGCCGGGATATATGTAAGAAACATTATGCTTATGAAACGAATAATATTTGCATTTTCACTGCTTGCCCTTTTGATGTCTTGTAGTGAAACAACCACCAAGCAAGAGAAAAAATCCTCAACAGGTTTCGAAGTAAAGGACTTGAATACCGATAGCCCCGATTGCGACCAATATGTATTGATGTCGACCTCTCGTGGAGATGTAAAGATAAAGCTCTACCGCGAGGCACCAATGCATCGCAAGAATTTCATCAATCTTGTAATGAACGGGTACTACGATGGTCAAATCTTTTATAGGGTCGACCCCGGAATGTTGATACAGGCCGGTGACTACACATCGGCGAAGAACCGCAAGTTCCGTAAGAATATGGGTGCAAGCGATGTCGATTACACTGTTCCGCACGAGATAGATGCTACAAAACGTGTGCACAAACGTGGTGCTTTGGCTGCTCCAAGCCATTCAAAAGGTATCAGGTCGTCGGGCGGACACTTTTTTATTGTTTCCAACAAAAAGGTGAAAGAAACCGATATAAATGCTGCCGAGAAGGAGTACAACAAGGAACTTGTAAATAAGATGTTTCTTGAACTGCAGAAGCCTCACCTCAAAGAACTTAATAAGTTGAGTGCTATGGCCGAGGTTGACAAGGATAAAGAGAAAGAGTACAAGAAAAGAATATCTGAACTTATGGGTGAGGCACGCAAGGCCGCGCGCAGTAATGAATTCCATTATACAAAGGCACAGCGCAATGCCTATTTGAAAGAGGGTGGAATGCCGGCTCTCGACCCCTATTACACCGTTTTTGGCGAGGTTGTAGAGGGAATGGATATTGTCGATGCAATTTCGTGGGTCAGTGTTTACGAAGGTCGTCCACGTGAGGATGTTATCATTAAGAAAATAACTGTAATCAATGATGCTCAATAAAGCCACCCTTTCCAACGGCCTCCGCATACTGCATATCCCGGCCGATGATTCGCAGATGGTATATGTTAATCTGCTTTATGGCGTCGGAGCCCGTAACGAGGAGTATGAGCACACCGGTCTGGCGCATCTGCTCGAACACCTTATGTTCGAGGGTACAAAAGCTGTTCCATCGTTCGATGAACCACTTGAGAGTGCCGGAGGTGAGAATAATGCCTACACAAATAACGATGTGACGAACTATTATATCTCCTTGCCCAAGCAGAATGCCGAACTCGCCTTTTGGATGGAGAGCGACCGTATGTGCAATATAACCTTCGAGAAGAGTAAGGTCGATGTGCAACGACAGGTGGTTATGGAGGAGTTCAAGCAGACGACACTCAATAAACCATACGGCGATGTAAGTATGATACTCCGTGCTATGGCATTCAAGAAACATCCCTATCGTTGGTCGACAATCGGTCGCAAGCTATCGCACATATCCGATGTGCCGGTATCTGTGATACGCCGTTTCTATAAAAAATATTACGCTCCCGACAATGCTGTTCTTGCGGTTGTGGGCAATGTATCATTTGAGCAGGTGATGGAGTGGAGCAATAAATGGTTCGGTAACATTCCTGCCAAGGGAGTGAAAAAGGACGTACTTCCTGTTGAGCCACGCCAGACAAGACAACGTCGTAAGGTCGTGCACCGCAACGTCCCCGAAAATGCATTATATATGGGCTTTCATATGGGTAGCAGGCTCGATGCCGACTATTATCCCTGCGATGTCATCTCCGATGTTCTCTCAAATGGATATTCCGGTCGTCTTCTTCTGCGTCTTGTACGTGAACAGAAACTCTTTTCTAAAATAGATGCCTTTATCTCGGGCAGTGAGGATGCCGGAATGTTCTGGATATACTCACGTGTTGCTCCCGATGTTCGCATAGAGGATGCAGAGGTTGCTTTATGGCGTGAACTGGATGCGTTGAAACAGGAACTTGTTCCCGAGGAGGAACTTGAAAAGGTTAAAAACCGCTTTGAGTCGGAATACACATTCCGTAACATCGGTGGCGAACATTTGAGCAACAATATAGCTCTTGCTGAATTACGTGGCGACCTCGATTCTCATCTGCGTGAGCCCGAACGTTACCGTGCTGTCACAGCAAACGATGTACGTTCAGTAGCAAGGGAGCTTTTCCGTAGAGGAAACAGCTCGGTACTGTACTATCTTAAAGACGAAAAGTGTTGAGTTGCCTCAACACTTTTCGTCTTTTTTATCTGTTATGACTGTCAACTTTCAGATGTTTTCAAAACTTTGCCATAGTCTGTCGTCGGGTAGTGGAGCAGTTATGGCAATGACCTCCTTCGATACGGGGTGTGTGAATTCAATGTAACGGGCGTGGAGCGATATGCTACCGTCAGGGTTTGAACGTTGTGCACCATATTTAAGGTCGCCTTTTATTGGACAGCCAATGGATGATAGTTGACAACGTATCTGGTGATGTCGTCCTGTCTTTAGCTCTACCTCTATGAGATTGTAATTCTGCGATGCAGCTGCAAGTCTGTAATGTAACAAGGCACGTTTTGAACCTTTTACCTCTTTGGGGTACGAGAAACTTTTGTTCATCTTCTCATTACGCAGAATCCAACTTTCAAGCTCGGCTTCAGCTGGTACGGGCACACCTTTTGTCAACGCCCAATAAATCTTTTTTACGCCCCCTTCGCTGAACATCCTGTTCAGTCTTTCAAGTGCTTTGCTCGTCTTTGCAAATACCACAATGCCACTCACGGGGCGGTCGAGTCGGTGCGGTAGTCCAATGAATACATTTCCGGGTTTTGCATATTTCTCCTTTATGTATCTTTTCATTGTGTCGCACAACGATTCATCGCCGGTTTTGTCACCCTGTACAATTTCGCCGGCAGCCTTGTTGATGACAATGATGTGATTATCCTCGTAAAGTACTTTCATCGTTTATTGGATGTTTTCGGTTGCTTTATGTCCTAACGCATTGAGTATCACTTTTTCTGTGAAGTGGTAAACGAAACTGTCGTCGTTGTTGCGGTTTATTATGCCGTTCATGAAAGGTGTCTCAATTCCTTTCAGGCAGAAATGTAGAAAACGTGCGGCAAGGTCAGGGCTTTCGCTGTTGAAAATACCTTTTTGGTTGCCCTCTGCGATAATGTGTCTGAACAATGCAATTTCCTTTGCGTCAAAGCTTTTGCGTATGTGTTCAACGATAAGTATGTAGTCCGAATGTAGACAGCCGTTACGTCGCACGATGTTACGTGTCATCTGCAGATGTACAAATACAAGCTTGATGATTTTTTTGTCGGCAGGCAGGTCGGACATAGCCACTTTGGTTACTGCTGCAGAAATCTTCTTAACCTCCATTTCAATGCTTGCCTCAAGCAATTCCTCCTTGCTTTGAAAATAGGTGTACACTGTTCTACGGCTTTTATTGGCAGCTTTTGCAATGTCATTCATCGTTATATTGCCAATGCCTTGCTTGGAAAAAAGTTTTCTTGCAACCTTAATAAGTAACTCTCTGGTTTCTACGGTGGACATACTGAATCTGAATTTTCTGCAAAATTACACAATTGTGCAATTTTGTGCAAAAAAGCGTGGCGAAATTTGTTCTTAAAAACTATTTTTTGTTCTTTTTTATCTTTTTTGCTTTTGTAAAGTGCTTTTTTGCCCCGAAAAATTTGCAGATACAAAAAATAGCACTACCTTTGCACAAGAATTAAGAAATGCATCGCGGGGTGGAGCAGTGGTAGCTCGTTGGGCTCATAACCCAAAGGCCGGAGGTTCGATCCCTTCCCCCGCTACTTCAAGGAGAGTTTTCACTCTCCTTTTTTTGTGCACTTGTCTTTCCAATTATCTCAATATCAAGCCTGATATTACTCTCTGCGCTTGATTTTTTTTTCGTGGTAGGAACGGAATCTTTTTTTTGAAACCGTTCCTCTTTTTTTCATTTCTGTAACTTTTAGAAAAAATCGCAATCATAAATTCTTTGTTCCGATATTTAATTTATATCTTCGCATATCGCAATGTCCGAACCAAACAGGGGCGTTGTGCGTTTTGTAAAATAAGTTCATTAAATACATATAACAATGAAAACACGTCTTGAACACGATTCATTAGGCGAGATTCAGGTCCCTGCCGATGCTTATTATGGCGCGCAGACCCTGCGTGCAATGGTCAATTTCAAGGATATTTCCGGAATTACCATCAGTGACCACCCCTATTATGTAAAGGCTCTTGCTATGGTAAAGTGGGCCGCAGCCCACGCCAATGTGTCGCTTGGAACACTTGAGGAAGAGATTGGAAAAGCCATTAAAAAGGCTTGTGAAGAGATTATGGAAGGTGCTTTGGTAGACCAATTCCCTGTAGACCTTATGCAGGGTGGAGCAGGCACATCAACCAATATGAATATAAACGAGGTGGTGGCAAACCGCGCTCTTGAGATTCTTGGACACAAGAAGGGAGAATATCAATACTGTCACCCCAATGACCACGTCAATCTCTCACAATCCACCAACGATGCCTACCCGACATCGTTCAAGCTCTGCTTTATTTTGCATAACGAGGATTTGGTGCGCGAATTGAAGCGTCTTATCGACTCTTTCCGTGCAAAGGGCAAGGAGTTCAATCAGGTAATCAAGATGGGACGTACTCAGTTGCAGGATGCTGTTCCAATGACATTGGGACAGGAATTTGAAGCCTTTGCAGCCACCCTTGACGAGGAGGTCAGCCGTTTGAATGAGATGGCACGTCTGTTCCTCGAGGTGAATATGGGAGCTACAGCCATTGGAACAGGTATTAATACAGAGCCCGGCTATGCACAGGCCTGTGTCGATGCTCTGCGTGCAATTTCGGGCAAACCGTTTGTGCTTGCAGGCAACCTTGTCGAGGCTACTCCTGATGCCGGCTCAACAGTTATGTATTCATCGGCCTTGAAGCGTCTTGCTGTTAAACTGTCGAAAATATGCAACGACCTCCGCCTGTTGTCAAGTGGCCCTCGTTGCGGTCTTAACGAGATAAACCTCCCACCTATGCAGCCTGGTTCAAGTATTATGCCGGGCAAGGTAAATCCTGTAATCCCGGAGGTTGTCAACCAGATATGCTTCCGCGTTATTGGTAACGACTTGACGGTGACATTCGCTGCCGAGGCCGGTCAGTTGCAGCTCAATGTGATGGAGCCTGTAATTGTTCACTCAATCATCTCTTCAATACGTATGTTGTTGCGAGGTATGACCCGTCTGCGTGTGCTCTGTGTCGATGGCATTACCGCAAACGAGGGACATTGCAAGGAACTTGTTATGGGCAGCATCGGTATTGTAACGGCACTCAATCCTGTACTGGGTTATGAGAACAGTGCTAAGATTGCCAAGCGTGCTTTGAAAGAGAACCGCAGTGTCTATGACCTTGTCCTCGAGGAGGGCTTGCTTTCAAAGGAAGAGCTCGATGAATTGCTCCGCCCCGAAAATATGATAGCACCACACAAGATGCCGCATAAGAAATATTGATAAAGAAAAGTGCCGAACTCGCGAGTCCGGCACTTTTCTTTGTATTGATGAATTTGTTTGATAGTCTTATTTCTTTTCGCTGTTGTACTTTTCATTAAGTCCTTTTACAACATCCTTTGTTATATCAAGAGCCTCATTGGCATAGAGCATATTGCCACCCATTTTTGTGAGAATGAAGTCGTACTTGGCATTGATGTTGTACTCCTGAATATGGTCATTGATGCTTTTTGTCAGTTCGGCATACTTTAGATTCCTTTCATTCTCAAGTTCAGCAATCATAGCCTGTCCGCGCTGCAACAACTCCTGGTCCTTCTTCATAATCTTCTCGTATTCGGCCTGTGCACGCTCCTGTGTGGCAAATACGTTGTTCTGCACTTTGCGCTCAAAAGCGGCAGCCTCTTCCTGCAGACTCTTTCTCTCCTCCTCGATGATGTTGTTGATGCTCATCTCTTTGCGGATAATCTCTTTTTGGATTTCCTGAGCAAAATTGTAGTTCACCAATAGTGAGTCATAGTCTACATAAGCAATCTTTATACTGCACAATGGAGTTGAGGCTGGTGATGCAACAGCTGTTGTGGCCGCTTCATTTGTAGATGTAGTTTCGCTGTTGTTGGCCGAGCACTGTACGAAAAGTATCTGAACGAAAGCCAATACAGCCAACAAAGTGATTGTTTTTGTGGTTCTCATAGTATTTTGAAACTGTTTAAATTTATTATAAAGTATGTTGGACCGCTGCAAAATCCAGCCTCGCGCTTGAAATGGCTGCGAAACAAGGATAATGGACAGCCTTGTCCATCCGGTTTTTATTTTCTTATCTCCTCAACAGCCATAGGATTCTTTCTGCGTGCATCCCTGTCCTGTGACTGTACACATTTTATGCCTCTTTTGCGCATCGCTTTATTGCCACCTACGTGTGTGTTGGGGAAGCGTCCGTTCTTTTTTATAATTACCTTTACGGCAAGCAATGCAACACAAATTGCAATAATTAACAGTGTATATAGTAAAGTTTTGAACATTTCAATTAACTTTGTAATGTTGTAGCTGAACAAGTGAATTCTTTCAGCGATGCAAAGATAGTTCTTTTTATTCTCTTGTTAGTCAGCAAAATTCCAAAAAAAGGTAAAAAAGCGTCAATAAAAAGGATAATTAACAATATTTTACGAAACAAACATCTTGTTTAACGATTTTAAACATTTTGAATATGGAAAACAATAAATTGCAACCCGAAGCTCTTTTCGGGTATTTTCTGAAAATAAGTGAAATTCCCCGTGGTTCAAAGAATGAAGCCCAAATCTCGGCCTATCTGCAGTCTTTCGGTAAAGAACTCGGGTATGAAACCATAGCCGACAGTGTCGGTAACGTATTGATAAAGAAGCCTGCTTCTCCCGGTTTTGAAAACAGAAAGACCATTATCCTGCAAGGACACATGGATATGGTGTGCGACAAGCGTCCCGATGTAGAGCACGATTTTACCAAAGACCCCATTACCACTTGGGTTGATGGCGAATGGCTCAAGGCACAAGGTACCACATTGGGTGCCGACAATGGTATTGGCGTGGCTGCAGCGATGGCTGTCCTTGCCGATAAAACCTTGAAGCACGGCCCCATCAACTGCTTGTTTACAATTGACGAGGAAACAGGCCTCACCGGTGCCGAGGCTCTCTCGCCTGAACTTTTGCAGGGCGACATACTTGTCAATCTCGACTCCGAGGACGAGGGCGAAATGTTCATCGGCTGTGCCGGTGGCGTATGCAATTATGCCGACTTCAAACACGAGTGGGTGCCTGTCAGCAGCGATATGTTCTTTATGAAGGTTGATATAAACGCTCTTACAGGTGGTCACTCCGGTGACGATATAAATAAAGGACGCGCCAACGCAAACAAACTCCTTTGCCGTTTCCTTGCGCGTGTAGCCGACAAATATGAGTTTTACCTTTGCGACATCACAGGTGGCAGCCTTCATAATGCTATTCCACGCGATGCTTCGGCTGTATTTGCCATTCCATCGGCCGACAAAGAGAATGTACGCGTCGACTTCAATCTTTTTGCAGCCGAGGCACAGGACGAATTCAACGTGACAGAACCTGCAATGCGCTTCACCCTGCAGAGCACCGACCCCGTAGCGCAGGCTATTGACCCTGTTGTTACAGGCAAACTCCTCCGCTGTGTGTGTGCTGTTTTCAACGGCGTTTTTGCAATGAGCCAGGATGTCCCCGGTCTTGTCGAAACATCGAGCAACCTTGCGTCCATCAAGCGTAAAGCCGATAATGTGATAACCGTCACCACCAGCCAGCGTAGCTCTATTGAGTCGGCTCGTGACTTTGTTTCATTCTCTGTGCGTGCTGCATTTGAACTTGCCGGTGCCGAGGTTACAACAAAAGGACAGTATCCGGGTTGGAAACCAAATATGAAGTCCGAAATTCTGAAGGTGGCTTGTGACACCTACAGACAACTGTTTGGTGATGAGGCCAAGATAAAGGCAATCCACGCCGGTCTGGAGTGTGGTCTTTTCCTTGAGAAGGCTCCCCACCTCGATATGATTTCCTTTGGCCCCACAATGCGTGGCGTGCACTCGCCCGACGAGCGTCTGCACATTGCCTCTACCGAGCGTTGGTGGCGTCATCTGTTGTCATTGCTCGAGAACGCTCCTGTAAAGTAATGCAATAAAACAGGTTTCTCATCGTTAATGAACTAAACTCCTTGAACGATGATAAAGAAATTGGCATTATTATATATAAGTATATTGTCGGTACTCCTCGTTTCGTGTAACGAGGAGGCCGGCTTCTCTTCAAACCCGTCGTTGCGCCTTGAATTCTCGTGCGATACGGTCTCTTTCGACACGCTTTTTACCCAAGTGATGTCGCCCACGGCCAAATTCATCGTACGCAATCGTAACGACAAATCGTTGCGCGTCAGCAGCGTGCGTCTTGAGGGCGGAGGAGCATCACCATTTAGCGTGCTTGTCGATGGACAATACGGAACCCTGATGCACGACCTCGAGATTCGTGCAAAAGACAGCATCTATGTCCTGGCCTCGGTAACCGTTGACCGTAACGGAGTTGATACTCCTCTTATGGTTAAGGACTCGCTGCTTTTTACTCTTGAGAGCGGAGTGCAGCAAAGCGTGCTTCTCCTTGCCTACGGACGCGATGTCACCTTCCTGCGAGGCGAGAATGTCGTAACTGACACCGTTCTTGAAGCAGGGCATTATGTTGTTTATGATAGCCTTACAGTGGCGCAAGGCGCGATATTGTCGTTGCAACCCGGAACAACGCTCTATTTTCACGACAAGGCATTTATGAAAGTCGCCGGTTCGCTTGAAGCCGAGGGAACAGTTTCCGCGCCCATAGTATTTCGTGGTGACCGCACCGACCGTATGTTCTCCTATCTTCCCTATGACCACATTCCCGGGCAGTGGGACGGTATTGTCTTCACCTCAACCAGCAACGACAACAAACTAGTGCATTGCGATATCCACAGTGCCAACTATGGTATAAAGGTGGAGCAGGGCGATACCGTGCAGAACCGTATAACCATCGAATCGTCCATAGTGCAGAATTTTCACGGTAACGCGCTCGAACTTGTTATGGCGCGTGCCACTGCAATGAATTCTCTTTTTGCCAATGCGCAGGGAAACTGCGTTAAGGTAGTTGGTGGCGATGTCAATTTCATCCACTGTACTATAGCCAATTTCTATGTATGGCGTCAGCGCGATGTGGCATTGGCGTTGCATAACAGCGTCGAAGGCACTCCGGCACCGCTACGTGGTGCGCTTTTTGCCAATTGTGTCATTGCCGGCTCAAAGGAAGATGAAGTAATGGGCTATCTCACCAATTTGGGCGATAGTGTGCCTAATGCCTTGAACTACCGTTTTGAGAACTCGCTAATAAATACCATTGACACCGGTGACAGTTGCTTTATCAATATAAAGTATGACAGTGTGAGTGTTTCTCCGTTTGGAAAGGAGCATTTCCGTCTGATTGACCACGATGTCTTTGAGTATGATTTCCACCTCACAGCCGAATCCTCGGCACGTGGTATAGCGTCGGATGAATATCTTGAACGTCTGCCCGTTGATGTTGAAGGCAATCCCCGAACAATGGGTGCTGTCGATGCAGGCTGCTTTCAGTTCGTCGAGGTTGAAGAGGATGAAAAATAAGAGTAAATTAGCGCGACATTTTCTACTGAAATGTCGCGCTAATTGTCTTTTATTCGTGATGATAGGGTAGATGGTTGATGATTGTGTATGCCCTGTATAGCTGCTCAATGAACAATAGACGAATCATCTGGTGTGAGAATGTCATTTTTGATAACGATAGCTTTTCGTGCGCAGCCTCATACACTTTGGGCGCAAAACCATAAGGGCCACCAACAATGAACACCAATCTTTTTGTCGAAATGTTCTGCTTGTGCTCAATCCACGCTGCAAACTCCGTAGAACGGTATTCCTTTCCTCCTTCATCAAGCAGCACTACGCGGTCACCTGGTTGCAGAGCCTTAAGTATAAGTTCGCCCTCGGCCTCTTTCTGTTGCGCCTCGCTCATCTTTTTGGCGTTTTTCAATTCAGGGATAATCTCAGTGTCGAACTGTGCAAAGTGGCTCAGCCTTTGCGAATAATCCTTTATGCCTGCAATTATGTTGTTGTCGACCGTGCGTCCCACAACAAGTAGTGTTATTTTCATTCCTTCTTTTGGTTTATGCCACGAAGATACAATAAAAAACAGTTATCCTTTTGCTTGGGAAACAATAATTGTATATCTTCGCAAAAATAAAATCAAATATTATGGACGTAAAAGACGAATTGATTGACAGACTTATTGACCTCTCTTTTGCCGAGGATATTGGCGATGGTGACCATACAACCCTTTCTACAATCCCTGCCGATGCGATGGGAAAGAATATGTTGCTCATAAAGGAAGACGGTATTCTTGCCGGTGTCGAAATGGCAAAACGCATTTTCGCTCGCTTTGATGAGGCATTGCAGGTTGAAGTGCTCATTGAAGATGGTGCCGAAGTCAAGAAAGGTGACATTGCAATGTATGTGACCGGTAGTGTCCGTTCGCTCTTGCAGACAGAGCGCTTGATGCTGAACGTGATGCAGCGAATGAGTGGTATCGCTACAATGACACGTCGTTATGTAAAGGAACTTGAGGGTACAGGTACACGCGTGCTCGATACCCGCAAAACAACCCCCGGTATGCGCATAATGGAGAAAGAGGCTGTTCGCATCGGTGGCGGTGTCAACCACCGCATTGGCCTTTTCGATATGATATTGATTAAGGATAACCACGTCGATTTTGCAGGTGGTATCGAACAGGCCGTTTCGCGTGCCAAGGAGTATTGCAAGGCGTGTGGCAAGGATTTGAAGATTGAGGTTGAAGTGCGTACACTCGAGGATTTGCAGAAGGTAATTGATATGGGTGGTATCCAGCGTATTATGTTCGATAACTTCGATACAGAAAAGACGCGCAAGGCCGTAGAAATGGTTGCAGGACGTTACGAAACTGAATCGTCGGGCGGAATTACCTTTGATACCCTCCGTAGCTATGCACTCTGTGGTGTCGATTTCATCTCGGTAGGTGCGCTCACACACTCTGTCAAGGGGCTTGATATGAGTTTCAAGGCTGTTAAATAATGCCTTTGGCTGATGCAATTTTGCTGTCTGCCGAATTTATTGTTTTTGCAAAGAAAAAATATATAACTTGCGCAGTGTAAAGCAAAAAATGCAATGGCTTGGAGTCTTAAGAAACGAACGGTAGAATATGTCATATACCTCCTGTTCTGGAGTGTATTGCTGTTGTCTCCACTTTTGGGAGCATTCATGAAGTATGCCATTCAAGGAGAAGATGCCTTTCTGCCTACAACAGAAGAACTGCTGTCGTTCTGGAAATTCCTGTTGCCGGCAATCATATTGTTCTTTATAAACAATAACATACTGATGCCTTTCCTTCTCAATAAAGAGAGGGGAAGGCATCTTGTGCTTTACCTGCTATGTGCCATTGTAGTCGGTGTTATTGTTTTTGTGGCTTTCCCTGTTGACAATCCATCATTGCCCGTCGCATCAAACATAGAACAGTTGCCACAGTCTCTTCCAAAGGGCGAACAGAAGGTGTGGATGTTCTTCTCGGATTCCAGAAATGTGCGTATCTTGTTATCTCTCTTTGCTCTTGTATTCAATATCTGCGTGCGTCTGTTCTTCTTTACCATACGTCGTGACGAGAGTATTAAGGAACTCGAGAAGGAGAAACTGCGCTCCGAACTCGAATATCTCAAGTATCAGATAAACCCACATTTCTTCATGAACAGCCTTAACAATATTCATGCTCTCATTGATATTGACAAGGTGAAGGCGCAGAAAACCGTTGTTGAATTGTCGAACATGATGCGCTATGTTCTCTATGACAAATCTTCGACATTTGTGCCTATGGAAAAAGAGGTTAAATTCCTGGGCAGTTATATCGACCTTATGCGCCTGCGCTATACTGACAAAATTGAGATAAAGACTGATTTCTCTACAGAACCGCAAGGTATCTATGTTCCTTCACTTCTCTTTATGCAGTTCCTTGAGAATGCATTCAAGCATGGCGTTACCTACAAGAAGAAGTCGCTCATCGAGGTGTCATTGGTGGCCGATGAGGCTGCCGGCAAAGTTCTCTTTACATGCCGTAATACATTGCCCGATGTTTCGAATCCCACTGCCTTGCATGCGAGTGGTGGTATCGGCGTGGAGAATGCCCGCAAGCGTCTTGAACTGCTCTATGGCGACAAGGCGCAGCTCCATATCTCCAATAACGGAGAATGGTATAATGTTGAACTGAAAATTCCAATACAATATGATCAGGTGTATAATAGTTGATGACGAGCCGTTGGCGGTTGCACAGCTCGAGAAATATGTTGAACGTGTGCCATTCCTGGTAAATGTGGGGGCGTGTACGTCTGCCGCCGAAGCAATGGAAATTCTCTCCTCGGGAAATGTCGATGCAATGTTTGTAGACATAAATATGCCCGATATTGACGGTGTGCAGTTTGTGCGCTCGTTGACACGTCCGCCATTGGTCGTTTTTACAACAGCCTATTCTGAATATGCCATCGAGGGCTTCAAGCTCGATGCTATAGACTATCTGCTCAAACCAATAGCCTTTGAGGATTTTCTAAAGGCTGCTAACAAGCTCAACCGTTTGCTTGGTATCAATAATGCGGCTCAGCCGGCAGCAGAGCAGGGTGAGGGTGTTTGTTACGATTGCCTCTATGTGAAGTCCGACTATCGTATGCTCCGTGTACCCATCAATTCAATAAAATATATTGAGAGTATGAGTGAGTATGTCCGCATCTTCGTCGACGACAGCGCAAAGCCCATCGTGTCGCTTTTGAGTATGAAAAAGATTGAGGAGAGCCTGCCCACAGGTAGTTTTATGCGTGTGCACCGCTCTTTTCTCGTCAATCTCAACAAGGTCAAGGAAATCTCAAAGATGCGCATCGTCTACGACGGTGGTGTCTATGTGCCCATAGGCGAGATGTACAAGGAGCAGTTCTTTGAGTATATTGACAAATTCTTTGTAGGAAAAGGAAAATAAAAAACGATAAGTGAAGGTGTCTTCACTTATCGTTTTTTATTAGTATTCTACTTTGTCGCCTTTTTCTCTCCAGGCGTTGAAAGGTGCTTGGGCTTCCTTGTGTAAAATATTTTCAATGGGTTTGTGGCGTTCCTCGGGTTTGTGCTCCAGTTCGCGATATATGAACGAATCGTCAAAGTTCACCGCTGCTGCGTCGTGTTGGTTGGCTCCATAGAAAATTTTGTCTATATGTGCCCAGTATATGGCTCCAAGGCACATTGGGCAGGGCTCGCACGATGTGTATATGACGCAACCGCTAAGGTCGAAAGTTCCCAGTTTTGTGCACGCTGCGCGTATTGCGCACACCTCGGCGTGCGCAGTGGGGTCATTGTTCGGTGTCACGCGGTTCACGCCGGTGGCAACAATCTCTCCATTCTTTACAATGACAGCGCCGAAGGGGCCGCCGCCATTCTCAACATTCTCCACTGCAAGTTCAATTGCCTTGCGCATAAAATCCCGGTGATTCATAATTTTTCTTTTTCTTGCTTTGTAAACAATTTTGCAAAGCAAATGGTTCGCAGCAGACAAAATTAATAAAGTTTTTTATTTTTCATCTTTTTTTGTGTGGTCATCTAATATGCTGCCTATCCGATTGTTAAATAATGGAAAAAGTTATTTTTTTTATTGAAAATTATGTAAATAATCCGTATCTTTGCAGACTATGCTAACACGCGGGTGCGTGCACCCGCGTGTAGCGTGCGCGCTTTCGCGTGCGAGTTGTGGCCGGGAAACCACCGCCATTGAAGTGAAAACGAAAAATTAAAACAATAAAACTAAATGAAGACAAAAAGACTCTTTCTTTGTTTGCTGTTCCTTGTGCTGGGAACAACTGCTTGGGCCGACAAGTACTATCAGCCCGGCTCTTACAAGGGCAACACAACGCCTCGCTTGACACTTGAACAGGCTGTTGGTGCGAAGTTCATGATTTACAACACTGCCCTCAATGGTAACAATGATGACCGCACCGGTTTCTTGCGTAACAACGGCGTGCAGTTCGAGCTCGACAAGTCGAAGGAGCGTGACTTCTTTGTGTACAACGAGACTTTCGTATATACATTGGAGGCATACGACGACAATGCCGATGGTGTTAACGATTGGTATGCCATCAAGTCTGTGAATACAGGCTTGTATGTGAATGCTGCCGGTAAGACCGATATCGGTTCGGCTGCCGATGCCAAGCTCATCATTACCTCTTGGGACAATGCGACAAGTGGAAAGTCCACTGTCAAATTGGAGAGCTGGAAGTACAACGTTGTTGAAAATGGCCAGATAACAAGTGGCGGCCACGGTAGCACTGTCTTTATCGTAAAGGATTATAATGTTGTCGACAGACCCTATTGGAACGGTACATCAAACGGTTTCGATACCTGGGACGATGGTCACCCGTTTGCTTTCTACATTGCAAACGAGTTTACCAGTGAAGAGAGCTATTTGCAGGATTTGCACATCTACAGCCGCTGTGACATATACTCGGCACAGGTAATCTATGGTCTTGTGCAGAGCCCATCACAGATAACAACAAACCACCCATATGATGAGGGTGAAATTGCAAACCTGCTCGATGGTGATGGCGTTTCGTATCACGTTTCCGATTGGAGGGAGAATAACGCCGATGATTATCACTACTACCAGGTTGACTTGGGCAAGGATGTAGAGTCGCTTTATCTTTATATGCAGCGCCGTGCCGATGGCAAGAATGCACCGACAAAGTATGAACTGCAGGTGTGTGACACACCCGACGGACAGTTTGTAACCGTTGGTGGTGAGCGTGAAACAAATCTTGCCAACAGCAATGTTTATGCTTCGGACAAGATTGAACTTGGCGGTTCTTACCGATATATCCGCATTGTGGCAAAAGAGAGAACGGTAAAAGAGGATGGAAACTTTATGTGTATGGGTCTCTCCGAACTTTATGTTCTCCCGGGTACTACTGCTATCAAGGATGCCATAGATTATATTGCAATGGCAACAACCGACCCTGTATACACAAGAGCTACAGCAAAGGTATATAAGGATCTTGTTGAAAGATACAACACAGAGTGCCCCGATGCCAAACTCCTTTCGGGTGTGCCTATCCCCGGTAACAAGTACCGTATCTATGCCGATGCCTTCGATGTTGAAAATGGCGTATATGTGAACCGTGAGATTAAGGCCGACAATGGTCTGCTGATTAAGGGACAGGGTTCATATAACGCAGAATCTGATGATAGTGAGAAAAATAAGTATGAGTGGTACTGCGAACAGACCTCTGATGGCTATCTTGTGTTCCGCAATGTTGCCGACCCTACAAAATACTTGGCTAACGGTGCTGTTGCCGATGAACCTTACAAGTGGAGTATGAGCACTTTGGGTACACAGCGTTTTGGTGTGCCATTGAAGAATATTGCGCAGCAGTATCTTGCTGTTGAAAATAACGGTGGACTCTGGATGGGAAATGTGAGGGATGTTCAGAACCAGACCGTTGCACCTGCGTATGTTGACCACGACAATAATGCTGACACTGCCCCCGAGGAGGTTGCATCGGGCCTTTGTACCGACTTCGTGTTTATTCCCGTTCCGCTTGAAGGAGAGGAGAAAAAGATTACAATTATCGGTAACGAGCTTGTCAAGCGCAATACAAAGTTGCTTTTCGATTCAAACGGCGATGGAACAGCCGAGGTTCACTCGTTGCCATTCTCGCGTATGTTTGTGAATGCTACTAAATTCTCTACAATGAGAATGCAGCTCCTTTGCAACGATATACACGTGTATCAGGGTATAAGACTCAACGATGAGGAGGGCTTGAACACTACTATTGCAACACTCAATGGCGATGAGCTATCATTTGATTTCAATGCTGTAAATGACGGCGATATCCTTGATATACAGTTGCAGATAGAGCCACCGTTTGAGGTTATGTCATCGGTACTCGATGTGACAGAAACGCCCTCTTTATATTTAATAAGGAATAAGCACCAGCAGGGCCTGGCACAGCAGGCACGCCCCAACCGCGCAAGCATAGACATTGGCGGTGACGGCCCAATCTCATCACAAACAGGCAAGAGGTTCTATGCAAAGTTCAACCAGCGCGGTGCCGATATGGACTTGGTTGAGGGTTACGAAGATTGGACTGCAATAGAATTCGATGCAACATCACTCTTCTACTTTACAGAAACCGAGGATAGCAGTGTGGATGAGTATTACAGCGTGAACATCCATAACGCTACAACCGTGATGAAGTGTGCCGACCACGCTGAGTGGAACAACAACGGTAACACCTGGTTTGTTCAGCCCAAGAAGATTTCAAATAACTTCGGTTATAACATTGGCCGCCACCTCCTTGATGCAACAAACAATCCTACTGACGTATGGGGCTGCAACCACGAGGATGGTAACAAGATTGTGATGTCCAGAATCGATACTAACGGAACAGAGGTTCGCATCAGAGCGAATGATGACGGAACTGCTTGGGAGTTTATCAAGGTAGATGATGACACTGCCAAGAAAATGCTCAAGGAGTTTATTGACCACGTTGCCCAGGGACTGAATGATACACTTGATGCGAAAGCAACCCAGGAAGGTATCGATACTACAAAAGTTAAGTACTACCGCTTTATCATCAATACAATGACGGAGCGTGCAGCGGCTTATTATAAGGGTACAATCTATACCCCGGGTGAAGATGCTACTGCAAAGCTCTTGCAGTTTGCACAGAATATACACATGGTTGAGCACGAGATTCAGTATGCTCTCTACGAACTGCCCGAACTTAGTGATGATGTTGTTGGTGTGTCAAGTACTCTCAAGACCTATGACCAACCTCATTGGTACTACATTCGCAATGTGAACGGTGTTGTGGATGGCAACGACAGCTATGCTGCTTTCAATGGCGGTAGCAACCCAATGGCTTTGCAGCAGTATGCGGCCAGTGCTGACAAGAAACTTGCAAATATGTTCTACCTTGTAGGTGAGAAGAACTCATACGCTCCGGTGATGGACAGCGACCCCGACAACAATGGATTGTATCACGACTTCCCGGGCAATAACCTTATTGTCGATGAGTACCTGAAGGTTCACGTCCACAACTTCCTGGCCAAGGATATAACACTTGTCAGCAAGAACGTGCAGTTGGACTCTATCAAGGATTATTTCCCCGGTCAGGGTCAACAGACCGTGATGAGCAACCTGAGCCTGAAGGGCGACGAGGACTGGAGTATTGAACTTGAGTATGACCTTGCTGGTAACACTTCGTTCAACGCCTACGGTAGCTGTTTGCTCGCATCAAGCGGTGAACCGCTTAGTGATAGCTATGTAGGTGGTTTCCAGGTTTATCTCAAGGACGACCGTTCTCTTGTAATCAAGTGCAACAATGCCGATGACCGCTACCGTTTTTGGCATACACAGGACTACTTCTCACACATCAAGGTGGTAATCACATATTCACAGAAGAAGGTGACACTCGATGTCTATAACTCACTTGGCGAGAAGGAGACAATGACCATTACCAATGTGACATTGAATGATATTGATAAACTCTCTTCGGCGCTGCCGTCAACAGGTGCAACAATCTCCAGCCTTAAGACCTATCAGGTCGAGGCGATGACCTGGAAGACACACGAGGAGGTTGATGGTGATGCAAACAAGGATGACTGGTATATTCTCCCATCATCAAACGCAAACAAGGTTGGTCTTGCAATTGTGCTTGGCGAGCCCAACGATACCAAGATGGGTTGGACAAACGGCGAGGGTGGTAATACATACATCTCAACCGACCTGGGAACTGCCGACAACTCGACCTGGAAGTTCGAGCGCGTGACCGACTTCGATGCTCACATTGAAGAACTCATCAAAACATACAATTTTGAGGATTGTGTAATATATGACAAGGAACTAGCAAAGCTGTCTGCCATCATTAACGAGAAGGCTACATTCATAACGGCCGGAGAGAATCAAGATGGTGAGGAAGCTGCATTCAACGAGGCTTACTATGCGTTCCTCAACTATACCGGCAGTATGCCCGAGGAACTCAAGGCACCAAAGCCCGGCAACCTTTATACAATACGCCCCTTTGACGATATGGAGACCGATAATTCACTGCTTGTTTTCGTTGACAAGAGTGATGCCAACTACTCAACAAAGGAGGTTTACAATGCCGACGCTATCCGCGATGATCGGAGCTATGATACCCGTGCTGTATGGAAGTTCGAGGGTACAGCCAATGGCGATTACCTTGAGCTTACAGGTCTCAAAGCAAAGAATATCCACACACAATGCTACTTGACAGCACTTGGTGCTGATGCTTCGGCAGTGAATGAGACCGACGCTGCTTCAATTGCTCTTTCACCACTTGGTGGCTGCACCACAATGTTCCAGGTGGGCGACAAGTATATGGCAATGAATGGCGCCAAGGTTACAAACGCCGGTGATGACAAAACCAAGTGGATTGTCGAGGAAATCAAGAACCCCGAGGAGAGTGTGTACTACGAAACAAATACAAGCTCTTATGGTCACGCGACCTTGATGCTTGGTTTTGCCACTACAATTTCAGATGACGTTGTTGCATTCCATGGAGTGGATGATGGTGTTGTCTTGTCGAGCCGTTATATAAAGTTGACTTCTTATGATGGAGTGCTTCCTGCAATGGCTCCTGTGATATTGAGAAATGCCGATGAGAGCAATGATACAAAGACTGTAAGATTCTATTATACCGCTTCGGATGCCCAAAAAGAAGCAGACAATTATATCTACGGTTCTTTGTACTATACAATAGTAGATTGTTCTTCATTTGATGATATTGATGGCGATGGTAATGCCGATAGGGACATTGATGTGTATATGCTGAATTCAAGCGGCACTGCGGCAAAGATGTACCGTACATATGAGAACTACAACGCTGAAGGTGAAAAGGAAGTGATAAATGGTTCTACCAATCATTTTCAAGGTGGTCACATTCCTTGTAAGGCCAACAAGGCATTTATGATACTCTCGAAAGAGGAATCCGCTAGCAAGAGCTCTTTCTCTCTGCGTTATGAAGAAGGTGCAACAACCGATATCGAATTTGTCGGAACAGAAGGTGATGTGCTCGAAGTGATAGAGACAATCTATGACCTCCAGGGTCGCAAGTTAGATAATATAACATCTCCTGGTATATATATAATAAACGGTAAAAAGGTATTTGTTAAGTAATAAGGAAAATGGCTATGAAATACGAGACTATAAAAAAAGTATATGAGGCTCCGGTCGTTGATTATGTAGAACTGGAGATAAATACGATAATGCTTGATGGCTCAATTGTAGGAGAAGATGATGATGATGTGATTATAGATCCGGATAATCAAAATGCCGGTGGTCATCGTGGCGATTGGGAAAATATTTGGGGAAATATGTAAATAACTATAATATGAAAAAGAACTTTTTTCTAACGTTAATGCTTGCGGTTGTAGCACTCTTTACAGTGCAGACAACAAATGCGCAGGCTCCGGTAGACAGCCCCGAACAGGCAATCACCGGATTGCTTAACCGTATTGGTGGCGATGGCGCAGCCGACAAGTTCGAGATTGTGATTGATGCAAACCTCGCTGAGAATGGCAAGGATGTATTCATCATCACATCGCAGAACGGCAAGCCTTGCATCAAGGGTAACACACAGTTGTCGGTGGCAACAGGTATCAACTGGTACTTGAACCACCATGCACACATCAACCTCACTTGGAACAACCTCACAACCGACCTTGTGAATGCTACACTGCCTGTTCCTGGAAGCGAGGAAAAGCATGTTTGTAACACAACCTACCGTTACGACTTCAACACCTGTACATTCTCTTACTCAATGGCGTTCTGGACTTGGGACCGTTGGCAGAAGGAGATTGACTGGATGGCTCTGCACGGTATCAACGCTCCGTTGAACCTTGTGGGTTTGGATGTCGTTACACGTAAGTTCTTGCGCGAACTTGGCGTGAGCGAGAGTGACATCAACGCCTACATTGCCGGCCCGGGTTTCATCGCTTGGTTTGCAATGAACAACCTCGAGGGTTGGGGTGGTACAATCAACTCGCCTTCTACTGGCGTTGATATGAGCGGTAACCCCGACTGGTGGTACACCCGTCAGGAGCAGCTCTGCCGCAATATGCTCCAGCGTATGCGCGAGCTTGGTATGCAGCCTGTAATCCCCGGTTTCAGCGGTCAGGTTCCCAACTGCATAGTTAATTACTCAATCAACGGCTTCAGCAGCGGCGATGTAGTGAACAACGGTACTTGGGCCGGCGGTTACACACGCCCTGACATCCTGAAGCCAAACACAACAAGCTATCAGACTTTTGCAACTGTTTACTACAAGCACCTGCACGAGGTGATGGGTGTATCTGAACTCTACAGCATCGACCCATTTCACGAGGGTTCACTCCCCGGCGGCGTGACCAACGAGACTTGCTACCCCAATATTATGGTGGAGCTTGACAAGCATTTCGGCAATGTTGAGCAGAGTGTAAAGGATACATATAAAGTAACAAAATCTCCAAGCTGGATTATCCAGTACTGGCAGGGTGTGCCACAGAGTGGTGCGTTCACAGCAATGAAGAACAAGGGTTACACAAGCCGTTTCATCGGTCTTGACCTCTTTGCCGACAATATCTATGCCGACAACGCTGCAAAGTGGAGAACAAACTATTATGACACTTGTCCATACATCTACTGTATGCTCCACAACTTCGGTGGCCGTAGCGGTCTACACGGTCGCTTGGAGACAACAATGGACGGTTACTTCCAGGCTCTTGCAAAGAACAACAACTGCCAGGGTATCGGTGCTACCCCCGAGGGTACAGAAACAAACCCTATCCTCTATGATATGCTCTTTGAGCTTCCTTGGATGGATGTAAACAACCGCCCCACAGCCGATGCGTGGTTGGCCGAGTATGCTCACTCACGCTACGGTGTTGACTCAAAGACTGCCCCTGCAGCACTTGAGGCCTTGAAGAACCTCAAGAAGTCTGTTTGGGACTGTAAGGTGAACCAGCAGGGTACATCAGAGGCTGTTGTTCTTGCCCGTCCAAACTGGACAATCAACAGCGTTTCATCTTGGAGTACATCGGCTATCTACTGGGATACACAGGATGTGCTCCTTGCTGCCGACCAGTTGTATTCTGTAAAGGATATTGTAACTGCAAACGGCGGTCAGGACGGTATCGCAAACTATAACTATGACTTCATCGACGTTGTTCGTCAGGCAATGGTGGACTATGCAGCACAGTTGCTGCCACTAATCAACGCCGCTCGTGGCAACGATGCAGAATATACTCGCCTCTATCAGCTCTATTTGCAGCTGATGCTCGACCTTGACGAGATGCTCTCATACGACGAGAACTTCAAGCTCGAGCGTTGGACAAGCCTTGCACGCAACATTGCCGACGAGGTTGCCGGTACAACAGAGAACGACCGCAACTGGCTCGAGTGGAACGCGCGTACACAGGTGACAGTGTGGTCAAAGGGTAACACCGACCTTCACGACTACTCAAACCGTTGCTGGGCAGGCCTTATCAAGGACTTCCACTACAAGCGCTGGAAACAGTTCTTTGAGAACAACGGCAATGCTTTCAGTGGCGGCTGGTACAGCGGTTTCGAGTATCCCTGGACTGTTGACTTCAACGAGACATATAACCTTGCGGGCGACTACTCACAGGTGGTTATTCCCAATGATATGACAGCTACCGAAAAGGCTGCTGAGACATTCGGCAACTACTTCGGTCGTGTCAAGGGTGCTACCAAGAACTACATCTTCCCAATGGGTGTTGCAACAAACGCAACAAAGAGCGACGTTATCCCCGAGGTCTATCGTGGCCAGGAGGTAGAGCTTCCTCTCATCATTGGCAAGAACGTAACAATCTCAAGCGTTTGGGTTGACCTCAACAACGACGGCAATGCCGGCAACGGTGAGACACTCACTGCCAACGGCAACAATGTGACAATCCCTGCCGATGCAGCTATTGGCAAGACAACAGCTAAGGTTACATACAGCGACGGCACTGTCATCACATTCAACCTCGCGCTCATTGAGGATATTACAACAGAGCGTACCGTAACGGCTGTTGCAGGTGCGAACGGTTCGGTTGCCATCGAGGGTACAAACGAACTCTCAATCACAACAACCGAGGCTGTGAAGATTACTGCAACTGCAAACACCGGTTACAACTTCGAGAACTGGACAAAGGGCGGTGAGGTTGTAAGCAACGACAACCCATTCATCTACTATGCAAAGGAGGAGGCAACATTCACTGCAAACTTCATCCAGGACAAGTGGGGTGTGCCAACAGAGGACAAGAGCGACTGGGGCGATGCAACAGTAAAGACATCGTTTGTGAACGAACTTACTTTTGCTTATTACAACCGTGAGCCCGAGACTATCTACGAGGCATCTGTTGCCCCCGATAATCTCTTCAATACCATATCACAGATTATAAATGTACCACAGGGCGCAAGCTTTGATGTTACTTGGAGCGATGACACTAATAACGGTCTAAAATATTGCTATTTGAGTGCATACATCGACCTTAATGCCGATGGTGATTTCACCGACGAGGGCGAGCTCTTGAAGGTTGCCGGTACAAAGGGCGCGGAGAGCACTACTGCCTGCGAGGGTAAAATCAATGTTATTCTGCCTTACGATGCTCCTTTGGGTCTCACCCATATGCGCTTGCGTTTCGACGGTGCTTGGAAGGACAACGGTTACGATGCAGCAACAAAATCTTACGATGCAAAGGCACAGCTCAACCGTATGTGCTACGAGATTGTCATCAATGTAACCGAGAAGAGTGATAAGGCCGCAACAATCAATGTTGAGACCAACAGCGCAGAGTGGGGTACAGTTGAGGTTTGGACCGATGAAACCCCCGACGGCTCAACAGGCACTGAGTGGGTTGTAAGTGCGAATATCCCAATGTACTTGCGTGCTACAAAGGCAAGTGAGGATGTTGAGTTCCTCGGCTGGTACGACCAGTATGGCCGTTTGATCACAGAGAACTTGGAGCACACAATGTACGCCCGCGAGGATGCTACCTACACAGCCCGTTTCCGCAAGTTCCTTGAAATCGACGGCTGGCAGATTGAGTACCGCACACAGCCCGGCAGTGATGTTGTTACAACAAAGCTTGCTAACGGTGTAAAACCTGTGGCTGGCAAGAAATACTATATCTATGCACCTACACGCCCCACAAATGACGGCGAGTATGTGAACCGTTACCTCTACAACAACAGCGGTACACTTACATTGAGTACAACAGAATCTACTGCTGCAAGTTATTTGTGGCTCTGTAGCATTGAGGACGGAAAATATGTGTTCCAGAATGTCGGTGACCCAACAAAGTACCTCATGCATAAAGGCATGACCTCTTCATCATACGGTTTTGAACTTGGTACAGGTACAACATACTATGAGGGTCTCACAATGCAGTCTGTTCCCGGTAATGGCGAATCACGTAACCTGTTTTTTGTTATAAATGATGATGGTAGCGGATTCAACCAGTCAACAAGGGCCCACGACCAGTCAACTGAGGATCATTGTACTGATTTTGTATTTACCGAGGTTTCTGTTCCTGAAGTGGTAATTCTTACCAATATCCGCAAGAGCGGTGACCACGACCTTGTAATCCCAGAGACTGTTGAGATTCTTGGTGAGCAGTTGAAGATTGTAGGTTTTGAAAATAACCTTTTCAAGAACAACAAGGACCTGTGGTCTATCAGCTTGCCATCTACCATTGAGCAGTTGAGCGACAACAAGGTGTTCACAGGTGCTGTGAAGGGTAAGGGTGCAAATGCTTCTGCCAACACTTCAAATTATATCACTACCGACCTGGGCGTAACCTGTGCAGCCGGCGAGGATTGGTCTATCTCTTTGACAATCACAGACAACGGCAATAACTTTAACCAATGGGGTTCTGCGCTCATTGCAACAGGAAATGCGCCAATGAACAGCACATACGCTAAAGGTTTCCAGCTTTATATGCAGGCCGGTGGCGGTTTGGTCGTAAAGACCGATGTCGATGGTGACGGAAACAAACTCACAAACCTTGCAAAGGGTACAAAGTATAGAATTGATATTGTATATACACACTCAAATACCAAGCTTGTAGTAACTGCAACTCCACTTGGAGCTGCATCGGCTGTTGCAGCACGCACAGGCGTAGCACGCGCAGCAGCGGCAAGCCTGGAGATTACACAGGATATGTCCGACTTCAGCGTTGTATCTCACGCAATCCCCGAGGGCGTGGACATCACCAGCCTCGAGGTGCGCAAGGGTACAGAGCCCGACCCATTCGAGGGCTGTACAAACTTGCTCGGTATTGAAGTTGCCGACGGTTGCGAGAACTATTATGTTGACGAAGAAACTCGCACTCTCAAAAGTACAGGCGGTACAACCCTTCACACTCTTGCCGATGAGGAGAAAGAGGATGAAATCCGCGCTCTTGGCGAGTTGATTGACCTTGCCGAGGCTTTGGTTGCAGAGGTTGCAACTGTCAACCCAACAGGCAAGGCAACAGAGATTGCGCTCAATGCAACACAGGGCAATGATTACTATATTTGGTGTAATAACCCACACACCAGCGGCGACGATGGCGCGGGTGGTGTAGCTGCTCTGCTCGATGAGGATGCAGGTTCTTATCTGCACTCAAACTGGAGTTCGCTCTCTTCTACACACGACTACTTGCAGATTGATTTCGGCAATGCAGTTGGTTTGGATAACTTCAAAATTGCCGGTCAGCAGCGTAACGGCGGTTCTAACGACCGTCCAAAGAATATTGAAATCTATGGTAGCAATGATGGAACGAACTGGACACCAATCACCACTGTAGAGGGCTTGCCTAATACTTCCGGTGCTACTTGGGAGTCGGGTGCTATTTCTGCTGCTGAAAGATATTCTCATTTGAAGTTTATCGTAAAGACACACGATAACTATAATCAGACCTCTTCAGTGAGCCGTCCTTACTTCCACATGGCGAAGTTTGACCTCTACAAGCTTACATCAACAGCCGAGGTTGCAAATGTTTACAAGAACCTTGCAGGCGTAACCGCAACAGAGGTTGAGAATGTCTATGACAACTTGGCCGAGGCTTTGTACTACTACAACAACGGCGGCACTGCCGAGCAGTTGACTGCTGCATACAATGCGCTTGAGCCTTTGTACACTGCTCTCAATGCAAAGAAGGATAAGGTGTTCAATGGTGTGTATAACATCTACTTTAGCGGTGACCCAGTGTTTGTGGCGTATGCCGAGGCAAATGAGTTGAATGGTCTTACAGGTGGAAATATAGCCGGTTTCAGATTGTTCGATGGTGCTGTAACTCATGAGGGCGCTGCTGATGGCAATACCGGTGCACAAAAGGAATTCCACGAACTTGTCATCACTAATCGTGCAGTAGCTGATGCTCTCTTTACAATTGTCCCCAATGCGGATGCTACAGGTTATATCTTGTCGGCTCAGGGACAGTATATGCAGACGACTGCCGTGCACGGTCAGTGGTCGATACAGGCTTTTGATGCCGACGAGGCAAAAGCCGGTGTCTACCTTTTTGAGGCTGCAGAGTCGGCAGATATATATAAATTGAGGAGTAACAAGGAGGATGGTCTGCAATATGTGAATGACTGGGGACCTGTGTTCGGTAATAATAGTGCAAGTGATACTTACGCGAGATTCTCGCTCACACAAGTAACCGAGTACACCCTCAATGTTCCTGCAAATGGTGTAACAACACTCTGCTTGCCATTCAACGTGGTGTTGCCAGCGGGTGTTACAGCATACGACCTTGCTAAGGCTAACATTATAAAGGGTGAGCACTACAATAAATATGAGCTTGTAGAGGTTGCAGGCGAGAATGAGACTCTTGCAAAGAATACTCCTGTAATAATCAAGGCTGATACCAATGATTATATTCTCACAATTACAATGGATGGTGAGGGTGCAAAGGCTTCGGTTGAGAACTCGGTGTTGCGCAGTGGTATTGTAAAGACAACTGTTGCTGCAGGTAACAACTACACATTCGACGGTGTGGACTTCAACCTTGTTGCTACTGATACAGAGGTTGCTGCCAACCAGTGCTGGATGGAGCTCGACGAGAACTTGGGTGCTAAAATCTATGGTACAGCACCCGATTATGTGCTGACAACCGACGAGGAGAATCCTGTTCTCTACAAGATTATCATCAAGCGTGCCAACGACAATTCAAAGGTATTGAGCTATGATGAGCCTACAAGCGAAAAGGTGAAGATTGTAGACAACACTGCAAACAGCAGTTACCAGGCTTGGTACTTTGTACAGGGTGAGAACGGTATCATTATCAAACCCTACAATGCCGATGGCAGAATGCTTACCATTGAGAGCACCGGTGATGGCGCAGGTAAGGCTATGATTGCAGCTGATGGCGCAAGCAATTTCCAGGAGTGGAGCTTTACAAAGTCAACACAGAGCGGTTGCACCGATTACTATTATATAAAGGTAGTAGGTGGTGAAGGCAATGCCGGAACATTCTCTCACAATGGTGGCTTTGGTGTAACTTCTTATATGGGAATCTGGGCAAATGGCTTCAATTCTGACGACGGCGGTTCACTCTTCAAGTTCGTTGACGCTGAGTTTGCCGATGACAACGCACGCTTCTATCAGTTGAACGATGTATTGCCAACATTGGACCAAGGTATTTATACAGGTGAAAGTGTAGGTCTTTACTCAGCAGACGGTGTTGCGGCTTTGAATACAAAATGTACCGAGGCTCAGGCACTTGTTGATGCCGGTAGCAATGCAAGCGCAAGCGATGCTTGCTATGCGATGTACAAGGCGTTGCGTGCTGCCAAGGTGGCTGCATACAATGCTCCTGCAGCCGACAAGGTTTACTACATTGTATCGACAGCTACAGGCGATGGCCACGCTTATTGCACAGGCAAGTATGTACACACATACAGTAAGCCTCATGAGCACAAGAATGCAACCTGGGGTGACAAGACATACGACCAGCATCACCTGTTGTTCGACGCCGAGGGTGACATTGAACAGTTGTCACTTGCTGCGTTCCAGTTCGAGGAGACCGGCACAATGGGTGAATACAAGATGAAGAACCTGCACACAGGCCTTTATGTGAAGTCATTTAACAACAATGTTGAGCATATGGGCACTGCTGCTGATGCTGCTGTTGTTAAGATTGCCGGTATTGCCGATGGTCAGGTGACACTGAAGATTGGTAACAACAACCCAATGCACGCGCAGAACGATTATAGCGTGATTGTTACTTGGGGCGCCGAGGCCAATAATCCATCTACCTGGACTATAAACGAGGTTGAAGATATGTCGGAGCTTTATAGCCTTAATGTTCCTGCAAGCGGTGTTACAACTCTTAACCTTGCGTTCAACGTTGTGTTGCCACAGGGTGTTACAGCATACGACTATGTTGAGAGTGATATCAGTGGCAATGAATTTACATTGACACAGGTGGCTGCTGCGGGTGATGTTCTTGCAAAGAACACTCCTGTAATCATCAAGGCTGCTGAGGCTGAATATCCTTTGACCGTTACAATGAGCGATGAGAATGTAGTGAACGGCACTGCAAATTCTGTTTTGCGCGGTAACTATTGGCAGACAACAGTGGGCACAGCCGAGCTTAACTATCTGCCGGGTGTCGATGGCGAAAGACTTGCGTTCAACAAGGTTGCAGCCGATGATACAGCTGTTGCAGCAAACACTGTTTGGGCGGTGATGACAAACGACCAGGGTGAGACAATCTATGAGCTTGAAGTAGCTCCGGAGGTTGAGATTGTTGTCGGTGGTGTTTATCGCATAAGGAACTATACCAGTAGGACTGCCGATGCCTACAAGACTCACTACATTGCGAATACCAATGCAAGTATAACATTCCCTGTTTCGGTCGAGGCCGATGACAATAGCGCTATGTGGGTTTGTACAGGTATCAACGACGGCAAGTACAAGTTCGCGAGTGCGCTTGGTACAGCAGCCTTTGGATGGAGGTGTGCCGACGAGGAGGCTGTGGAGTATGCAATTACAGACGGTGTTGTCGATGGCGCAAAGACATTGACCTATGTCGATGGTTCTGGTACCAGCATGAACCTTGCACTCACAACCGAAGGACATAACAACAGTGGAGTTGCAGCTTTCAACCAGGCTTCAAACAATAATGGTATCAACATTGTTCAGGCCGAGAACTGGTCAACAGACTGGTACTTCGAGGAGGTTGAGAACCCAAGCGTAAGCTTTACAAAGTCTATCAACAAGGGTAATAAGTGGGCTACAATGTACTTGCCATACGCTGTTGCAATACCTGATGGTGTTGATGTTTTCTACGCTGTTGAAAATGCAATTAATAATAACGTTATTGATTTGACTTCGATTGCAGGTACAATCCCTGCAAAGACAGCTGTTCTTCTCTATCGTGTTGAGAACACCGAGAAGACTGCGAGCTTTGAGTTTGCTCTTGCCGAGGATGTTGCGCCTGTTGCATCGAACCTCTTTAAAGGTAAGATTATGCAGACTGCAATTGATGCTACCGATGCAAGGGTTTACCTGTTGGTTAACTACAATGCAACGGAGAAATTCTATTGGATGGCTGCAGAGTATGATGCTAATTGCCAGCTCAGCAACGAAGGCGGTTATGTGAAGTGCGATGCCAACAAGTGTTACTTGAAGATTGAGGACAACGCTTCTCCTGCTTCATCTTTCAGCTTCCGCTACGAGGGCACAACTGGCATTGAGGAGGTTGAGACTGAAGAGGTAAAAGCTATTTATGACCTCCAGGGCCGCAAGCTCACCGAGGTTACCAAGCCCGGTTTCTACATCGTAGATGGCGAGAAAGTGCTGGTTAAGTGAGAGCAATGATTGATAAGCTTGCTTAATCAGGCATTGCCGAGCGCAAAGCAGTTGCGCGAAGCGAAAGTTTAGGTTAAGTGAGAGCAATGATTGATAAGCTTGCTTAATCAAGCATTGCCGAGCGCGAAGCAGTTGCGCGAAGCGAAAGTTTGGATTAAGTAATGTAGTTATCCTGAATAATTGAACAAGTGGTGGCAAAACGTTTTGCCACCGCTTGTTTTTTTGCTTTTGTGTGTAAAATGAGTATATTCGCGCTATGGGAAAGTCAATGTTTCATATAATGCGGTTGCTTGCGGCCTGTGCCGTTGTGGTGGGGGTGTCTCTCTGTTGCCGGCCACAGGGGCGTGGTGTGGAGTTCAAGGATATTCCCGTTGACAGTGTCCGCAACGGTGATATCGTCTTCAGGCGTGGGCGCAGCTTCTCGAGCGGGATGATACTGGCCCATGACAAGGGGAGCAGCTACAGCCACATTGGCATTGTGTGCCGCATTGATACGATGCTGTGTGTGGTACACGCAGTGAATGAGGAACCCGATTTTGATGGTGACTTTGACCGTGTGAAGATGGAGCCTCTGGAATGCTTCTTCTCAAAGGAGAGGGCAAGTGCCGGCGCTATGTACCACAGCTGGATTGGTGACAGCTTATCGGCCATCATTACGGCAAGGGCTATGCAGCTTGCGCGCGACAGCGTGCGTTTTGATGCATCCTTCAATCACCACGACCGTTCTGAACTCTATTGCACCGAACTGGTGTATCACCTGTATGAAGGTGTAGGCATTGACATCACCCAGGGACGGCGCACAAAGGTTGGAATAATGTCTTTCCCCGATGAGGTGATATTCCCCGATGATATACAGGAGAATAAAAATAACGTCAAATATTTTGAATTCTAAAAAAAGCTTTATATCTTGCCCACGATATTGATATTCATTAACTTAAATTTTAATGTTATGAAGAGATTTGCATCTATGATTGTTGCAGCAATGCTCGTTGCGTGCTGCTTGGTAAGTTGTAAGCAGAATACCCCTTCTGCAATTGCAGCCGATTGTATTGAGTCTGTAAAAGCCGGTGACTACAAGGCTTTCGTTGATACCTTTGATATGACCGATGAGGACAAGGCTCAGTTGACACAGGTCTTTGAACAGAAGGGCAAGGAGACTATTGAGAATGCCGGCGGCATTCAGGGCTACGAGATTATTGAGGAGAATATTTCCGAGGATGGTGCAAAGGCTACCGTGAAGGCAAAGATTACCTATGGCAATGGCGATACCGATGACTCTACATTTGCTTTTGCCAAGGTCGACGGTGAATGGAAACAGGTTCTTGAGAAATAAGTGATATGGAATGGGCCTATGGCCCGGATACAAAGACAGCCTGCTGTTGCAATGCAACGGCAGGCTGTCTAAGTGTATATATGTGTCTTGCCTTATTCCGGATGGGAGTGTGAATCCTTTATGGCGGAAAATGGAACCTGTATAAACGAAAATTAGAACCTGATAAGGTTCTAACTGATGTAGCGCCTACGGGAACAACGCGGGGGAGCGTTGTTTGCGACGACTGAAGCTTTAGCTTCACAAAGGAGTATTCCCGTCATCACCGTAATTGCATTACTTTGTAGCGCCTACGGGAATCGAACCCGTGTTCCATGCGTGAGAGGCATGTGTCCTAGCCACTAGACGAAAGCGCCATATTTCAATTTTGCTACTTTTATGCTCTTTAGCGTTGAGCTTCTTTGTAGCGCCTACGGGAACAACGCGGGGGAGCGTTGTTTGCGACGACTGAAGCTTTAGCTTCACAAAGGAGTATTCCCGTCATCACCGTAATTGCATTACTTTGTAGCGCCTACGGGAATCGAACCC
>JAGCMB010000068.1 GCA_017646665.1 Bacteroidaceae bacterium
GAAAGCGGAAATGTGAAAGCGAATGTTGTCAAAAGTGAAATATGAAAGCGATACCCCTCAGTCGGCAGGCCGACAGCTCCCCTATTTTAAGGGAGCAGCTTGGATTGGTTTTCACATTTCAGTTTTCTAACTAAACCTTTCCGATTTCAGCTTTCCGATTTCAGCTTGATAAGATTATAAACTAAAATAAACCATTATGAAACATCTATTTTCATTATTCACACTCTTTGTGATGTCATTCTCGGCAATAGCCGGCGACAAGGTGACACTCAACGATGTTATGTTCGGTGGCTACTGGCCACAGACATACGCCGCCATCAAACCAATGGCCGATGGCGAACACTTTGCACGAATGAGCGACGACCGCAGTATGATTCTAAAAGGCTCGTTCAAGAATGGTGAGATTGTCGACACACTTTTCAACGCAGCAACAGCTCGCGGTTTTGAGCAAAAGTATATCGACGGTTATCAGTTCTCGCCAAACGAGCAGTTGATTCTGTTGCAGACAAAAACAAAAAGCATCTACCGTAACTCCTTCACTGCCGAGCACTATATCTTTAGCCGCAAGAACAACAAGGTTGAACCATTGTCGCAGAATGGCGCGCAGCAGGTTCCCAAGTTCTCGCCCGACGGCAATATGATTGCCTTTGTACGCGACAACAACATTTTCCTTGTAAAGCTACTATTTGGAAATGCAGAGTCACAGGTTACAACCGATGGCGAATTCCGTAAAATCATAAACGGAATACCCGATTGGGTCAACGAGGAGGAGTTTATGAACAACTGCTCATACGACTTCAGTGCCGACAGCAAGATGATTGCATATATCAAGTACGACGAAAGCGAAGTGATGATGTACGATATGCCAATGTACATCCCAACAGGAGCTCCGAGCGTAGAGTATGATGATTTCTGCAAACCATACAGTTTCAAATATCCTGTTGCCGGTGCAGCAAATTCAAAATTATCGGTTCACTCATACGACATCAAGAGCCGTGTAACTCGCCAGTTGGGCGTAACCATCCCCGAAGAGGGATATATCCCACGCATAAAGTTTACAAAGGACCCTGATATTCTTGCAGTGCTTACACTCAACCGTCACCAGAGCATTCTGGAGATTCAAGCCGTCAATCCACGTTCAGGCAACAGCAAGACCATTATGCGCGAGGAGAGCGACACCTATCTCAACGAGCAGGTATACACAGGCATCGAGTTCTATGACAAGCACTTTGTATTCCAGAGCGAGCGCAGTGGTTACAACCAGCTCTATCTCTATACAATAGACGGAATGTTCGTACGCCCCATCACACAGGGAGAGTTTGAGGTAAAGCATTTCTATGGCTGGGACAGCAAGAAGAACGAATTCTACTACTCCAGCAACGAAGGAAGCCCACTACGCGAATATATATATAAGGTAAACGCAAAGGGTAAAAAGACAAGACTCACCGCCCAGGAGGGAACAAACAGCGCAGTGTTCAGTGCCGGAATGAAGTATTTCATCAACACACATTCAAGCATCAACACTCCCCACACTGTTACAACAAACAATAACAACGGCAAGGTTATAAAGACACTCATTGACAATGCAAACCTCAAAGAACGCCTTGCCAAGTTCGATATGCCATCAAAGGAGTTCTTCACATTCACAACAACCGATGGCGTAGAGCTCAACGGTTGGATGATTAAGCCTGCCGATTTTGATGCAAGCAAGAAGTATCCGGTAGTAATGTTCCAGTACAGTGGCCCCTACTCACAGCAGGTACACGACAGCTGGTATATGGGTAACTATGGCAATGCAATGTTCGAGAGTTATATGGCCTGCGAAGGCTTCATTATGGTGTGTGTTGACGGTCGCGGTACAGGCGGTCGCGGTACAGAGTTCGGTAAGTGCACCTATTTGAACATCGGTAAATATGAGCCGGGCGACCAGGTAGAGGCTGCAAAATATTTGGGCTCACTACCCTACGTTGATAAAGACAACATAGGTATCTGGGGCTGGAGCTTCGGTGGTTACAACACACTTATGTCAATGAGCCAGGACGACGCAGTGTTCAAGGCCGGTGTTGCCGTTGCAGCCCCCACAGACTGGCGTTTCTATGACACGGTATATACCGAGCGCTACATGCGCACTCCAAAGGAGAACAAGGAGGGTTACGATGCCGGCTCGGCTATCGTGAACGTTAACAAACTGAGCGGTCACCTGTTGCTCATTCACGGCACAGCCGACGACAACGTACACTTGCGCAATATGATACGCTACACACACGCCCTGACACAGGCGAACAAGAAGTTCGAGATGGCAATCTACCCAGACAGCAACCATAGCATCTACTATGGCCGCAACACACGCTATCACCTGTTCGAGAAAATCGCAGAGTTCTTCAAGGCGAACCTGAAGTAAACACCACTATCGGCATATAAGAAATCGTCTGTAAGTAACCGGTTACTTACAGACGATTTTCTATCTACATAATATCGGTGTCAATACATGCAACAAGAGTCAATAATGTCAATATTGTATTTCTCCGTTGCTTACTTTCTATTTGTCACCTTTTGTCTAAATTGATTATATACATATAAATCGAGGGCGACCTTTTTGTCGCCCTCGATTTTGTTTGTAACGTTGCGCAAAATTAAACGCTGCAGTTTAAAAAACTGTTTGAATTTCTTGTAAAAAATATTTCAAGCAGTTTCTAACTTTTAATCACTTATCCTTGATGTCAACCACAATATTAAGCTCAGTGAGCTGCTCTGGCTCAAGCACTGAAGGTGCGTCAATCATTGTGTCGCGACCTGAGTTGTTCTTTGGGAACGCGATGCAGTCGCGGATTGAGTCAAGACCTGCGAAGAGGCTCACCCAACGGTCGAGACCGTAAGCCAAACCACCGTGAGGAGGTGCACCGTACTTGAAGGCATCGAGCAACCAGCCGAACTGCTGTTGTGCGCGCTCAGGAGTGAAGCCAAGAAGCTCGAACATCTTGTTCTGCAACTCGCTATCGTAGATACGGATTGAACCGCCACCTACCTCAACACCGTTGATAATCATATCGTATGCATTTGCGCGTACGGCACCCATATCGGTATCTAGCAAAGGAATATCCTCGGGCTTTGGTGATGTGAATGGGTGGTGCATTGCCATGTAGCGGCCCTCTTCCTCGCTGTACTCGAAGAGTGGGAAATCAACAACCCACAGGCAAGAGAACTTGTTCTTGTCGCGCAAGCCAAGCTGGTTTCCGACCTCAAGACGAAGTTCACAGAGTTGCTTGCGTGTCTTCATTGTGTCGTCACCGCTGAGGATGAGGATAAGGTCACCCGGCTCGGCGTTGAAGGCTGCCTTCATTGCCTGCAGAACCTCTTGTGTATAGAATTTGTCAACGCTTGACTTTACAGTACCGTCGGCCTCAACACGTGCATAGACCATACCCTTCGCGCCAATCTGTGGACGGCGAACAAAGTCGGTCAAGGCATCGAGCTGCTTGCGTGTATAGGTTGCAGCACCCTTTGCACAGATACCGCCAATGTACTCGGCGCTGTCGAACACGGGGAAACCGTGACCTTTCATAATATCCATGAGCTCAACGAACTTCATTTCGAAACGTGTATCGGGTTTGTCACAACCGTAGTACTTCATTGCGTCGTGCCAGGTCATACGTGGGAACTGGCCCTCGAGTTCAACGCCACGGATTGTCTTGAACAGGTGCTTTGCCATACCCTCGAAGAGTGAGATTACATCTTCCTGCTCAACGAAGCTCATCTCGCAGTCAATCTGTGTAAACTCGGGCTGACGGTCGGCACGAAGGTCTTCGTCGCGGAAACACTTTACAATCTGGAAATAACGGTCGAAGCCCGACACCATCAACAGCTGCTTGAAAAGCTGTGGACTCTGTGGCAAGGCATAGAACTGACCGGGATTCATACGTGAAGGTACAACGAAGTCACGCGCGCCCTCGGGGGTAGATGCAATGAGCATTGGCGTCTCAACCTCAATGAAGTTCATCGAGTCGAGGTAACGGCGCACCTCCATAGTCATCTGATGACGTAGTTCGAGGTTTTTGCGCACTGCCTCGCGACGAAGGTCGAGGTAACGGTACTTCATACGTATGTCGTCACCACCATCGGTGTTGCTCTCAATTGTGAAAGGAGGTGTTGCAGCCTCGTTTAGGATGTTCAACTCACTTACAATGATTTCTATATCACCTGTAGGGATGTTTGCGTTCTTGCTCTGACGCTCACTGACAACACCTGTTGCCTGAATCACATATTCACGACCAAGATGAGAAGCCTTCTCGCAGAGTTCGGCATTTACATCCTCGCTGAATACAAGCTGGGTAACACCGTAACGGTCGCGAAGGTCAACGAATGTCATACCACCCATCTTGCGTGCACGCTGTACCCAACCGCTGAGGGTAACTGTTGCATTTACATCGGCCAACCTGAGTTCGCCACAAGTTTTTGTTCTGAACATTTTTGTATATATTTTTAGTTTATTGCATTACACCGCAGCACCTTGAACAAAGGTGTGCTTACCAAATGCAAAATTACAAAAAAAACAAGGATTTTCTCTATTTCTTGGCAATAATTCACAAAATAAACCCACGCAGATACATTTTGAGGAATATTTTGTTCGCCTTGCGATATTTTTTTTCATTTTTTTAATGCTTTGGCACGGTTTTTGTAAGATATTTTATGTAAAAAGATGGAAATAGTTACTTTTTATCAGCTATCTTCGCGTTTGGAAAAACAACTGAACACGAATATTCACAAGAAGTTAATTGGAGGATGAAGAAATGAGAAATGAATTTTCGCAGAAAATAACAGAAATACTATCGTTGAGCAAGGAAGAGGCTACACGCCTCCGCAGCAAGACAATAAACCCGGAGCACCTGCTCCTGGGCATGATACGCATGGAGAAATGCAGTGCGGTTGAGATTCTCTGTGGAATGGAGGTCGATGTAATGGAAATAAAGCAGCGCATTGAGGAACGCGTGAGCGATGCGACAACGGCCGAGCTTCCATATAGCGAGGATGTAGAGATGAGCATGAGCACAGCCAGAATACTGCGCTTTGCCACCCTTGAGGCACGTTCAAGAAAGGTGAATGCCGACAGCGAACACCTTTTGCTCGGTATCTTGCGTGAGCGCAACAACGTGGCATACGACATACTCGATGCAAGCAATGTAACATATCAGAAAGTGACAGACATAATCAAATCGAAGATGCCGGACACTAACGGTGGCAACATAAGCAATGGTTTTGGTTTTACCGACCAGGACGATGATGACGAGATGTTACCAAGCGGCAGCAACAACAATACACAGCAAGCCTATCAGAGCAAGCAACAGGCCAAGCCATCGAATGACACTCCGGTGCTCGACAGCTTTGGCGTGGATATGACAAAGGCTGCAGCCGAGGGCAAGCTCGACCCTGTTGTTGGACGCGAAAATGAGATTGAACGCATATCACAGATTCTTAGCCGCAGAAAAAAGAATAACCCCATTCTCATTGGCGAGCCGGGTGTTGGTAAATCGGCTATAGTGGAAGGGCTTGCACAGCGCATTGTCGAGCACAAGACATCGCGTATGCTGTTTGACAAACGCATTGTGGCACTTGACATGACGGCTGTAGTGGCAGGAACAAAGTACCGCGGACAGTTCGAGGAACGCCTCAAAGCCATAATAAATGAACTTGAGAACAACCCGAACATTATAATATTCATTGACGAGATACACACCATCATTGGAGCGGGCTCTACCCCGGGTTCAATGGATGCAGCAAACATTCTTAAACCATCGCTTGCGCGTGGACAGATACAGTGCATTGGTGCAACGACCATCGATGAATATCGCAAGACCATTGAAAAAGATGGTGCGCTTGAACGACGTTTCCAAAAGGTACTTGTTGAGCCTACATCGGTGGAGGACACATATACCATATTGAAAAACATCAAAGAGCGTTATGAGAACCACCATAATGTCACATACACCGACGATGCTCTACTTGCGTGTGTCAAATTGACAGACCGCTACATCACCGACCGCTGTTTCCCCGACAAGGCTATTGACGCAATGGACGAGGCCGGCGCAAGAAAACACATAACAAACATAGTTGTTCCAAAGGAGATTGAAGAACAGGAAAAGCTAATTGGCATAATAAACAGCGAAAAGAACGCCGCTGTAAAGAACCAAGACTTTGAGAACGCCGCCAATCTGCGCGACCGTGAAAAGGAGATGCAGAACCAACTAACCCAGATGAAAGCCGAGTGGGAAAAGAGCCTCACCAACAACCGTCAGACAGTTGGCGACGAGGACATTGCCGGCGTGGTTTCTATGATTTCGGGCGTGCCTATGCAACGTATGCAACAAGATGAATGGACACGTCTTAAAGGTATGCGCAACGAGCTAACCGGAAAAGTCATTGCACAGGAAAATGCAATAGAAAAACTCACAAAGGCAATCCAGCGCAGCCGTGTTGGACTACAAAGCCCCAACAAGCCCATTGGAACATTCATGTTCCTTGGCCCTACAGGTGTTGGCAAGACATTGCTTGCAAAAGAACTTGCAAAATTCATGTTTGGCAGTGCCGATGCTCTCATACGCATAGATATGAGTGAATATATGGAGAAATTCACCGTTTCGCGTCTGGTTGGAGCACCTCCGGGGTATGTAGGCTACGAGGAGGGCGGACAGCTCACCGAGCGTGTACGTCGCCGCCCCTACTCAATTGTTCTGCTCGACGAGATAGAGAAGGCACACACCGATGTATTCAACCTATTGCTGCAGGTGATGGACGAAGGCCGTCTTACCGACAGCTACGGCCGCACAGTCGACTTCCGCAATACTGTACTCATTATGACATCGAACGTTGGCACACGCGAACTAAAGGATTTTGGTACAGGCATCGGATTTGCCAAGGACGAGCGTGCCGGCGACAAGGAGTACTCACGTGCAGTGATACAAAAAGCGCTCAACAAGCGTTTTGCGCCCGAGTTCATAAACCGTATAGACGAAATCATCAATTTCGACCAGCTTGGCAAAGAGGCTATCATTGACATTGTAGACCTTGAACTTGCGCACATCATCAAGCGTATTACAGAACTTGGCTACAATATTGAAATGACTGCCGAGGCAAAGAGTTTCCTTGCCGACAAAGGCTACGACATCCAATACGGAGCACGACCACTGAAACGCGCCCTGCAGAACTATGTAGAGGACGAAATCTCTGAACTGTTGCTCGATGGAGCACTGCAACCGGGCGACAATATCATTGTCACAGCCGGCGAACAGAAACTGAAGTTTGAAGTAAAACGATAAAAAACACTAAAGGATGGCTAGCCATCCTTTTTTTATACTTTACTTCCAAAACTGTTTGCCCCTAACAAAAACAAACGTAACACAACAATGTACTTTCAGCCATACCATATCTGCCAAAATGGCAGAAGATGAACAACTGGCATTTTTTTTGCATTATATAAGGTGGAGATTGATGTGAACAGATATTTTCATTAACAAACATAAATTCAAATAACAATATGCAAAAAGGAAACATTGGGGTAACAACCGAAAACATTTTCCCCGTAATCAAGAAATTCTTGTACAGCGACCACGAGATTTTTCTCCGCGAGATTGTATCAAACGCCATTGATGCCACACAAAAGCTGAAGACCCTTTATGAGAAGGGCGAGTTCAAGGGCGAACTTGGCACACCAAGAGTAAAGGTGACACTTGGAGCCGACACCATCACTGTCAGTGACAACGGTATTGGCCTCACAGCCGAGGAGATAGAGAAGTACATCAACCAGATTGCCCTTTCGGGTGCAACCGACTTCCTCGAAAAATACAAGGACAGCGCAAACAACATCATCGGTCATTTCGGTCTTGGTTTCTACTCGGCATTTATGGTATCGAAGAAGGTGGAGATTGTGACAAAGTCATTACGCGACGGTGCCCAGGCTGTCAAATGGAGTTGCGACGGCAGCCCCGAATACACACTTGAGAACATTGAAAAGAGCGAGCGCGGAACAGACATCATCATGTACATTGATGACGACAGCAAGGAGTTCCTGAGCGAGAGCCGTATCAGCGGAATCCTAAACAAGTATTGCCGTTTCTTGCCCGTGGAGATTGCTTTCGGCAAAAAGAAGGAGTGGAAAGACGGCAAGCAGGTCGACACCGACGAGGACAACATAATCAACGACACTACCCCGCTGTGGACACGCAAGCCAAGCGAACTGAAGGATGAAGATTACAAGGAGTTCTACCGCAAGCTCTATCCAATGAGCGACGAGCCACTCTTTTGGATTCACCTGAATGTAGATTTCCCCTTCCACCTGACAGGTGTACTCTACTTCCCCAAGGTAAAGAGCAACCTCGAATTGCAGAAAAACAAGATTCTCCTGTTCTGCAACCAGGTTTATGTAACAGACGAGGTTCAAGGCATTGTCCCCGACTTCCTCACACTTATGCACGGTGTAATAGATTCACCCGATATTCCGCTTAACGTGTCACGCTCATACCTACAGAGCGACTCAAACGTAAAGAAAATATCTACATACATTTCAAAGAAGGTATCGGACCGTCTGGCACAAATCTTCAAGAACGACCGTAAGGAGTTCGAGGAGAAATGGAACGACCTGAAGATATTCATCCATTACGGAATGCTCACCGAGGAGGATTTCTATGACAAGGCAAACAAATTCTCCCTGTTGCAGGACACTGATGGCAACAAGTACACCTACGAGGAGTACAAGAACCTTGTAAATGCCCAGCAGACCGACAAGGATGGCAACATTATCTATCTCTACTCTAACGACAAGGAGAAAGAATACAGTTTCATTGACAACGCCAAGAACAAGGGTTACAATGTACTTTTGATGGACGGCCAACTCGATGTGGCACTAATCAGCCTCCTTGAACAGAAATTCGAGAAGACACGCTTCACACGCGTTGACAGTGACACTATCGACAACCTCATTGTAAAGGAAGAGCAGAAAGCAAGCGTCATCAGTGCAACACAGCGCGAGGTTCTGACCGGTGTATTCGAGAGCCAACTGCCCAAGATGGACAAGAAGGAATTCCACGTGATGACACAGGCTATGGGCGCAACATCTGCACCGGTAATGATTACACAGGCCGAGTATATGCGCCGTATGAAGGATATGGCAGCAATACAGGGCGGAATGTCGTTCTATGGCGATATGCCCGATATGTACAATATATTGCTCAACGAGGAGCATCCGCTTATAAAACGAGTGCTTGAAAACGCAAACAACGCTTGCGCCGAAAGACTACAACCTCTCAACGAAAAGACAGAATCTCTTGAGAGTCGTCGCAAAGCACTCTACGACGCACGCAGCGGCAAGAAGAACGACGAGATACCACAAAGTGAGAAGGACGAGCTCTTTGAGATTGAGAAGGATATTACCGCGCTCAAGAGCGACAAGGAAGGCATCCTTGCCGAATATGCAGCCGGTGACAACACCATAAAGCAACTCATTGACATCACCCTTTTGCAGAACAATATGCTCACAGGCGAAGCCTTGAACAACTTTGTAAAGCGCAGCATTGAGTTGATGCAGTAATAATAGGGAGTGACTGAAGAGCATAAGAGCTCTTTAAACAATGAAAGCGTGCCGCAATAGCACGCTTTCATTGTTTAGAAATACTGAAGTCGTTTGAATTGCAACAACTATACAGTTACTTTATTCTGTTTAATATAATATCCAATTCTCTTTCCATTGGTGGAACAGGCACCACCTTGAATGTGGACAATTCGGGGTGTAGAACGACAAGGTTCATACGGCTCACCTTTATGCCATAATTCTTTTCAAGCATATAGCGATACAGGTTCTGTTGCAAGCAGTAATGTGTGTACGAGGTGTCGGTGAGATGTTCAAGACCGTTAAGACCGTTTGCCCACGGGTTACGTTCGTCGGGAAAGATTTTGTTGCTGCGCTTCCAGTCATATATCTCGTATGTACCGTCGCCACATTCGCACACAAAATCGAGCGTACCGGCAATGCGTGCATCGGCATCATATATTCGCCATTCGGTGCGGAAAGGATGATATACCGTATTTCTTTCAAATGCTTTGAAGTAACTCCACTCGCGCGAAATATCAATTGTGTCACTACACTTCACATAATTTCCATTGTAGTTGACGTCGCAAAGCAAATCGGGGGTCTGTTTGCCATTGAGATAGTCTTCAATCTGCTTGTGAAGGAATGTACCGGCTTGGCTTGCGACAGCTCCTTTGCTCTCCCACACCTCGCGTAGTTTAGCGGCTTCGACCTCGTTGCCACAGCATTTTTTGAGGCTGATAGCTACCGCATCAAACTCCTTGAAGAACATTCCTACAACATTGCTCACTGAGCGAAATTCAACGCCGTCGAGGGTGTAACGGTGAGCCTCTTCGTTGAATGATAGTTTTCCATCTTGCTCAAAAGTGATATCTGAGCCATTTAAATTTATATTTATCATTGTGTCTTTTCTTTTCAATGCAAAATCTTGTACAGCAGTTCGCGCATTATCTCACCATCGGGCATTTGAGGGCCTTCGGCACCCTTTGACTGTGCATCTGCCAGACGTATGAGGTGCAATATCTCCATAACGTGAATTGCCTTGTAATTGCGCATAGCTTTTATGTAGTCGCCAACACCCCACGCGCTACGCAATCCTAAGAATTCGGCAACGCCACGCTCACTCTTGTCGGGCGCATAGTAGCTCATCATAACATTTGAAAAGAAACTGAAAAGCAATGCCAATGTCATCTGTATAGGATTTTTCTTGGGGTTCTGTGCAAAATAATTTATAATCTTATTTGCCTTGTAGATATCTTTGTTGACCAAAGCATTCTGCAATTCGAAATTGTTGTACTCCTTGCTTATACCAATGTGTTCCTCGACAAGTTCGGGGGTGACAGCTGTTGCGCCCTGCGGTAATGCTATTGCCAATTTATCTATTTCACCCGCAATACGTGAGAGGTCGGCACCTATGGATTCGCGCATCATCTGCACCGACTTATTGTCGGCAGTGAGTCCCTTCTCGCGCATATAGCTTGTGATGAACGACGGCAACTGGTCGTCGCGCATCTTTTTTGAATCGAGCACCACCCCTTTGCGTTCAAGTTCCGTTGCAACTTTTTTGCGTTTGTCAATCGCGCCATTCTTGTGGGCAAAGACAAGCACTGTTGTTGGCTGTGGGTTCTGTAAATAGAAAAGGAGGTTATCGATATTCTTGAGCATCTGCGCCTCGCGGACAACAATCACCTGACGCTCGGCCATCATTGGAAAGCGTTTGGCAGCAGTGACAATGGTGTCTATATCACTCTCAAGGCCATAGAAAACAGTCAGGTTAAAATCGCGCTCAACCTCGGTGAGAGAGTTCTCAATTATATAATCGGTAATTTTGTCGGTAAAATACCCCTCCTCGCCCATTAGGTAATAGACGGGATGATAGACGCCCGATTTGAGCTCCGACATTATAGATTCGTATGTATATTTTGCCATAAATCTTTATTTTAGCGCAATTCACAATAAAAATACCTATCTTTGCGCACAAATGACAAAGATAGTGAAAGGCGAGCGAAGAACAAAAACAAATCTTGTTTGTTTTTAAATTTTCCGAGCCGCATCCTATCTTATTTAAAGATAGTGAAAGGCGAGCGAAGAACAAAAACAAATCTTGTTTGTTTTTGATTTTTTCTCGCTACGCTCGACAACACGTCCGAGCCGATTCCTATCCCATTTAAAGATAATGAAATGCTTGCACTGAACCTACCTGCATACGACACAAAAATAATCGTCAACGACGGCAAGAGGCAAATATTCGACACTCTGCGTCGTTGTTACGTTGCGCTCACCCCCGAGGAGTGGGTGCGCCAGCATTTCGTGCACTATCTGCTCGAGCACAAAGGCTACCCTGCTGCGCTCATGGGAAACGAGATTGCAATAACACTAAACGGCATGAACCGCCGCTGTGACACAGTGGTGTATGACAAAGCGCTGAAGCCACGCATGATTATCGAATACAAGGCGCCGACAGTAAAGATTACAAAGGAGGTCTTTGCGCAGATATCGCGATATAACCTTATTCTAAAAGTCGACTATCTGATTGTGAGCAATGGTTTACAGCACTACTGCTGCAAGATGGACTACACTAATAATTCTTTTGCCTTTCTACAGGAGATACCGGAGTACAACAAGGTCATAGAGGCATTTTAATTCATTTGTTGAATTGCTGCATCGCACGTATCTTCTGCAACATTTCATTGTCGAGCGCAGCTGTTGCACCACCCTGTTCATTATCGTTGCAAGCGGCAAGAGTCTGTCCGTATGGACTCAGTATGACGCTATGCCCCATATACGTACCATATTCGTCGGCACCTACACGGTTACTTGCTGCCACATAGCAGATATTTTCTATTGCACGGGCACGTACAAGGGTGTCCCAAGCGAGCAAACGGCTATCGGGGAAGTTGGCTGATATGAGCAGCAAATCATACTCGGCTCTATTATAGAGAAAGGCTGGGAAACGCAAGTCGTAACATATCGCAGGCCTTATTCGCACGCCACGCCACTCCCAAATGACGGTTTCTGTTCCGTGAGTAAAGACTTTATCCTCGCCACTGTATTCGAAAAGATTATTTTTGTCGTATTTACCGACTACACCGTCGGGGGTGATAAAGTACATCCTATTGAAATACTTGCCATTGTCAAATGTCATCACAGGAACAGCCATCGCAGCATCATACTCCACTGCCAAACGTTTCATCAATTGCACGGTTGCGCCATTTGGTTCTTCGGCTACGCCCTGTGGCTGCATACAGAAGCCTGTTGAACACATTTCGGGGAAGAGATAGAGGTCGGCACACTCTGCATTGGCCACAAGCTGCTCAATATTCCTTATATTGGACTCTACATCTTTCCAAATTATATCCTGTTGTATTACTGTTATTCTCATAAACTATCCTATAATTATGTACAAAGGTAAGATTTTATAGTGATACATCAAAAGAGTTTTGTCTACAAGGACTCATTATGGCAAAGCGTGATAGAGAAACAAAGCCCCGAACTTTCCGTTCGGGGCTTTGCGATATGGTAAAAATTATTTACGAGTACATAAATCGTTTTATACTCTGCTTTGGAGTCTTTTCAAATGCGTCCTTGCGAATCTCGGTGTAACCGATCTTGCTGTACACAGCCAAATCGGTGTTCAAGGCGAGTACATTCTCATCGATAAGTTTCTCGAGAGCCTTTTCATCAAGACCATCCTTCTTGCCGGCCTCGTAGTCGGCAACAACAAGCGCCACAATGGCGTTCTTGCGACCAACAACCAATGACTCAACAACATAAGGCAGGTTGTTTATCTTGTCCTCAATCTCCTCGGGATAGATATTCTGGCCACTACCGGTCAAAATCATATTCTTGCAACGGCCCTTGATGTAAAGGTTGTCTTTTGCATCAAAAATACCCATATCACCTGTTCTCAACCAACCATCACTTGTGAAAGCAGCTGCTGTAGCCTCTTCATTATTGTAATAACCGAGCATCACCGCATCGCCCTTAACCTGAATTTCACCAAGGATGCGACGTGGATTGGCTGAATCAATTCGTATATCAACCGAACCTACATTTGCACCACAAGAGTATTTCGCATACTCACTTTTGTCGCGGTATGAGATAATTGGGGCACACTCGGTCATACCATAACCGACTGTATAAGGAAACTTCATTCTCTTGAGCAAATCCTCTACCTCGCGGTTCAAAGCTGCACCACCAATGATGAGACCGGTTGTAAAGCCATTACCGAAAGCTGTGAGAAGAGATTTCCTAATCTTGTTGAGAACAATCTTGTCCAAACCGGGGATTTTCAACAATAGCTTGGCTGGGAACTTGCGTGTTGCAGGGAACACCTTAGATTTGAAGATTTTCTCAATTACCAAAGGCACTGTGAGGAACATAAATGGCTTGACAGCACCCAAACCGCCCAACAGACGCGCTGGAGTTGGCTTACCAGGCATCACATACACGTGGCAACCGCTTGTAAGTGGGAAAAGCACGTCAAATGCCTGGCCGAACATATGCGCCATTGGAAGAATTGAAAATATATGACCACCTACACAAGCTGGAATTTCTCTGAAGCCAAATTCAAGGTTTGCCGACAATGAACGCGCCGGAAGAACCACGCCCTTTGATGTTGCGCTTGTAGTACCCGATGTGAAGCTGATTTCAACAACAGACTCCATATCACGCTCCTCCTTATAATAGTTCACATCAGATGGCTTCACACCCTGTGGATACAGCGAAGAGTGCTGCATATCAACATCTTCACAGATATTCGCAAAGCGTTTATCAGCAACATATATTGTATTGAAACTCTTCAAGTTAATTACTCCGACAAAGTCTTTTGTCTTTGCCAATTGCTTGAAAATCTCTTCGTCGGCCTTCAAACCATTGCAACCTGAATCGTCGGCAATAACCAATTTACATTCTGAAAAATTTGCAAGTTCAGCAACCGCAGATGCTTTGAAATCGGGAAGGAAAGGAACTGTCACTGCATCGTATGTAAGTGTTGCAAAATACACAATCACCCACTCGGCTGAATTGCCGGCATAAAGAGCTACCTTATCGCCTTTGGCAATACCTACTTTTTCGAACAAAGTATGGTATTTGGCAATGCCGTCGGCCAACTGACCATAGGTGTATGTTTCTTTACCAAAATTGGAAATGGCAGGTAAATCCCAATATTTCTTTACCGCGTCATTGAAGTAACTTACAAAATGTTTCATAGTTTATTGATTGTGTGATTGATTTGATGGTGCAAATTTCAATATTATTTTTTAAAAATACAAATATTTTTTGCACAATCTGCATACAAATGTGCAATTTTAAATTAAAATCTCGTTTATCTACACGCCAAATATAGAAAAAAAGTATCTTAATTCTAACAATATACAACCCAAAAAATCAATGAACACCTATATATATAAGAAAACAAAAGTGCCCGCTCGAACATGAGCGGGCACATACATATCTGTTACTCAGTGATTTATGAGTACATGTATCGCTTAATACTCTGCTTTGGAGTCTTTTCAAAGGACTCTTTGCGAATTTCGGTATATCCGATTTTGCTATATGCAGCCAACTCTGCGTTCAAGGCGAGTACATTCTCGTCGACAAGCTTCTCAAGTGCCTTTTCATCAAGACCATCCTTCTTGCCGGCCTCGTAGTCGGCAACAACAAGTGCCACAATGGCATTCTTGCGGCCAACAACCAATGACTCAACAATATAAGGAAGGTTGTTTATCTTATCCTCAATCTCCTCGGGGTAGATATTCTGGCCACTACCGGTCAAAATCATATTCTTGCAACGGCCCTTAATGAATACATTGCCCTTGCTGTCCACGATACCCATATCACCAGTCTTCAACCAGCCATCCTTTGTAAATGCAGCAGCTGTAGCCTCTTCGTTCTTGTAATAACCGAGCATCACAGCATCGCCCTTAACCTGAATTTCACCAAGGATGCGACGTGGATTAGATGAATCAATACGCAATTCCAATGGATCGGCCTTTGCACCGCAAGAGTACTTCACAAATTCGCTCTTGTCGCGATACGAGATAAGTGGGCCACACTCGGTCATACCATAACCGACTACATAAGGGAAATTCATTCGCTTGAGCAAATCCTCTACCTCGCGGTTAAGAGCGGCACCACCAAGAATAAGACCTGTTGTAAAGCCGTTACCGAAGGCTGTGAGAAGAGATTTCTTTATCTTGTTGAGGACAATCTTATCCAGACCGGGAACCTTCAAAAGAAGATTGGCTGGGAACTTACGTGTTGCAGGGAACACCTTTGATTTGAAGATTTTCTCAACAACCAAAGGCACTGTGAGGAACATGAATGGCTTGACAGCACCCAAACCGCCCAACAGACGTGCAGGGGTTGGCTTGCCAGGCATCACGTACACGTGACAACCACCGGCCAATGGGAAGAGCACATCAAATGTCTGACCGAACATATGTGCCATTGGAAGGATTGCAAAGATATGGCCTCCACGTGTAGCTGGAATCTCACGACGTGCAAAATCCAAGTTCACCGACAATGAACGCGCCGGAAGAACCACGCCCTTTGATGTTGCGCTTGTAGTACCCGATGTGAAGCTGATTTCAACAACAGACTCCATATCACGCTCCTCCTTATAATAGTTCACATCCTCTACGCTCAAACCATTTGGATAGAGCTTTGCAAAATGTTCATCAAGATTATCGTGTGCTGCCGACAGAGCCTTGTCACTTGCCAAAACAACGCTGATATCCTTTACATTGATTATACCGGCAAAACCCTTGATAGCCTCGAGCTGAGCGATATATTTCTTATCCTCATTCAATCCGTTGAAAGCAATGTCGTCAGCAATAAGGAGCTTACACTCCGAGAATGCGCTCAACTCCGCTACTGCAGCCGGAATAAAATCGGGAAGGAAAGGCACTGCCACTGCTTCATAAGTCAATACAGAGAAGTATGCAATAACCCACTCCGCTGAATTTCGTGCATAGATAGCAATCTTATCGCCTTTGCCAATACCGGCCTCGTTAAAGAGGATGTGGTATTTTGCAATTTGCTCGGCCAACTGACCATAAGTGTAAGTTACTCCACCGAAATTTGTTACTGCCGGAGAAGCCCAATTCATTTTTACAGATTCTTCAAAAAGACTAACAAAGTGTTTCATAATATGTCTATTGTTAAAAATATTCGTTACAACGGCTTCAAAAGCCAATTCTACAATTAAAATTTTTTATGCAAATTTCTAAAAATACACCCAAACAACTGAACGGTTGTCCTTAATTAACTTAAAACAGACGCTTTTTTGTCGTTTAAAAGTACAAAACGTACATAATGTTAACACTTTTTTACATTCAGTTTTTAAAAAAATTCGGGGCACAGGGTGTTGCACCCCGGAACAATCAAATCAATCACTATCAATAATATAAATTAAAGATACAAAACAAAGGAATGAAACACATTCCAAAATATCGCCAACATCCTTAAACACCCTCGAAAAAGCGAAGATGAAGAAAGATTATGCTCAATCAATTGTACATAAATCGTTTAATACTCAATTTAGGAGTCTTTTCAAACGGTTCACGTCGCAATTCACAACGAGCAATCTGGCTATATACAGGTAATTTTGCGTTCAACGCAAAAACATTATTCTCCACAACCTCCTGCACATTGTCGGCTGCAATACCCGCAGCCTTCAACGCATCATGGTCAACAACAATCAGCGCAACAAGCGCGTGGTTGCGGCCAACCACAATACACTCTGTAATATAAGGAAGCTGCAATATCATCTCCTCAATCTCCTCGGGATAGATATTCTGACCGCTACCGGTGAGAATCATATTTTTACAACGTCCTTTTATATATATTATACCCGGACGTGGCTGTATGCCCATATCACCAGTCTTTAACCAACCATCGGTTGTGAACGCAGCTTTGGTAGCCTCGGGGTTCTTGAAATAGCCCGATGTAACGACATCACCACGAACCTGAATCTCGCCAGGAATCTTTGTTGCCCTGTCCGAATCAATGCGCACCTCAATTGTAGGCTCTGCAATGCCACCGGCCTGATGGATAGTAGGGTGTGATGATGCCACATAACTGATCAGAGGACCACATTCTGTCATACCATAACCGACAGCATAGGGTATCTTTATCTTCTTCATCACCTTGTCGACATCCTTGCTTATCGCAGCACCTCCAATAAAGAAACCGGCCTTATGTAAATTACCGCCAAAGGTTTCAATGATTTTTGAGCGCACTTTCTTGTATATCAGCTGACGTATGCCTGGTATAGAAGTAAGTAATTTCATAACAGGTTTACGCAATGTTGGTATCACCTTTGCCCTGAATATCTTCTCTATTAACATTGGAACAGTCAAGAAGATAAATGGTTTTACTTCGGACAACGCTTTAAGCAGACGTACAGGTACAGGCTTTTCAGTAAATATATGAATGTGACAACCGCAGCTATATAGCAAAAGGAAGTCGAAAGCCAAACCGAATATATGAGCCAATGGTAATATTGACAATGTATTGCCCGGGGTCTGAACAGCAACAGGAACCAATCGGCGTGCCAATTCTACATTGCCCGAGAGCGATTTGGAAGAGAGCATAACTCCTTTAGGTGAACTGCTTGTTCCAGAGGTATAGCTTATAACATTCAAATCATCAAGCTCTCCAATTTCAAAATTAACATCTGAAGCAACCATCCCTTTAGGATACTTCAGTGCAAACGCAGCATCAACACTCTCAACATCTACATTAACAGAATTATTACAATCACTTATACTTTCGTAAGTTACAATATCATATACACCTATAAAACTATCATATTCCCCAAAGCCTTCAGCAACACCGGCACGCTGCAAACTCGAAAGAACAGCCTTGTCGACAAACAACATTCGACTATCGGAGAGCTTGACGAGATTTGCAATATTTTCGGGAAGAAAATCGGCCAACAAAGGAACAGCCACTGCTTTATATGTCACGACTGCAAGGAAAGCTACACACCATTCTGCAGAATTACGCGCACAGATAGCCACATTCTCACCCTCTTTTATACCACACTTTTCAAAAAGTATATGCAACCTCTCAATATTCTTGGCTACATCACAATTCTTAAATGTAGTACCACCATAGTTGGTAATGGATGGAGCGCTCCAATTCTTTTTAATGGTATCCTCAATATACGAAAGATAATGTTTCATAAAAATGTTTTAGCAATGACGGTTTTCAATTCAATCAAACACACAAAATAGAACACATTTCACCATTAAAAATGAATGGAGCAATTCCTTTTTGCAATACAAAGGTCGCAAATCGTTTCGCAAACACGCCAAACAGAAGATATAGAGTGGGCGGTTTTGGTAAAAAACAAATATTTATGGCGAAATACATTATTTATTGGTGAAATAAAATGTTAAATTATGTCACATTCATTACAAATAAGCACACTTTCACCAAAAAAGACACACTTAATTGCATATTTTAAACAAAAAAAACTACAAAAATCACGCATCGGAAGTTGAAGAAAAAAACATAGAACAAGACCTGCTACTCACAAAAATCAGAGAAAGGTTGCAGGTCACCAAAAAGAGGTTATAGAAAAGACGCGGCAATAGAACTTCTCAACATTATAGAACTTTTGCAAAAAGCCCAAAACAACACCACCAAAAAGAGAGCCACGAAACAAATTCAAAATAATTTAAAATTCACCCACCAAAAATTAGGTTTTAAACTCAAAGCGACTAACTTTGCATTTAGTATAAACAGATAAATACATAGTTTAAACCAAAAAGTAGTCCGCACTACTCCACAAATACTCATTTATTATGGAAAAGGAGATAAAATTCAGTTTGGTTTACCGAGATATGTTCCAATCATCGGGAAAATTCCAACCTTTGGCAGAACAACTTGAAAAAGTAGCACCGGCAATCATTGAAATGGGCTGTTTCTCACGTGTAGAAACCAATGGCGGTGCATTTGAACAAGTAAATCTTATGGCCGGCGAAAACCCCAACAAGGCCGTAAGACGTTTTACAAGACTTTTTAACGAAGCCGGAATTCAGACACACATGCTTGACAGAGCATTGAATGCATTGAGAATGTTCCCTGTTCCGGCAGATGTGCGCCGTCTTATGTATAAGGTGAAAAAGGCGCAAGGAGTTGATATTACACGTATTTTCTGCGGATTGAACGATTCCCGCAACATCATCCCTTCAATCAAATACGCACTTGAAGCTGGTATGATTCCGCAGGCTACACTCTGCATCACTTCGTCACCAATACACACTGTTGAATATTACAGCCAACTTGCCGACGAGCTCGTTGCTGCCGGTGCAACCGAGATTTGCCTCAAGGATATGGCCGGTATAGGACGCCCCGCATTCCTTGGCCGCCTGACAAAGAGCATAAAAGAAAAACATCCTGAAATAATTATACAATACCACGGACACAGTGGACCGGGATTGTCTATGGCATCAATCCTTGAAGTATGTAAAAACGGATGCGACATCATTGACACTGCTGTTGAGCCATTGTCGTGGGGTAAGGTTCATCCGGACATCATCAGCGTTCAAGCAATGCTTAAAGACGCTGGGTTTAAAGTACCGGAAATCAACATGAACGCCTATATGAAAGTTCGCAGTTTGACACAGGAATTCATAGACGACTGGATGGGCGTGTTTATGGACAACAACAACAAACTGATGAGTTCCTTGTTGCTTACAAGTGGACTGCCAGGCGGCATGATGGGTTCAATGATGTCCGACCTCGCAGGCGTACATAAAGGAATAAACGGTATTTTACAGAGCAAGGGCAAACCGACATATACACTCGATGAGCTTATGGTTGAGCTGTTCAACGAAGTAGCATACGTGTGGCCACGTGTTGGCTATCCCCCACTTGTAACGCCGTTCAGCCAATATGTAAAGAACATTGCGCTCATGAACCTGCTTTCACGCGCACAGGACGAGCCACGATTCAGCAGAATGGATGAAAGTATGTGGGGTATGATTCTCGGAAAAAGCGGTCGATTGCCAGGCGATGTTGCTCCCGAAATAATTGAACTTGCAAAAGAAAAAGGTTTTGAATTCACAACTGCCGACCCACAGAGTTTCTACCCGGATGCTCTTGATGGATACCGTAAGGAGATGCAAGAACTTGGTTGGGATGCAGGAGAAGACGATGAGGAGTTATGGGAATTTGCTATGCACGAGCGCCAGTACCGCGACTACAAGAGCGGTGTTGCCAAAGAGCGTTTCCTTGCCGATATTGAAAAGGCCAAGGATTGCGAAATGGCAAATAAGGGCGTGAGCATTGAAGAAATCAAGGCAATAAAGCACGCCAAGGCCGACCCTATCGTTGCTGCAGAAAAGGGACAGATTGTTTGGGAGGTTGCCATTGATGGTGTTTCACAATCTCCAGCGATAGGACGCCGTTACAATGCCGACGAATTGTTCTGTACAATTATTACACCGTGGGGCGAATTACTGCCTATAGCTACAGGACTCGGTGGCCGCGTAGTTGAAATATGCGCAAAACAGGGCGAGCACGTGAACCGAGGGGATATTATAGCATACCTTCAACGGGACGAATTATTTAATTAACAATAAATGAATTACAGCACTCGGTCTTCCGCCAGCGGAAGACCGAGTGCTGTAATGTGACTCTAATTTAAACTTTTCAATTGCAAGCACAGCCCTTCTGCACTCTTACTGATTTCATTTTCTTGTTGTAATGTGGAAACAGGCTTGCTTGACCTCATATTTTACATAGCAACGACCTTGTGCCCTCAAATCACGGAGTACCTCGGTGAGTATTGCCTTAAGGTCTACAGCACGAGCATCGACACTCTCGTCATCGTGCTTCGCAAAACGATTATAGGTGATATCAAATGTTGTTCCGTAACAATGCACCGAGCGTTTTGAAGCATTTACATTACTACGTGACAACTTTTTCACATCGGCATCGGTTCTGAGTACGGATGTTACAATTATGCTGTATGCCGGCAGATGCTTGTTGCGCAACGAATCGTGGAAAGCCGTACCGATATCCTGTAACAATTGCGCTGCCTCGGGTACAAGAAAAGGGCTGGAGTGTGTGAGTTTGTCAACCACATACGACTCACCAAAGCGCATTGCACCACCCACAGGCTGTAATTCTCGTGATGCATTCTTTATTCCATCGCGAGAAGAGAGCGGTTTGATGCCAATCTTTACTGCTGCCGACAGATGGGTGTCGTTGTCGTCACGGAACAGCCTGTTTGCATTCAAATAGAGTATTTTATTAGGTTTACGTGGAACGACAGATTCTTGCTGTTCGACAGCAGGCTCACTCCCCTGCTCTTTATTGCTACACGAAAGCGACATAAGAACGATGGATAGCATTAACAGAATGAGCAGCTTAGATATAGATTTTTTCATTTATCGGTAGTTTGATGCGAAAGTAAGAAAAAAAACGCATTTCACCAACAGGATTGATGCAATATGTTAGTAAATTATTTTTACATTAACCATCTGTGAACAAAGAAAAAGTCAGCAATCCGCTAACGACATCAGAAAATACGCGACATTTATGATTATTATTTAATAAGGTAAAAACACATTTTTGGAAAATTTAAACTATCTTTGTAAATACGAGAATTATATAACTAATTATAAATCTATGAAAAAATCAATTCTATTCCTTTTAGGGTTGTTTATGGGAATTTCGGGTATCCTTGCACAAGGATTTCCTGCCATAAGCACCGATGAGAACACAAAGTGGTATCTCATACAGTTCATGAACGGAGGCAATGCTATCACAGCCGAGAACTCCGGTGCACAAATCACCACATCGGCAGCATTGGGCAGCGATGCACAATTGTGGAAGATTACCGGTGATGCAACAAGCGGTTACACCTTCACAAACAAGAAGGGCTACACACTTTATGTGAATTCCGCTGCAAAGAACCAGATGGTATATGCAAACACCAACGCAAGCGGTGTGAGCAAGTTCTTCATCAATGCCACAAGTAACGGCAGCTACAGCGGTGGCTATGAGATTCAGCCAAAAGGCAACACAAACGTATCAATGAACCTTTGGGGTGGTCCTGCAGAGAACCGCGGTGTCGGTCTTTGGGACAAGAGCGACCAGAACAACCCTGTAGAGTTCGTGGAAACAACTGTCTTTGAGAACATCGGCAAGATTTCTATCATCCCACAGCCATTGAACATGACTGTTGGAGAAGGAACAATTGACTTCACCAAGTTCACAGCCATTGCCTACAAGGGTGAACAGTTGAAGGAGCATGTTGAGGCATTCGCAGCACAGTTGAACACATCGGCAGGCATAAGCCTTGAGGTAAAAGAGGCTGGCGCGACCGCTGCCGACGGTGAGATATGGTTCGGAACAGACGCAACCCTACCCGCCGAAGGTTACACTTTGACAACAAGCGAGAAACAGATTGTAATCAAGGCATCGGAGTTCGGTGGTCACCTCTACGGTTTGCAGACACTCATGCAGTTGCTCCCACGCGAGTTCTTCGCAAGCGAGCGTCAGAATGATGTAGAATGGACCGTTCCTGCTATTGAAATCAACGACAAGCCGTTGTTGGGACACCGTGGTTATATGCTCGACATTGCACGTCACTTCTTCAATAAGGACGAGGTAAAGAAAGTGCTCGACATTATGGTTCTCTACAAGATGAACCGCTTCCACTGGCACCTCACCGACGACCAGGGCTGGCGCGTGGAAATCCCGGAATATCCAAAGTTGACAGAGATTGGTGCTATCCGTAAGGCATCGTTCAGCAACGCCGACGGACAGAATTTCTACGACGACACAGAGTATGGCCGTGGAATGTACTACACACTCAACGACCTGAAAGAGATTGTTGACTATGCAAAGGCACGCAACATTGAGATTATCCCCGAGATTGACCTCCCCGGTCACATGGTTGCTGCAGTAGCATCATACCCAGAGTTTAGCTGCGACCCCACAAAGCAGTACGAGGTTCGCGTTGACGGCGGTATCTCACACGATGTATTGAACATCGGTAACGAAGAGGTTATCACATTCCTCAAGTGCGTGCTTGGACACATTGCCGAGACATTCCCATACGATTATGTTCACATCGGTGGCGACGAGTGTCCTACAGAGCAGTGGGCAAACAACCAGCAGTGCCTTGCACTTGTACAGAAGCTTGGCCTCGCAGGCGTGCACCAGTTGCAGTCTTGGTTGGTTGAGGAACTCGGTATCTTCCTCAAGGAAAACTATAACAAGGACATCATTGTTTGGGACGAGTTGCTTGCCAACTGGAACGACAACAACAAGACAAAGCCTGTCATTATGGCTTGGAATCTTGGCAACAAGGAGAAGAATGCAGCAGAAAGAGGTATGAAATCTATTATATGCCCTTACAGCCACCTCTATCTCGACTTCCCGCAGGCCAATGACAACCAACGCCCCGTCGATGAGCCATACAACGGCGGTTGGGGTGTGAACACACTCGACGAAATCTATAGCCTTAACCCACTTGGTGCACTTGGCGGCAAGGAGGAATTTGCTATTGGTGTACAGGGCAATATGTGGACCGAGACAACAAACGACATTGACGAGGTTGAATACCAGTTGCTCCCACGTATGTTCGCGCTTGCCGAGATTGGTTGGTTGCCAAACAACAAGAAGAACTGGACATCGTTCTACCATCGCTTGCAGAGCCATGACGAGATTCTCGACTACCTCGACTATACATACGCAAAATACTTCATTGAGCCAACAGAATATACAGCCGAGGAGAGCGCAGTGATGGAGGCCGAGGACATTCTTGCAAAGAGCATCCGCGGTGGCGTGGGCTACCCTGCTGCCGAGGTTTACGACGCATTGCAGGCGGCACTCGATGGTGACAACACAACTGCACTCCAGCAGGCTATTGCAAACTACAAGAATGCAGCAATCACACAGCCTGTTGAGGGCAAGACCTATCAGATTGTTTCGGCTTGTACATACTTCCGTCAGCAGTACGAAGGTTCAACAATGTACATGAAGAACAACGGTGTACGTTTCCACTACACCCCACAGACCGAGCCCGAGGAGTTGTGGCAGTTCGTTGCAACCGACGGTGGTTATGTTATGAAGAACCTCTACAACGGCAACGTATTGCAGATGCCAGGCTACAACCAGAAGGTTTCAATGGTTGAGAATGGCGGTACAGCGGTAAGAATAGACAAGGCAACTGTTGCAACAGGCGACTTCACATATATCCCCGGTGTTGTGACAATCTCTGCAGTAAGCGGTTACAGTGCATCAGTTACAGGCAATGTTAAGCGTTTGAGCGCACAGATTAGTGGCGACGTATATGCTAAGGACGATGCAGCACTCTGCTACAACGGAACTTGGAAAATTGTTGAAGTGAGCGACTTCACCGCACAGTTGGCAGGTCTTGTAAAGAAGTGCGAACTCATCATCATCACAACAAAGCCGGGCGAGATTGGCCAGCCAAGCCAGGAGGCTCTTGAGTATTTGCAGAACAGCGTCATCAACCCTGCAAGCCAGGCTGTTGCCGACGGCGGTGTTACCGAGGAGCAGTACAACGCATACGTTGCTCTCTATCACCAGTTCCAGATGATGCCACGCACATCAATGGCCGATGCTCTTGACTTTGGTGCATACTACTACATCCGCAACGGATACTTCACAGACAAGTATGCAGCATTGAACCGCAGCACAAGAAAGGTTGAGCCAAAGTCAAAAGGCACAGCCGACGATTTCCTTTGGAGTTTCACAAAGAATGTAGACGGCACAGTACGCATCTACAACAAGGCAAACGGCGAAGCTGCATACATCAACAGCGCTGCCGACGACCAGACTGTATATGTGGGTCAGGACTACGATTGGGCACTTGTTGAAACCACAACCGACCAAGGCAACAAGGGTATAGGTATTGTCAGTGCCAACGGTTCATCGGCATGGTACATCAACCCAAGCGCATGGAGTTATGTACTCACAAAGCCCTATACTTGGGGTGGTAGCGTTTGGACATTTGAGAAGAGCAATGTCCAGATAGAAACAGGCATTACCGAGGTGAAAGATGAAAGCGGAAATGTGAAAGGAATTTTTGACCTTAGCGGCCGCCGAGTTGAAAACCCCACTGCCGGTATTTACATTGTAGACGGCAATAAGGTTCTTGTAAAGTAATTGACAAAGAACATACATAACAAAAAGAGCAGTGCCGTGGCACTGCTCTTTTTGTTTATTTACCCTCAACGAACTTCATTATTGCGCGCTCGGCATCGGCCGGAGTGTCGGCCAAAGAGAGCTGAAGATTTTTATACCCACCACTCTGCTGCAAACCTTGCAACAACGTGTATACAGGAAATTTTTCACACCAATATTCGCTGTCGAGGAAAACCATTGGACTCTCGTAACCGAATGTACGATAGTGATTCTGTGCAGCATCCTGAAAAATCTCTTGCATTGTCCCTGCGCTGCCAGGGGAATAGATTACACCACCCTTTGCTATAGCCAGCAAGCCATCCTCGCGTATACTGTTATCAAAATACTTTGCAATGTGAGTTGCAAAAGGCGTTGCCGGTTCGTGCCCATAGAACCACGTCGGTATTCCAATGCTGCAACACTCGTTCACACGGGGTAACTTATCCATAAGAGCAAATGCCGAGGATAGCCAACAATCATCCTTGTACGAAGGAGCTTGGGCAAGCAACATCAAAGCATCATCTATTACAGAATCATTGCGGCCGGCAAGCCACACGCCCAGATGCGCAGCCTCCATTGCACCAGGGCCTCCACCGGTTACAAGCAGACATCCCTGTTCGGCAAGATGCTTTGCTATAAGCACCACTTTGCGATAGTTTTCATCAGTACGCAACAGAGCGTGTCCGCCCATTACGGCCACCACCCTGCGTTCATCATACAGCGAGAGGAAATCGTGCAGGGCGTCGCTCACGGAATGGTCGTGCAACGAACGCGCAAGCGTCTCGGCAATATCGGCCGCCTGCTTGCCGTGAGTCATATAATGCCTGTATATGCGGGTATCATAGCACTGCTCAAAGGTTTCGGAGTTACGAAAATCATACCCCGCATAAAGTATTGCCGGAGTGTACAACTGCGCCGGGAAGGGATTGAACGGCACAGGCAACTGTGGCAACACACAACAATCGGGCGCAAGCTCCGCACGCATAACATCGGGCATCGAGCAACCAAAGAAAATACAATCCTCAAAACGGCACTGCACCGCATTGCGCCCGAACTCAATATTCTGGAAAGCATAGTGCCGCAGCACCGCCCCCGGAACAAGCAATGGCAACAGAGCATCGTAGCTCTCTATTTCAATGTATTTTTTCATAGTAGATTCTTGAATAGATGCGCTAATATAGTCAAAAAGTGACGAACGCCAAACATAGATAATATAAAATAGGTATGTGGCGCGCCACATACCTATTTTATATCGGTTCATACGATTATATTATTCGTACAGGAAGAATTGTGGACGGCCATAGAGGCGGAAGTCCTTGATGCAACCGGGGAGATTGACATCGCGTGTAAGGATGCGGAATCCCTTCACAGTGCGTATATTGCCAAGGTCAATGATTACCTGGTGTGGCAATGGCTTAACATCCTTGCGCCAAGCGGAGTGCCAATAGGTCTTTTCGTCGCCGTCAATCATATCATCAGCCACGCCCTCGCCAAGTGCTTCGGTGTTGGTGAATACCACGTTCCACTTGTCCTTGTTTATAATGTTGCCGCTCTCGTCAATGAGTTCAATCTCGCAGATGCATGAGTGCTTGCCATCGTATGTGCTCTGCACATCGATGCACAGGTGGCGCAGTGTCTTTATGCCGTCGAAGGTAAACTCCTGCCAGCCTGTCTTGTGCTCCACTGTGCCTTTGAAGATGCCGTCATACTCGTCGAGAATGGGCACGCGGTTATAGTCACGTGAAGTCTTGAAGGCGTTTTTGTCGGGGCCAAGCACGTTGAGTATTGGTTTGTCAACGCCACAGAGTGTGCGCTTGCCGGTGTACTCCATTTCAAAGACAACAATCTCGTTTTCACCCTCTTTGAGCCAAGGAGCCGGCAGATACATTGTCTGCTGTGGCCCAATGCCCCAGAACTTGCCGAGCGACTTGCCGTTTACCCAAACGGCACCCTTGCCCCAACCTGTCATATCAACGAATGTATCACCAACCTTGTCTATTGTGAATGTTCCACGATAGAAGCCCGGGAGGTTACCCTCGTAACGTATTTTTGGGAAACGGAAAGAGGTTACATCGGTGCGGTGCAATGGAAGCGATGTTGTTGTCCATCCTGTAAGTTCCTTTCCATTGAGGGTTACGCGCTTTGTAATACCTTTGAGGTTATTTACCAAATCCTTGCCATAGTTCACACGGCCACCGTTCTCAACAAGAATTTCAAGGACTGAATTGGGCTCTGTGATATTAAGTGCTATACTGTTCTGGTGGAAACGGCGGTCAATGCTGCCCACAACCTTGCCATTGAGGATTACAACGGCATAGTCGCGCAATTCCTCGAGCACTAGCTTGCCACTGTCGGGGGTTGCTACTGTAGTCTGGTAGTGAATATAGCCATAGTCCTGCTTCATTGCCTCAAATGTCAGTGGTTGCTCGGCCTCAACCCTCTTGCTGTATGCTATTGACAATGGTGCCCATTCGGTGAGTTCAACAGGAGCAAATGTCGTTGTCGGGTTGTCGGCCGGAACAGGAGGCAGCACCTTGCCTTCGGGGAGATTTCTCTGTATCACCTCGCGGAAGGCGTGATACTTTGGATAGGCATTTCCATACTCTCCAAGCGGAGCGTCATAGTCGTAGCTTGTTGGCTGTGGCTCGTATGAACCGTTATTAGTGTTTGCTCCATTGGTATAGTGGAAGTTTGTTCCGCCGTGGAACATATATATGCTCACAGAAACATCGTGTTTTAACATCCAATCAAGTTGTTCTGCAGGGCGCTCATAGTTAACAGCCGAGTGTGGCAATCCCCAAACGTCGAACCAAGCTGGATAGAATTCTGCAACGAAGTATGGGCCACCGGGCCAATAACGGTCAATTGAGCGCATAATATCGTCGCCCACTGCTCCGTTCACTGTTGGCAATATACCGGGTATATAACCGTTTGGCATTTGTCCGGAGCCGTCGCAGGTCATCAAAGGAACATTGAATCCGGCATTCTTTATGAGTTCGGCCATCTTGCCAAGGTAGACCTTGTCGTTACTGTATGAACCATATTCGTTCTCGACCTGCACCATAATGATATTACCGCCATTGGTAACAGTGTGTGGTGCAAGTTGCTCGCCCAGCGCGTTCAGATAGCGTTCACAAGCAGCAAGGAATGCTGGGTTGTCGCTGCGCCAAACTAGTGAAGAGTCGTTCTGCAACCAATAAGGGTAACCTCCAAAATCGAACTCGGCACACACGTATGGACCGGGACGCAGAAGTACAAAAAGTCCCTCTTCGGCAGCAATCTCAACAAAACGTGCAATGTCGGCCTGACCTTCGAAATTGAACTCACCTGGTTGTGGCTCGTGAACAGCCCAAAAGACGTATGCCGAAATAGTATTCAAGCCCATAGCTTTTGCCCTTTGCATACGGTCGCGCCAATACTCAACCGGAATACGCGGATAATGCATTTCGCCACAGATGAGCTGTACCTTCTCGCCGTCGTAAAGGAATTTGCCGTCCTTCACCTCAAATGTATGCTTCTGTCGCGCGCAACTGCCAAGCAACATTGCAACAGCAAGCAACATAAATAAAAGTGTTTTTCTCATAACGAATATTTATGGTTAGTAATATTATATAATAAGGTATTATTTGTGATAAAGATAATGAAATCCGTTATGATAAAAAAATATGGTGGTGTATTTTTTAAACAGAACGCCAAAACACAAGAAAAGGGGCCTCACAACCGTGAAGCCCCTTCATTTTTAGGTATTTGTTTGCTTAATTACTTAGCAGCGATTACGCGAGCCATTTCACAAACCTTGTTTGAGTAACCCCACTCGTTGTCGTACCAAGATACAACCTTAGCGAAGTTAGCATCGAGAGAAATACCTGCCTTTGCGTCGAAGATTGAAGTGTTAGCGCAACCACGGAAGTCAGTAGAAACAACTGCATCTTCTGTGTAGCCGAGGATACCCTTCAACTCGTTCTCAGAAGCCTCCTTCATAGCAGCGCAAATCTCAGCCATTGTAGCCTCCTTCTCCAATACTACTGTAAGGTCAACAACTGAAACGTCAGAAGTTGGAACGCGGAATGCCATACCAGTAAGCTTACCGTTGAGAACAGGAAGAACCTTACCTACAGCCTTAGCAGCACCTGTTGAAGATGGGATGATGTTCTCGAGGATACCACGACCACCTCTCCAGTCTTTCTTAGAAGGACCGTCAAC
>JAGCMB010000010.1 GCA_017646665.1 Bacteroidaceae bacterium
ACGGCACCGTTGAAAAATCCAACGCAAGGCCGCTTGTTTTCAGGCCATTGTGCGAGGCTGTTTGAACGTAACGCGGGTATATATTATCTTAAATAGCCGCGTGGAGTGAGTTCCGCAGCACCCTGAAAACAAGCGAAAGCCTGGAGAGACGAGTAAGCGCCTGACTGAGGGCTCGCAGTATGCGGCGTGAACAAAGGGCGCTTGCGAAGATTTTTCCCGTGTGCCTAGTTTTTCGTCCTTTTTTCAAAAAGGACAAGATAGAATGACAACAAGAAGAATGTTAGACAACTGATTAATGGTAAAATCTACTGCCTAAAATTATAGATTTACCCACACCTTTTTTCTAGTGAACTATTCTTCGCTACGCTCAGGATGACAAGGTGTATAAAACAATTTTAGGTCAGCACCTGTGAAGTGCTGACCTAAAATATTAGTTATTCAAGCAATTCTATTACTTTACAATCTCAGCAATGAATGCCTGCATCTCGGCCTGGTGTGCCTCAACGCTCTGCAACAGCTTGAACTGAGCCTTTGAGCGAACGAGGTTGTGCTCGGGATACTGAATCTTGTAATATGTATCGCCGTTGATGTAGTCGGCCAAGAAACGTACAGTCTGCATATATGGGAACAAAGCAGCTGCGTAAGGCAAGTTCTCAACCTCGAGAGGAGTGATGAACGAAGCAGCCGACTTCAAGTAACCCTTTGTGAATGACTTGAAGATTTCCATATTGAAGTTCACGTTGTCAAGGTTCTGGTCATCCTCCTTACCGGTGTTGGCTGCTGAACGCAAGTAGTCACCGAAGTCCGAGAAGATGAAGTTTGGCATCACAGTGTCAAGGTCAATTACGCAAAGTACATTACCGTCCTTGTCGAAGAGAATATTGTCAACCTTTGTATCGCAGTGGCAGATGCGCTTTGCGAGCTTACCCTCACGGTGCAGACGCTCACCCTTGCACATCTCCTCGGCACGAGCCTCGAGCTCGTCAACGAGCCACTGTACCTCGGCAAGACGGCCGGCCTTGTTCTCGGCAACAGCCTCGCGCAACTGACGCAAACGGAACTCCATATTGTGGAAATCCTTGATTGTCTCGCCAAGCTCGGCTGGAATATCGGCAAGCATAGCCTGGAAGTTACCGAATGTCTCACCTACGATGTATGATGTCTCAGGTGTTACAGCTGTCATACCCACTGTATCGGGGATGAACTCCATTACACGCCAGTATTTCTCGCCATCGAAGTGGTAGTACTTACCGTCCTTTGTTGGAACGAACTTGAGCACCTTGCGCTCAATATCTGTTGCACCGGCAGCAACGAGCTTGCCATGGATGTGCTCTGTAACTGCAACGATGTTGTTCATGAGCATATCTACATCGGGGAAGATAGCGTTGTTTACGTGCTGCAATACATAATCGGGAGCTGTACCCTCGGTCTTTACACGGTATGTAGTGTTGATAAGACCATTGCCCAAAGGAGCAACCTCTACAACATTGCCTTGAATGTTGAACTGAGAAACAATTGTGTTCATTGGAGTAATATTTTAAAAGTTAGTATTTTTCTATTTCAGGCAAATTTAAACAAAAGAAAATAGCATTACAAAATTATTACAGAATATTTGCATAAAAAACAGTCGGCAACATCAAATGCTGCCGACTGACTGTATCTAATTCAAGAGAAATTTCACTTTACAAGTACCTTCTCACCATCAACGATGTAGATGCCTTTCTCGGTCTCAGCCATACGGCGACCCTGGAGGTCATAGACAGCATTTACGCCTTTCTCTACATTCAGTTCATCGATGCTTGTTGTAGTCTCGACAAAAAGAATTCGCAAAGTAGAACCGGCATCCTGGCCACCTGTCCAAAAAGCAAGTTTGTTATCGCGGTTGTTTACCTTATTAGATATATAACCGTCCTCGTACATATATGCGTATGCAACATCGGTTGAACCAAGGTCGCGTGAATCCATAAAACGCCATACTGCTGTGTAACCGGCAGGGAGATTATCTTTCTCCTTGAGCACTGGATGTGAACCGGCACCGGTTGTACCGCTCATAGTTGTGGGCGCAGCGAGTACCTTTGTCGCACCGGCCTGCTTGTTGTAGATGTGATAGCCATCCTCCTCGTTACCGGTGAAGCACCAAAGCTGTGCAGGGTTCTCGGTGTTGAGCTCGGTGTTGTCCAGTGCAATGTAGCTTGCATTGCCGTTGTCGGCGAGGACATAGCCCTGCTGTCCAATCTGAATTGTGTACCAGGGAATTCGGCCTGAAAACTCACCGTTCACAACCTTTGTAGTCTCGTAACGTGTAGGCTTTTGAGGCTCAACATATGTACCCTTCTCAATGAAGAGACCCTCGACCTCAACATCGCCACACATATACTCTGCCGGGATTACAATGCAATCCTCGCCATCGAACTGCTGGCGCTCGAAGAAAACTTTCTGCCACTGTACATTGTCGTGTACAATGCTGTCGCCGCTGAGGTTGTAACCGTACTTGATGATTGCGCCCTTGTACTCAAAGCCATTCTCGGGAACCATCTTGATTTTGAACGCCTGACCGAATGGAGTCTTGTATGTAACAAGGTCGGCACCGTTCTCTGCTGCCACAACCTTACCGTTACGGTTTGCATCGTTTACATAAGCATAATCGCCATGTACATTGAGCATGATGTCGATGATACCACCACCGTTGTTGAGGATTGAGTTTGACTGGTCAATGCAACCCGCAGGGTCAACAGAGTTCCAGTCAACCTTGTAACGCATACGATATACACCGTGAGCCATATCTGCCGGCAGTGTGAACGAAGGCATTGCAAGTGTGTTGCGGTTGTTGCCGCTGATTGATGCACCGGCACTGTTCACGCCGTTGTCATTGTCGGCACCGCCATAGAACGAGAACGTAACAAGGTCACTGCCCTGGGCAATGCTCAGGTTGTCGTTCACTGTAGCCTGGAACTTACCGTCGTTTGCAAAATCGATATATGCATATCCGTGCATCCAGCTACCGGTGTAGGCAACACTTGCTGTGAGTGTCTCACCCGGCTTTGCAAAGAACTGGTTGCTTGTCTGGTTCACATACACAGTCTTTGGCGATGTTGGAGAGTTCACAACCTGTGTTGTACCTCCGTTAGCCTGCAACTTGATACCGGAGAGGAAACGGTCGTTGCGTGTATAAAGCTGGTCCTGACCGAAAGCGACCTGATAGTAGCCATAGACGAACTCCGACATCGGGTCGTTGTTTACCTTGATGTCATCGACATAGCAGATGGCATCCTCGGTGTAATTGTGTGGCGACTCGCAATCGGGCACAACAACAAGGCTGTATATATCAATGCCACCGTTACCCTTGATTGGGAGAACAACGTCCTGCCATTTGTCGGCACCGATGTTCATTGTTGACATTGCCCAGAATTGCTCGGTCTCGGGCGACTGGTCCTTGCGCTCGGTGCGCTTACCCAAGCCCACAACCATCACGCGGCCACCGTATGGACGATACACCTTCACATGGATGTATTTTGTGGTTGGAGTGAGCTCGAATGTCTCGTTCAGGTCAACGCGGACACCAAAGGTGTTTGAACCGAAGCGTGATCGCTGGATGGCAAGTATCTTTGACGATGGGTTGGGAGCAACGCCCAACTGGTCATCGACATAGGTCAAGTGGTTATCGATAACCGCATAGTTACCCTTGAGGACACCTGTGCGGAAGGGAGAAGCCTCCCATGTATCATAGACACCTACAGACTTGTAGTCCTGTGTGTCGAATGTTATCTCTGTCTGCGCCGAAGCGAACATTGGGAATGCCAAAGCAGCAAGCGCAAATATGTTCTTCAATTTCATAATTCCAAAGATTAAAATATTAATAAACGCTTACTTTACTGATTAGCGGACAAGCGCGGCTGTCCTCGATTGTGATGCGTACACCCATGACATCATAGCCGGTGCCATAGCTGTTTGCAGTGTTGCTGTTAAGCGGAATAATGCGCTTGTAACCGACGGTAGTTGTCTGTACACCTGTTGCACGGCGTGTCCAGTTCACACCGTCCTGTGTTGTTTCAATGTGGAACTTCTTTACGCGCTGTCCTTTGGCAATGTACTCCATCAGTTCTACATAACGGATTGTCTTGGCAGTATCCCACATAAGTGTGATAGTAGCCTCTGTTGTACCGTCGTTTGTAGCCCAGTAGGTATTCTTGTTGCCATCGGTCATATTAGCGGCAGAGTAGTTGCGGTTAGCACCGGCCTCGCGTGTCTCGCTCACTGTAACCTTTGCACTCTTTGCGAAGTCGTTTGTAAGACGTGCACGGATGAGGTCGCCCATACCTGTGAGCGCATTGACAGAAGCTGTCGGCAACACACCGGCCTTGTTGGGAGGAATATTGAGGATGAGTGTCGCATTGCGGCCTACTGTCTCAAGATACATCTGGAAAAGACGCTCGGGAGTGAGTGGGCTCTCGCCATCGTGGTAGAACCAACCTTTGTTGGTAGCCTTGGCATCGCTCTCGCCGGGGAGCCAGAACCAACCGGTCTCTGTTCCGTACATACCGTTGTTCTCGCCTGCATAGTCACGGTTCTCGGGCGACCAGTTTGTTTCGCCTGCCCAACCGGCCTCGTTACCAATCCAGCGGGCCTCGCCACCTACACCCCACATAACGCAGTCGGGACATACCTTGTGGATACTGTCGCGGAGGTTTGGAACATCGTAGTATGTAGCGCGGTCAACGCTCACTGTTGTATTGCGGCCACCATAGTAACCGCTACCGCCGTTTGCACCGTCGAACCACATCTCGAACTGGTCTGTACCATACTCAGCAAGCTCGGCACACTGTTTGAGGAACACATCCTTAACATACTTGTCTGTTCCGTAGTAATAACTGTTGCGGTCCCAGGGAGATACATAGAAACCATACTTCATTCCCAAGTCTTTTGCAGCAGCTGCAAAGTCGCGTGGAATATTAGTGTTGCGGCCATAGCTGTTACCCGAATTGGTCACATTGTGTGTTGTAGTTGATGTTGGCCACTGGCAGAAACCGTCGTGGTGCTTTACGACAGCAATACCACCGCGCATACCGGCAGCCTTGGCAACCTCGAGCCACTGGCGTGGGTTAGGCGCCGCGGTTGGGGCAAAGCGTGCAGGGTCCTCATCACCGTTACCCCACTCAAGGCCGGTGTAAGTATTCATACCATAGTGGTAGAATGCATAGAACTCAGTCTCCTGCCACTTCAACTGACGAGGATGTGGCACCGGATGCACTTCAATAGGCTCATTGTCGGGGTTTGCAGGAGCTTCAGACTTAAGCTGTAGCTGCGCCGACGCTCCGAATGGAGCTATCATACCCAACAGAAACAAAGAAGTAAAAAGTTTTTTCATTTCATTAGGTTTTGGTCAGTTAATAAAAATCATAGTCAATACAAAATGCGTAGCAGGATATACAAACCACACTATCGCTCAATTTGCAAAGTAAATAAAAATTTTGATAATTTTAAACGATTTACAGCATTTTATGCGCGCGTTATTACATAAAAAAGTGCGGCCGGAAAACCGGCCGCACTGCATATTGAATTTTTACCAAATTCACTTTACCAGGTACTTACGTCCATCCACGATAACGATTCCCGAATCTGGAAGTCTATCAAGTTTCTGACCATGCAGATTGTATATACCCTTGCATGCGTTATCATCTTCGACAACAACATCTTCTATAGCTGTTTCGCCAAAACTGATATTGGGATTCTCCACAATATACATTACCGAGCCGTGGTCGTCCCATGTCCAGTTGCGTACAGGCGTCAAAGCCTCGCCTGTTACAATACAGGCAAAAAATGTTGAACCCTCACTATAGTTGCCACCGGCATGAAAGCTGAAGGTGCCATCACCGTTGTCGCGGATATTATCCAGAGCTACCTTTTCGGCAGTGAACTTATAGTCGCGGTCTACGCGTGTGACATACTCCTGCTTTGCAGGCTGAAAGAGATAATATTTACCATTCTCCTGGATAATTTGCCACACGGCAGTCATATCAAAAGGGTCAACTGCAGACTGATATATCTGTGCAACTGACTGGTTAGATGGGAGATTGTTGTAAGAGTGTGTTGTCACACCACGCAAACTGAGGTAAGTATCGGTAACTGTAGTATTCCATACAAGATAGCCCTCGCCAGTCTTGGCCTTGATGTGATAGGCTGCATCGTTCTTCAATTCACTGAGCGAGTTTATCTGAACATACTCCTGAATCTTGTTATATTCAACCTTAATTGTCTTGCTTTGAGCATCCAATGAGATTGTGGCAGTATAGCCATCTACATTTACCGCAACAACATCCTCGGCAGTGAAGAACTGGCTTACATAGATTATCTCGCCATCCTTGTACTCCTTACCGCCATACACGATACCACCATCGGCACCTGTAACGCTGATAGTGTAGGCATAGGCCTGCTGCATATCGCCCTTGATGCTCACCTGGCCACCGCGAATATACTCGGCCGGGATAGTGTATGTACCATCGGCAGCAATAGCACTCTGCGGAACATTGACCATAATCCAGTTGGGGTTGCCGTTCTCATCGAGCTGCTCAATAGCATTTACATAATAGCCATACTTGAGGTCGAATCCATTCTGGATGAATCCGGGAGCCGGGATATCCTTAACTGTCAAAGGCTGAGCATAATTGGTCATATAGCCCTGCAATGCGCTCTCATCGGCAGCCAAAACAATATCACCATTGAGCTGCGAAGCACTCACTGACACCTTGTCGCCATGTACATCGAGCATCAAGTCCACATATCCGCCACCATCAGAGATGATTGTTGTGCTTCCAGCCGGGTCGATGCTGTTCCAGTCGACCTTGTAACGCATGCGGTAGAGGCCGGCAGGAGTTCCTGCAGGGATAGTGAATGAAGGCACACCACTGGCGATTGTGTTACCGTTGCTAGTTGTTGTACCGTCGCTCTTGTACCAGGTTTCACCAATCATAGCCGCGCTGTAGCTTACAATCTCACTACCCTCGGCAGGTGTACCGTTGCTGTTTACAGTGTACTCGAATTTACCGTTATTGTTCCAGTCGACATATACATAGGCACTCATCCAAGAGCCTGTGTAGTTAAACTTGGGCTGTACCGTAGTACCGGCCTTTGCCGAGAAGACGCTGACAAGAGTATTGTCTGTATAAACCTTTTTGCTTGCAGTTGTCGAGGTATATGTAGTACCCGACGAAACGAGACTTACACTGTTGAGAGAACGATCATTGCGGGTCATTGTTGCATCCTTATCATAGGTAAGGGCATACTTGTCGGTTGAGAAACGCTTGTCGGGGTTGTTGTCGATGACAATCTCATCGAAATATGCAACCCAGTCGGCCTTGTCGGCATGTGGTGAGCGTACATCGGGAACGATAACCAATGAGTAGATATCGATACCGCTAGCAGCATTCTCCTCCTTTGAATATGAGAAACCCTTGAAGCTGACAACTACATCCTGCCAGCCATCCTTGGGAGCGACATCAACATTAGTAACAGCCCAGAACTGTTCCTCTTCACCAGTCTGCCAGTTCCAGCTATCCTCAACTCGTTTACCAAGACCGATGACCATGAGGCGGCTGTCGGCAGGTTTCTCCTTGAGGTGAGTCATAATATGGATATACTGCAACTGCTTTGTCATGCGGATAGGCTCCTTGAGGTTTATCCTGACACCAAAGGTGTTGCTGCCGAAACGGCTACGCTGCAGAGCAAGAACCTTACCTGTTGAATTTGGAGCCACTCCAATCACTTCGTCCACCTCCACATCGGGATTCTCGGTTACTCCGGCATTTCCACTTAGGGCACCGGTACGGAATGGGCTCTTTTCCCATTTGTCATAGACAGTTATGGATTTATAATCCTCGCTGTCGAATGTTATCGTTGTCTGCGCTGAAGATGCAAGGCTAAAAAACATCAACGCTGCTGAAAATAATATATTCTTTTTCATAAGTTTTCTTTTTTATAATCGTGTCGATGTTTATTAATATACGTTCAAATTTGAGAGCAATGGGCAAGCACGGCTATCGAGAATTGTTATGCGCAGTTTCTTTGCATTGTAACCGTTGCCATAGCTTTCACTTGTCTTTCCGTTCAATGGAATAATACGCTTGTAACCCACTGTTGTTGTCTGCATTGCAGGACAGAGCTCGGTCCATGATGCACCGTCGGCACTGTACTCAATCTTGAAATCCTTTATGCGCTGACCCAAGAAAACAGGCTCCTGCATAACAAGGTAACGTATTACCTGTGGGGTATCCCATGAGAGTGTTATGGTTGCTGTGAGGTTATCGTCGTTTGTACCCCAATATGTCTCCTTGTTGCCATCGGTAAGATTGGCAGCCTCATATTTTCCACCTGTACGAGTCTCGCTGACCTCAATCTTTGCGCTCTTGGCAAAATCGGTAGCAGCAGTGCTCTCGTCAAGGCCATACACAGGAACAGCCAGACGCTCATGCAGCATCTTGCCCAATTTAGTCAACTCATTCACAGTATTGTCGGGGAGAACACCATACTGGTTTGGAGGACAGTTGAGAATGAGAGTAGCATTGCGGCCTACGGTCTCAAGATACATCTGGAAAAGACGCTCGGCGCTCTTCATCGACTCGCCCTGATGCCAGAACCAGCCGGCGCTTGTTGCCTTGGCATCGCTCTCGCCCGGATTCCAGAACCAACCGTCAATATCACCCTCTTCACGGATGACAGTCTCAGAGAGGTAGTCGGTCATTGCCCAGTTTGTCTCGCCGGCGTAACCCGACTCGTTACCAATCCAACGTGCTTCGCCACCTACACCCCACATGATACAGTTAGGAGCGATGCGGTGTACACGTGTACGCAAGTTAGGCACATCATAGTAGATTTCGGGGTCGATGTCGCGGTTGCCGCCCTCGCCACCGTAGTAGCCGTCGCCACCACGTGCTCCGTCGAACCACATCTCGAATTGGTCCGAACCATACTCGGCCAACTCCTCGCACTGTTTCAGGAACACCTCGGTAACGTATGAGTCTTTTCCGTAGTGTGCCGAGTTACGATCCCATGGAGAGATGTAGAAGCCATACTTCATATTATGTTTGCGGCTTGCATCGGCAAACAGCTTTGGAATGTTCGCACTGCGTCCATATTCATTACCGGCATTTTTGATACTGTGTGATGTAGTAGCTGTCGGCCACAAGCAGAAACCATCGTGGTGCTTTACAACGGCAATACCGCCGTTCATACCGGCAGCCTTGACTGCAGTAACCCACTGTTCGGGATTGGGCATAGCCTTGGGAGCATATCTTGACTCCGCTTCATTACCGAAGCCCCACTCTGAACCAGTAAAGGTGTTCATGCCATAGTGGAAGAATGCATAGAACTCGGTCTCGTTCCACAAGAGCTGTCGGTCACTGGGTACCGGATGCACCGGAATAGGTGCATTGTCAGGGTAAGTCGCAGTTTCGTCTTTTAGCTGAAACTGCGCTGATGCTCCGAACGGAACTATCATTCCCAACAGAAACAAAGAAGTAAAAAGTTTTTTCATTTCATTAGGTTTAGGTTAGTTAATAAAAGTCACATTTATGATAAATGTACAGTACACACATTTTATGCAAAATAAAAAAAAAAAAACGACAGCAACAAACTTAAATATACATAATTTATATAGCAAATACATATATTTAAATTTTTTAAATAATTTAATCGGGTTTCAAACAAGAGTAGCAGAAAGAACCGACAAGGCACGGCAATAAAGAGCGACATCACTCTTGCGCAACAGGACACCGGCATCGCTATGCAAATCACCGCCAACGGGCACGCAGAGCGTGAGCGACGGGATGCCATACTCGGCATAGTCCCACGATTCGTCGGGCAAGGCATTGTGCTTGAAGGCAAACTTGCCGCTGAAGGATTCGAGCGAGGAGATGATGTTATAACCCGTGAGAATGTCTATCCCCAAGTCATTCTCCAAGGTAAAGGATGCACCGCTATTCCACCCCTCGTTGGTAACATCAAGAACAATCGCAGACTGCACCTCGCACCCCATCTGTCCAAGCGCAACAACAGCCTGTACAGCACCTTTAGAGTCACTCTCCTCGTTACCGGTGAATGCAACCACCACATTGTCGGGCAAAGCAGCATTAATCATTGCCCACAACACGGCAGCATTGGTTAAACTATTATCAAAAGTTCCGCGCAGGCAGTCGCCCTCATCGGTGCAGAAACAGCGGTTATAGACGCAATCAATGTGTGAAGAGATAAGCAACACGCGGTCACCTTCGTGCAACGGGCGCTTGGCATAGAGCAGCACAAGCGGTTCACGCGCAATGAGTCTATAATCGGATTTTTCAAGTATTTGCTCAATTACCGCCACCCTATCGGCAACAGTAAAATACTCACCGTTATCTTTACAGTCAACGGTGACGGCTTGCAGTATGTCGAAAAAATCTTGAGTGGGGTACATTACTCCGGTTTTTGAGCGTAAATGAGGATTTTGAAGGCAAGCGTAACGCAGAGATTTGCTTTTTAGTCGCTTCCTATATTTTTTCTATTTTCAAATCATTCTTGCTTGCAATAACAAGCTTCTCATAACGTTCAACAAGGCGCGACAGGCGCGATAGCCTCATAGACAGGCGCACCAAGCAGTCATTGTCAAACACCTGCTCAACCACCTTGGGTTCCTCTTCCTTTACAATGCGCAGTACCTCGTTCAACAGCGGATAGGAGAATTTTAGTACAATCTCACCATTTATGGTCTTTTCAATGTGAGGAACGGCCTCCAAAGCCTCGGCGGCTGCTGCACGATAGGCCACAATCAAGCCACTCGTACCTAGCTTTACACCACCGAAATAACGCACCACAATAACAATAACATTGGTCAGTTCCTTGCTGTGTATCTGCCCAAGGATGGGCTTTCCCGCAGTGCCCGATGGCTCGCCGTTATCGTTGGAACGCTCCTGGTCACCGCGCTCGCCAAGGCGATAGGCATAGCACACGTGGCGTGCATCGTAATATTTTTTCTGATACACCTCAATCCACTCTTTCACCTCCTCAATTGTTGTGACAGGAATGGCAAAAGCCAAGAATTTACTACGTTTCTCGGTGTATATGGCCTCGCCCTGCTCCTCTATTGTCTTGTATATATCGTCGGCAAGCATTTTAGATGTGATTTTTAAAATTCCTCATACAATCGGCAAGCGCCTGCACACCCTCCAACGGCATTGCATTGTAGCACGATGCCCTGAAACCGCCCACAGTGCGGTGTCCTTTTATTGCCACCACGCCACGTTCGGCTGCAAAGGCTGCAAAGACATCTTCGAGTTCCTCGTAACCGGGAGCCATAACAAAGTCAATGTTCATATATGACCGGTCGTTGACAGCAGCCGTACCGTTGAAAAGCGGATTGCTGTCAATCTCGTCATACAGCACAAGCGCACGCTCCCTCGCGCGACGTTCCATCTCCTTTACTCCACCTTGCTCCTTAACCCAGCGAAGGTTACACAGCGCAGTATATATGGGCAACGTCGGCGGCGTGTTGAACAGCGAGCCGTTGGCTATGTGCACGCGATAGTCGAGGATTGAAGGAATTTCACGCCCTACCTTGCCAAGCGCACCCTCTTTCACTATCACGAACGAAAGCCCCGACTGTGCAAGGTTCTTTTGCGCCCCACCGTATATGCAGTTGTATTTCGCCACGTCCACCGGGCGCGAAAGGATGTCGGACGACATATCTGCTATCAGCGGAACAGGCGCGTCAATATCACGTCGCAACTGCGTGCCGTATATGGTGTTGTTCGATGTAATGTGAAGATAATCGGCATCGGCAGGAATGGTAAAACTCCTTGGAATATAACTAAAAGCCTTGTCGGCCGACGATGCCACCTCAACCACCTCGCCAAACAGCCTTGCCTCTTTCATTGCCTTTGAGGCCCAGGTGCCGGTGTTCAGATAAGCACCTTTCTTGTTCAGGAAATTGTACGGCACCATACAGAAGTGCATACTTGCACCACCGCCCAAAAAGAGAATCTCGTAGCCGGCAGGCACATCAAGCAGCTCCTTCAACAGGCGGCGTGCCTCGTCGAGTATGGGTTTGAATTCGGCCGAACGATGGCTAAGCTCCATAAGCGACAGGCCAGTGGCGTTATAATCGAGTACCGCTGCCGCCGTCTGCTCCACCACTTCACGTGGCAACATTGATGGCCCGGCATTGAAATTGTATTTCTTCATCAAATTAAGGATTCCTTATTACACTGCGAAAATACGAAAAAAGTGAAACATATCAAAACGCGCCATATAAAACAAAAAAAAGAGAGGCTGCAAAAGCAGCCTCTCAAGCTATTCAGTAATCTTACGATTCAATTAGAACTTGTAAGTTACACCGGCCATAAGATATGCACCAGAAATCCAACCGAACTCACCGTTTACTGCGAGATCCTCAGTGAAGTACCATCTTGCACCAACTGTTGATGTCCAGCCAAGACCATAGTGGAGATATGAGTTACCCGAATCCCAGCTCTCATAACCAAATTCGAAGCCAAGACCAACCTGTACATAAGTATCAAGCTTGTCGATGAACTGATAGTGGCAAGAAGCTACTGCACCAAGACCAATCTCATCCCATACATAGTATGTACCGAAATCAGTAGCGTTGCTAAGAGCAGCACCAACACCTACTGACAACTGACCGTCGAACCAAGATGCTACGCAACGCTCGTAAACGAATCTCTCAGTCAAACCCCAACCGTAACCAATAGTTGCACTGATGATGTTGTCACCCTTGTCAAAAACTGGAGTTGTAACCTGTGCCTGTGCACCGTTTGCTACAAAAAGAGCAGCAACTACTGACAAAATTCCAAAAAACTTTTTCATAATGTGTTTGTTTTTAAAGTTAGTAAATGTATAACTATTTTTTTAATTATTACGTGTCAATATCACAAACATAACAGTTGTTCAAAAACGTCGTTAAGTTTATCAAATCGAACGATGCAAAGAAATATACATTTTTTCACATATACAAAAAATTGTATATAAAAAATCGGGCAATATAAAAATATTAACGCTTTTTTATGCTTTGACAACCGTTTTTACTCACTGGGAGTCATATTAAACCAACAACTCCTTGCATCAAGACAAGGAGTTGTGGCTTATTTTATCAGAATCGCACACCGAATGTCAATCCTGCGGCATAATTATATCCATTGAGCGGTGTATATCCACTGTTGAGCATTATAAGACCTTGGCTATACTCCATACCCACTGTGAAGACAAAGAAGTCGAAATGTACACCAGCCATCACACCGGCATCGAAGCGGCTGCTACCGAAATTAGAGTCAAAGACATCCGATGTATACCAGCTATCCCAAATAATATCACTGCCGAACAAACCAACAGCAACATAAGGACCGGCTTTTAGTCCAAGCTTCATACCTTTAGGAAGGTCAAATTTCCACGCCAAGCACACAGGCATCTGAAGATAAGCAGCATTAAGAGTGTTTGTCCAGTTCCAAGGGTTAGAACCTTTTACAATGAAATCCATCTCGGGGATAAGGTAAAGTCCCTTCACCAAACGCCAATCATAAGAGAATGCAAATTTGTATGACGTTGCAGGATAAGCCTCTGTTCCAAGAAGATTCGAGATACCGGCACCCAATTTAATAGCAAAATTCTTGTCACGGTAAACCTTTTCAACCTCTTCTTCAGCCGCGCCATATTCCAAGAATATCTTTTCTTGAGCATTGATTGTCAATGTGGTCAATGCAAGCACCACTACAAGGAAAAACTTTTTCATAAAAAATTTTACTTTTATACATTAATTATATTACGGCAAAGCAAAGAGCCGTAACCTTATTTATGTGCAAAGCAAAACATTTTTTTTAACATCTGCAAAAGTTTTTTAAGAAATATGCTATGTGTAGCAGATATTTATATGATTAGCACGATAATTCACTGCAGAGGGGTAAAAAAAATAACTAAAAACAATGCGAATTATCTCATTCTCAAAGGCTGCACCACCGTCTTTATACCCTTTATCTTCTTGCCCTCGACAGCCTTGAGCACAGCACGCATACGGTTGAGCTTGACAGCTACGTAGGAATAGTTGTCGAACACCGTGATTGTACCCACCTCATCGGGGCGCAGGCCACCTATTTTAATGAAGAAACCGGCGAGGTCGCCACGACTGATTTTGTCGCGCTTGCCCTTACCCACATACAACACAGTCCATTCGGGCGCAGGAGGCAGCACCGGGCGTTTAGGAAGCAGGAATTCTTCAAGACCATCGGGAACAAAATCGGGCAACGACTTGTTTTCGAAAGCAATGAGATAGACATTACCACCCGACTCCCAACGTGCTGTTCGACCATTGCGGTGAGTAAAGATTTCGGCAGACAGTGCGCGTTGATAATGCACTATATGACGCACATCCTTTATATCGAGTCCGCGCGCAGCAAGGTCGGTACTTACCAGAATATTTGAACAGCCGGCTGTGAAACGATAGAGCGACAGCTCGCGCTCTTTTTGTTCCATAGCTCCGTGATAACCAATTGAATGAAGTCCGGCCTTCTTAAGACAGGACTGAACCTCGTCGACAGTTTCGCGGAAATTACAGAACACAATGGCAGGCTCACCACCAAAGGAGCAGAGCAACGAAACAAGACTCTCCAAGCGTCTATCGGGGGTGGTTGTAAGGGTGTAGAAGCTGGTGCGCACAGCCGGTTGTTCACCACCACCACGAAAATCGAGTTTCTCGACATCTACGGCACCGGCAAACTGCGGAATTTCGTCGGCATCGGTAGCCGAGAGCAGAAATCGCGATGTTGCATTGGGCAGAGCCTCGACAAGTTTGGACATCTCGTCACGAAAGCCCATTTCAAGGCATTTATCAAATTCATCAATCACCAGCAACGAACATTTGTCTACCGCGAACGATGAACGGCCAAGATGGTCGAGCAGACGACCGGGAGTACCCACAATGACCGCCGGCGAAGCACCGCTGAGCGATGCTATCTCCTGTTCCAACGGACGGCCACCATAAAAAGCAGCAATATGATAAGGTGTTGCCATTGAGCGCCACACCTCAAAGACCTGCTTTGCAAGCTCACGCGTTGGGAGCACAACTATCGCCTGCACGCTCTTTTCGTCAAAGGAAAGCCTTTCGAGCAAAGGCAACAGAAAGGCAAGTGTCTTTCCTGTTCCTGTCGGCGACAATAGCACCATACTGTTATTTGCGCGACAGTGTTCAACCGCCGCACTCTGCATTGAATTAAGTTCATCAATACCAAGTTTACCTAACGCAATGCGCTGAATTTTATTTAAATTTCCGTTCATACAACCCTGAGATTACATCAAATTTATCCATTTTTGACAGTCTTTAGACATTCAGTCAAACCACAATACCGCAAACTATTGATAACAAATATTTTATCCATATCATTTACCATTAAACAACAGCACGCTCCAATATTCATAAAAAACCGCAAATCAAGCGCGAATATTAAAACATCACAATCAACAAAACACTGTTCGCCACACCAAACATCAATAATATATATCATTGATATTATGTGGATTAAAAATAAAAATATCGCTTGCACATATATCAACATATAAAAAATTGACATAGAAAATCAAAAGAACAGCCCGGTAAATGAAAAATCAAGCCACAAAACACAATTTCCTCAATTTTGCACAAGGCCTGTTCCGGCTGTTGCAAACAAGGATGCGACTATTTGATTTTCACAGAGCCACTGCCCGGTATTCCGTTCTGCAAAACTAACCATTCTGTGCCAATTGACGAAGTGAGTGCGACAAAAATTTCAAATTCTGCCATTATGACACCCATTATCACGTAAAAAAGAGGTATCTTTGCCACAAACTCTGCCAAAACCGCTTTGGCAAACTATTTGTTAATAACAACAGTAGAAAACATTTGAACTATGAGCGAAAAAGATAAAGAAATTTTGGACGATATCGTCAACGAGAACGAGAACAACGTCAACGGGGAAGAGTGCGGAGAGCAAGAGAGCGTAGAGCTCACTGCCGAGGAGAAGCTACAGAAAGAGCTTGACGAAGCAAATGAGAAAATAGTCACACTCGAGGATAAATATTTGCGTCAGGTTGCCGAATTCGACAACTACCGCAAGCGCACTGTAAAGGAAAAGGCTGAACTGATAAAGAATGGCGGTGAGCGTGCCATTGAATCCATACTGCCGGTACTTGACGACTTTGAAAGAGCACTTGCAAATATGTCAAAGGACGAAAGTGCCGCAGAGATTATGACCGGTGTAGAACTGATATACAACAAATTTGTGGGCATCCTCAAGCAAAACGGCTTACAGAAGATTGAAACAGAAGGTGCAGACTTCGACACCGATTTCCACGAGGCAATAGCAATCATTCCGGCACCGAGCGAGGAGTTGAAGGGCAAGGTTCTTGATTGTGTACAGACAGGTTATACACTAAACGATAAAGTAATACGCCACGCAAAGGTTGCTGTCGGCGAATAATGAACAGATATGGCAAAACGAGATTACTATGAAGTGCTTGGCGTGGACAAGAACGCGTCGGCAAACGACATAAAAAAGGCTTACCGCAAATTGGCGATACAGTACCACCCCGACAAGAACCCCGATAACAAGGAGGCCGAGGAGAAATTCAAAGAGGCTGCCGAGGCGTACAGCGTGCTCAGCGACCCCGACAAGAAGGCACGTTACGACCAGTTCGGATTTGAAGGTGTGAACGGAGCCGGTGGCGGTGGCTTCAGTGGTGCCGGAATGGATATAAACGACATTTTCTCAATGTTCGGCGACATCTTCGGCGGACACGGAGGATTTGGAGGTTTCGGAGGCTTTGGCGGCGGCAATGCAGGCCCAGCGAAACACCGTGGCAGCGACCAGCGAGTAAAGGTAAAGCTCACTTTGCAGGAGATTGCCAATGGAGTAACAAAAAAATTCAAGCTAAAGAAATATGTAACCTGTACCCATTGTAATGGTAGCGGTGCCGAAAATGGCGCGGTAGAGACCTGTCCCGATTGTAAAGGAACAGGCCGCGTAGTGCGCACACAACAGAGCTTCTTTGGAATGATGCGCAGCGAGGTAGCCTGCCCACGATGCAACGGACAAGGAAAAATAGTAAAGGACAAATGCCGCCACTGTAATGGCGACGGCATTGTAATGGGCGAGGAGATTGTTGAAGTAAATATCCCAGCCGGTGTATACGAAGGTATGCAGTTGTCAATGCGCGGAAAGGGAAATGCCGGAAAATTCAACGGCATACCGGGCGACCTTCTCATATTGGTTGAAGAGGAGAAGCACCCCACCCTTGTACGCGACGAGAACGACCTGATATACAGCCTATTGCTCGACATTCCGACAGCATCGCTTGGCGGATTTGCCGAAATACCCACCATCGACGGCAAGGCAAAGGTAACAATTGACCCGGGAACACAGCCGGGCAAGGTTCTGCGCTTGCGCGGAAAGGGTTTGCCATCACTCAACGGCTATGGCAAAGGCGATATTGTTGTCAATGTCAGCGTGTACATTCCCGAAACACTCTCTAAAGACGAGAAAAAAGCAATTGAAGGCTTCCGCAATTCAGAGAACTTCCGTCCGAGCGAAAGCATCAAGGAGAAGATTTTCCGCCGCTTCAAAAACTTTTTTGATTGATTAACAGCATAGATATGACATACGACGAAACAGTCCAATATCTGTTCAACTGCGCACCGCCCTTCCAGCAAGTAGGCGGTGCTGCTTACAAAGAGGGGTTATCCACAACCATCGCTCTCGACAATCATTTGGGCAACCCACACAGAAAATTCCTTACAATACACGTTGCCGGAACAAACGGCAAGGGCTCCACATCGCACACTCTGGCTGCTATACTGCAAGAATGTGGATACAAGGTAGGCCTTTACACATCGCCACACCTTGTCGACTTCAGAGAGCGCATAAAAGTCAACGGAGAGGTCGCAAGCAAGGAGTATGTAATGGATTTTGTCAAGAAGCACAAAGAGTTCTTTGAGCCGCTCGACCCATCGTTCTTTGAACTGACAACGGCAATGGCATTCAACTATTTTGCCCAAGAGCAGGTTGACATAGCAGTCGTTGAAGTGGGGCTCGGCGGCAGATTGGACTGCACCAACATAATAACGCCCATTCTCTCCATAATCACGAACATAAGCTTTGACCACACACAATTCCTTGGCAACACGCTTGCTGAAATTGCGGGCGAGAAGGCAGGCATCATCAAGCCAGGAATACCTGTCGTCATTGGCGAAACAACCCCCGAAACAAAGGAGGTATTCTGCAAAAAGGCGACAGACGTTGGAGCACCCATCGTTTTTGCCGAAGATGAAAAATATTTACTATCGGCTACATCACTGCCACAAGGCGGCATTGCATACGAAACAGCCACCTATGGAGCTATCGAGGGGGAATTGGGCGGTGACTACCAAAGAAAAAACACAAACACATTGTTGTCGGCTTTGGAGAAGCTCAAAGAGCATGGATTAAAAATCGGCGACAATGCTGTGAGAAAAGGATTTACAAACGTATGCGCTGCAACCGGTTTTACAGGTCGTTGGCAGACCATAGGGGAAGCACCACGCATTGTGTGCGATGCCGGGCATAACACCGGTGGTATAAAGTATATCGTTGAACAGCTTGAGCGTGAAAGCAAGAAGCACACTACACTGCGCATAGTGTTCGGAATGGTAAACGACAAAGACATTTCGGCAGTACTTGCAATGATGCCCACAAATGCACAATATTATTTCACACAGGCAAGCATTAAAAGGGCTATGCCGGCCGAGGAGCTACAATCCAAGGCTGCAGCATATAATTTGAAGGGCAGGCACTACCCCACAGTAGAAACAGCACTGCAAGCAGCAAAAGGCGACAGCAGTGAGAAAGATTTTATCTTCGTCGGGGGCAGCTGTTTCATCGTTGCCGACCTTTTGACATCCGTTAACGCTCAATAGGAACGACAGTTAACACACATCACATTAAATTAGCTAAAAAAGGAAATGCGCGCGCATTTCCTTTTTTAGCTAATTTTTATTGGTTTTTCCTTTGTCGTAAACCTTTTTTTTATTTTATTTGCCGAAGAATAGCTATTTATAACATACATAATATGAGTTGTACAGAAAATCTTTCACAATTGAAGGCCGCTGACTTCAAAAAAGAGATAGGCGGCAAAGAAACAGCATTGTTCATTCTCAAGAACAAACAGGGCAACGAAGTTGCAATCACAAACTACGGTGGCGCAATATGCAGCATTATGGTTCCCGACAAGAACGGCAACTACGCCAATGTAATTCAGGGACACGACAGCATTGACAATCTACTTAACAGCCCCGAACCATTCCTCAGCACACTTGTAGGCCGTTATGGCAACCGCATCTGCAAAGGCAAGTTCACAATCGACGGCAAAGAGTACAACCTCGCCATCAACAATGGCCCAAACCACCTTCACGGTGGCCCAACAGGTTTCCACGCAAGAGTTTGGGATGCTGAACAGACCGATGCACAGACATTAAAGCTACACTATTTGTCGGCAGATATGGAAGAGGGCTTCCCCGGCAATCTCGACGTGACTGTTGTCTACACATTCAACGATGACAACGAGCTAAAAATCGATTATACAGCAACTACCGACAAAAAGACTATCGTGAACCTTACAAGCCACGGTTTCTTCTCATTGTCGGGAATTGCTAATCCAACAGCAACAATCGACAACCTCATTTGCGAAATCAACGCCGATTTCTTTGTGCCCATCGATGACACATCTGTACCTTACGGCTGCATAGCACCGGTAAAGGGCACTGCGTTCGACTTCACCACCCCGACAGCGGTTGGTGCACGCATCGATGCCGACGAGGAGCAAATCAAGCACGGCGCCGGCTACGACCACTGCTACGTGCTCAACAAGAAAGAGGTTGGCGAATTGAGCTTCGCCGCAAAGGTTACAGAGCCTGTAAGCGGTCGCACAATGGAGGTTTACACAACAGAGCCTGGTGTTCAGGTGTACACATCGAACTGGCACAGCGGCTTTGCCGGCGCACATGGAGCTACATTCCCCAAGCGCAGTGCTATCTGTTTCGAGGCACAGCACTTCCCCGACTCGCCCAACCGTCAGCACTTCCCAAGCGTGGTACTTTGCCCGGGCGAAACATACAAACAAGTTACTGTATATAAATTCGGTGTAGAAAAGTAAGTGATCAATAAAACTATAAATCAAAAAAAACTAAAGACTATGAGTAATCAAAAGAAACAATGGGGAGCTATTATCGTTATGATTGCGCTCTTCGCAATGATTGCCTTCGTGACCAACTTGTGTACACCAATGGCAACCATCATCAAGAATCAGGGCGAGATTTCAAACGTTCTTGCACAGATTGGTAACTACGGTAATTTCGTTGCTTATTTGGTTATGGGTATCCCTGCCGGTATGCTCATCGCAAAGTTCGGTTACAAGAAGACAGCCCTTATCGGTTTGGCTGTAGGTGCTACAGGTATCCTCATCCAGTGGGCAAGTGGTTTGCTTGATGTTGAGCAGAACCTTGTTCTTGTATTCACAGTTTACCTTGTAGGTGCATTCATCGCAGGTTTGTGTATGTGTATCCTCAACTGCGTTGTTAACCCAATGCTTAACCTTCTTGGTGGTGGCGGTAACAGCGGTAACCAGCTCATCCAGATTGGTGGTGTGTTCAACTCATCAGCAGCTGTAGCTTGCTACATCCTTATGGGTGCCCTTATCTCAGACGCTACAAAGGCTAAGATTTCTGACGCTACTCCAGCGCTTATGATTGCACTTGCTATCTTCGTTGTTGCGTTCATCGTAATCCTTTTCACCAAGATCGAAGAGCCAGAGCAGGCTCCTGTTCAGGTGAGCCTCATCAAGGGTGCTATGAGTCACCGTCACTTCGCACTCGGTGCATTGGCTATCTTCCTTTATATGGGTATTGAGGTAGGTGTTCCCAACGCTGTACAGCAGATGTTGACATCAGAGCCACTCTCTATCCCTGCCGGTACTGTAGGTATGATTGTTGCTGTTTACTGGTTTATGATGCTTATCGGCCGTTTCGTAGGTGCATCTATCGGTAGCAAGGTTTCAAGCCGCGCAATGATTACAACTGTTTCTATCGCTACATTGGCGCTCGTACTGTTCGGTATGTACGCTCCAACAGATATTCTCGTTGCATTCCCAGGCGTTGACTGGGGTAAGCTCGAACTTATCTGGCAGGACATCCCTGTAGGTATCTTCTCATTCCTTTTGGTAGGTCTTTGCACATCAGTTATGTGGGGTGCTATCTTCAATATGGCTGTTGAGGGTCTTGGCAAGTACACAGCGGTTGCATCCGGTATCTTTATGACAATGGTATTCGGTTGCGCTGTGATGATGGGTATCCAGGGTTATGTTGCAGACTTGACAGATTATATGACAAGCTTCTGGGTTGTTGTATTCTGTGCAGCATACATCCTCTTCTACGCACTCATTGGTTCAAAGCCAGCAAAGAAGTAATTCACTTGAAAAAACTTATTGTTTAACTATATAATACATAAAGATTATGGATATAGAATTTGTAAGAAGCCGCTTTATCAAGCATTTCGATGGCACAACAGGAAGCATCTATGCATCTCCCGGTCGTATCAACCTCATTGGTGAGCACACCGACTACAATAATGGTTTTGTATTCCCAGGCGCTGTAAACAAGGGTATTATGGCCGAGATTAAGCCAAACGGAACAGACAAGGTTTGCGCTTACTCTATCGACGAGAAGGACTATGTTGAGTTCGGTTTGAAGGAGGAGGACGCTCCACACGCATCTTGGGCAAAGTACATCTTCGGTGTTTGCCGCGAGATGATTAAGCGTGGCGTTGACGTTAAGGGTTTCAACACTGCATTTGCAGGTGATGTTCCCCTCGGCGCAGGTATGTCTTCATCGGCTGCTCTTGAGAGCACATACGCTTTCGCTTTGAACGATTTGTTCGGCGACAACAAAGTAGACAAGTTCGAGCTTGCTAAGGTTGGTCAGGCAACAGAGCACAACTATGTTGGTGTAAACTGCGGTATTATGGACCAGTTCGCCAGCGTATTCGGTAAGGCTGGTAGCCTCATCCGTCTCGACTGCCGTTCTTTGGAGTACCAGTACTTCCCATTCAAGCCACAGGGTTACAAGCTCGTTCTTTTGAACACTTGCGTTAAGCACGAGCTCGTAGGTTCTCCATACAACGAGCGTCGTTTGAGCTGCGAGCGTGTTGCTGAGGTTATCAAGGCTAAGTATCCCGAGGTTGAGTCTTTGCGCGATGCCAGCTTCGAGCAGCTCGAGGAGGTTAAGGCAGAGTTGAAGCCCGAGGATTACAACCGTGCTAAATATGTTATCGGCGAGGTAGTTCGCGTACTCGACGTTTGCGCAGCTCTTGAGGCTGGTGACTACGAAACAGTAGGTAAGAAGATGTACGAGACACACTTCGGACTCAGCAAGGATTACGAGGTAAGCTGCGAGGAGCTCGACTACTTGGTAGACGTTGCTATCGACTGTGGCGTAACAGGTTCTCGTATGATGGGTGGCGGCTTCGGCGGTTGCACTATCAACCTTGTTAAGGAGGAGTTGTACGAGGTATTCATCGAGGAGGCTAAGAAGCGTTACCAGGAGAAGTATGGTAAGCAGCCAAAGGTTTACGATGTAGTAATCGGCGACGGTTCTCGCAAGATTTGCTAATAAATAGCATTTGCATAATAAAAATGGCGCAACTCGAAGTTGCGCCATTTTTTGTTACATCACTTTTACAATCCAATGCTGAACATTTTGAAATAAATATTGTACTTTAGCAAAAGATAACAAAAACGACTCTTATGAAGAATTTGAATATAGGTATGCTTGCTCTTGCGACACTGCCGGGAGCCTTGGCTGCTCAAGAGAGTGCGAACACTGAGCCTTATTTGAAATCACGCCCTAATGTAGTTATGATATATGCCGATGACCTTGGATTCGGTGACCTTGAGTGCTACGGTGCAATAGGAGTAAAGACCCCCAATGTAAACCGTTTGTCCGACAACGGCGTGCGTTTCACAAATGCCCACGCTGTGGCATCAACCAGCACCCCATCGCGCTACTCATTGCTCACCGGAGAGTATCCTTGGCGCAAGAGCGGAACAGACGTTGCCGCAGGCGATGCTGCAATGATTATCTCGCCCGACCAGTACACTGTTGCCGATGTGTTCAAAGAGGCTGGCTACACCACTGCCGCATTCGGAAAGTGGCATCTTGGACTTGGCTCACAAACCGGCAAACAGAATTGGAACGCACCCATCACGCCTGCACTGGCCGACATTGGTTTCGACTACTCATACATTATGGCGGCAACAGCCGACCGCGTTCCTTGTGTATTCATTGAAAACGGCGCGGTGGCTAACTACGACCCCACGGCACCGATATATGTAAACTACAACACCAACTTCGATGGTGAGCCAACAGGAAAGGACAACCCAGAACTGCTCTACAACCTAAAATCGAGCCACGGTCACGACTACTCTATCGTGAACGGTATTGGACGCATAGGCTATATGAAGGGCGGCGGCAAGGCGCTTTGGAAGGACGAGAACATTGCCGACAGCATAACAGCCCACGCTGTTGACTTCATTAAAAAGAACAGCGAAAAACCGTTCTTCATGTATTTCGCAACCAACGACGTTCACGTTCCTCGATTCCCGCACCCACGTTTCCGCGGACAGAGCGAAATGGGATTGCGTGGCGATGCCATAGTACAGTTCGACTGGAGCGTGGGCGAGATTGTACGCGCTCTCGAAGAGCAGGGATTACTCGAGAACACCCTTATAATACTCACAAGCGACAACGGCCCTGTGCTTGACGACGGTTACGTTGACCAGGCCGAGGAACTTGTTGGCGACCACTCGCCCACCGGTGGCTTGCGCGGTGGAAAGTATAGTGCGTACGAAGGCGGCACACGCGTACCTTTCATAGTCCATTGGCCGGCAATGATTAAGGAGCAGGCAGTGAAGAACTCGCTTGTATCACAGATTGATTTTCTTGACGTTATGGCTGGCATTGCCGGAGTCGGCGGTGGAGAGTCGCTATCAACCGACGGTTTCCCGGGAGAGGCTGCCACTTGGTTCGGCGACGATGAAAAAGGGCGCCCCTATGCCATTGGAATGGCACAGAACCACACATTGACACTATGTACTGGCGGTTGGAAATTCGTTGAGCCAAAAGGTGGCCCCACAATGATTCAATGGGGACCGAAGATTGAGACAGGCTACTCAACCAACCCACAGATTTTCCAGCACGTAAATGGAGAATATGACGAGAACCAGAATATGGCTTCAAGCAATGCTGCCGTTGTAGAGAACCTCACAGCCCAGTTGGAGAAGATACGCAACAGACAATATGACGAGATTACAATCATTGCCGAGCCTGGCGAAGCCATTGACCTAACACCATTCTTCGGCGAACAGAGCGGTGCCGTTGTCAGTGGAGATTTCATTGACGGCGATGCAACAGACCTCGGCAACGTTATCATAAGAGATGATGCCAGCGACGGAGCACATACCGGCGTAGTAACTATGCCCGATGGTACAATATACACGTTTGCCGTAATCATCAATCCCGGCTACAACGGAGCATACCACATCAACTATAACGGCAACCCTCTTTTTATTTCTTACAACACCACACACGACAATAGCAAGAACGAGGGCTACAAGCTCACCTCACCCGACCACTATTCGACATCGGCAGCCGGCGACGAGATTTTCATCATTGAGCCATCGGGCGTGGGATACACACTCACAATGCAAGGCAAAGTACTTAAAGAGCCAAGACTCAACGGATGGGGACACATAATGTTCTCGGACAACGAAAACGAAGCCGGAATATACCTTTTTGAAGAGACCTCAACAACCGACGTTTATAAAATCCGCAGCAACAGCGACGGCATCAACTATGTGAATGTATATAAAGAGCACGGCGTAGTGGGCAACGACAAGGCAACAAAAGCAGGCCTTGCAACATACACCATTGAAGAGGTTGAAACCTTTCCCTTGACATTACAGGCCGATGGCACTGCAGCTATTTGTCTGCCATTCAACGTAGTTATCCCCGAAGGCATATATGCCTATGACGCAACAGCCGCCGACATTGAGTATAATGCCGAATCAAACGGCTATATATGTACAATGAGAGCCATTGCATCACCGGGCAAGACACTGAAGGGCGGCACACCCACAATCATCAACGGGAGCGAAGGAACCCATCAATTTGTAATCACAATGTCGGACCACGATGCGGTGACTTCCCTGTCGGAATCCCTTTTGAAAGGCAAATATGTAGAGAGCAACCTGACACAGAACGGCGACACAAAAAAGTTCCTCTTTGCCAATAGCACATTCAAGACATTCGACGGTTCAAAGGATATTGCAGCAAACCAATGCTGGATGGAGTGCAGCGTTGCACAGGCAAGCGAACTCACGGTGCACTTCAGTGACCCCACAGGCATTGAAGTGATACCCTCTACCCCACAAGAGAAGAGCTGCAACATATACAGCATCGCCGGCAAAAGGCTGAGCCACCCCCAAAAAGGAATAAACATAATCGACAGTAAAAAGGTGCTTGTAAAGTAAAACAATATTCTATAAGATATTCCCCGAAAGTTTCAACGGACTCTCGGGGAATTCTTTTTGTATGAAGATTTTATCTCTGAAAACTATTGACAACGGCTCTTTCATTTGCTATATTAGCAGTATATATTTTCTTTTCTATCAGAATTATGGCAAATCAGCAACTATGTTCCCTGTAATAGAGCATAGATTTGCAACCAAAAAAGCTATGAATGATGTAAGTATAGAGTATTTCCGCGGGAGCAAGCCGGAAATCGAGAATGAGAAAAAGAGAAAGAGTGCTTTAATGTCATACTTTCCCAAAACATTGGGAACTATCGACAGAACAAAGTATATACTTGTAGATGATGATAAACCCAAGCAAGAGGGATTAGAAGAAGCCCAAAAACACAAAAGTCCACAAACTGTTAGGATAGAAAGTTTTGAGAACAACGGGAAAACATTTAATTTTGAGAGCAGGAAAGAGAATGCTGAATATTTAAACCCAAATCATAAGAAGAAAGAAACAATTGTTCCAAAATCACCGTTTGGTTTTGAAAGCAACAATACTATAACAAACGACAACCCATTAAAACTCTCCCCATCATCCAAGGAGTTGAAAGGAGTGTATAAGAACAAACCGCAGCCAAATAGAACAATCGGTGACAGTTTGGGGATGGAGAGTAGGAAGATTGAAAGCTATGCAGATTCTTTGAAAACTGCAAACATAAATTACAATACAAATACTGTTTCAAATAATGCAACAGTATCCAAACCAGACAAACAACCAGGATTGTATGGATGGAAGCCCCCAAAGGACTATACCGGAGAGTTGAATAAACTTAAAAAACAGCTACCACCAATAGCAGCGAGCATATTGAATAATTCAGGAACAGAAATTGTTGTGCTTAAGAACTTGCATAGTGTTGATGAGAATGGTGATGTCACGCCACGAATTGGAAGATACTATGCTGGTAAGAACAAAGTTTATTTAGACAGCGAGCATGTGAATGAATACACCTTGCTTTCAGAAGCGATTCACGCAGTACAGGACTATTTAGGAATGACTGGTTCTGGCAAATCAAATTTGGAATTTCAAGAACATGTAATTAAGGATTTGTATTTCAAACAACAATATACAGAAACAAACGATTATAATGAAGATTACAAATACCCAAATCTTTCAACATCAACAAATAAGGAATACGACAATTTTATTACAAGTTCATTTGATGAAAACAATGTACTGGACTTAAATAAATTTTTGCCTAACATAAATAAATTCATAGTATATTTCCAAAATAATTATGAACAGAGCAATTCCTATCAAACACAAGCAGTGAAGAACTTCAACTATAACTGGATAAAATTACTACACATTTTTGGGATTGAATACAAATATTGATATGATATGAAACGATTTATCACAACACTTTTTGTGTTTTTTTTCGCACAGATTTCCTGTTATGCAGTGGAAGATTGCCAAACTGATAGTATAGAATCTGGATTCCGGGTATTTGGCAATGACACTTTGGTTACAGTAAACTATGAGAACTTTATTTCGCGTGGTTTGGCACAGTACATAGATGATAGCCCGGTTTATTACGGTCACATAGATTGTGATGTAATACATTGTGAGGGAAATGATTATATACATCGTAATATGTCAAATTTCATTCAAGACATAATTGAAGGATATGGGAAAGAACGGTGTAGAGAGATGTTTAAATTATTCTCTAAATCTAACAAAAGTCTTAAATTGTTAGTCCGCATAAGAGTTGACCTTAATGGTGTCATTACTTGTGTTGAATTCTTATATAGTTCCGAATTGAATCCTTTTATGACATACGAGGACATCAAACGCAACACAAAAATCATTACTAACAGAAAACCGGATCCATATTTGGCCAAGTACGGAATAGAGTTGTCGCCTTGGATAACATTTCCAATTCCTGTAACAGCGTTACAGAAACATTTGTACCAGGTTACGGACCATAAATACAATGGAAAAACCATTCGTTTTGACTACCGTCAAAATTCAATGGTCTGCGGATATGTAAAAGAGCAACGCAATGATTCTATAGTCTTCAACAGCAATGAGAGCTCAAAGAACAAATATCTTAAAGACAAGGATGTGTTGGCCGCTATCGACTCTGTGCAGAGAATTGCCTTAGAGTTTTTGAACCGTGTGAATTTCGAAGAGAATAAGAACGTTGTCATTTCTCTAAATTTAAATGAAGTAGGTGAGGTGGTAGGAACTAAATTGTTTTTTCCATTAGTCTATAAAAAAGATATTTGGGCCAAGCCTATCTTCATTATAACAAAAAAGATAAAGGAAAACATCAAGTTTACTCCTCCTGGTAAGTATGGTTGCAATGCCATAAGTATTGATGTACCGGTAAACAAGCACAAGACAATTGACGATTTATTGAAAACGAATAGGATAAACATACAATAAATTCAGCAGGCGCAATCGAAAGGTTGCGCCTGCAATGCGTTTTCATTCAGTCCTAACCGGAATTTAGTTATCCTAAATGACTGTTTCCAGAATAGAGCGTAACGCAGTCATCGCCGTTAGTCATCGCCGTTTAGAAGAGCACAAAAGTAAAGTGAGAAGCCTTTACCGATAGAATATTGAAGTTAGTATAAAACGGGGAGGACAAGGCTTGCTATAAGTTGCAATACCGGAGTTTACAGGTAGTAAATGAGGATTTGCAACTTATAGTATAACGCAGTCATCGCCGTTTTAGAAGAGCACAAAAGTAAAGTGAGAAGCCTTTACCGATAGAATATTGAAGTTTCTATAAAACGGGGAGGACAAGGCTTGCGATAAGTTGCAATACCGGAGTTTACAGGTAGTAAATGAGGATTTGCAACTTATAGTATAACGCAGTCATCGCCGTTTTAGAGAACTTCAAAGTGATTTCATAGAAAGAGAGATCCTCCTCCTCTTCAAATCCACCTCAACAACCCTTACCATAACTTGCTGGCCGAGCTTGACAACATCGCCGGGGGATGAAACAAACTTGTCGGCAAGTTGTGAGATGTGTACAAGACCATCCTGATGGACTCCGATGTTTACAAATGCACCGAACGCGGTGATATTGGAAACAAGACCGGGCAGAACCATTCCAATGCGCAAATCATCAATCTCGTGCACGTTGGGGTCGAAAGAGAATGCCTTTGCCTGCTCGCGTGGGTCAAGACCGCGTTTGTTCAGAGCATCCATAATATCGGTGAGTGTCGGTAAGCCCACCTTGTCGGTTACATAATGCGAAAGTTCAATTTTTTTACGCAGTTCGCCATCGGCAATGAACTGCTCAAGTGACACGCCACAATCCTTTGCCATTTTAATGACGATATTATAGGATTCGGGATGTACAGCGGTGCTGTCGAGCGGATTTTCGCCACCCACCACACGCAAGAATCCTGCAGCCTGTTCATAAGCCTTATTACCAAGACGTGGAACGTTCAACAACTCTTTACGGGTGCGGAAATCGCCATTGGCGGCGCGATATTTCACAATATTGTCGGCTAGCACCGGACCAAGGCCCGATATATGAGTCAAGATTTGTTTGGTAGCAGTGTTCACATTCACGCCCACCTTGTTCACGCAACTCTCAACGACAACATCAAGACGCTGCTTGAGCTTGCCTTGGTCAACACTATGCTGATACTGCCCCACGCCTATGGAACGTGGCTCAATCTTTACAAGTTCGGACAATGGGTCTATCAGTCGGCGGCCGATAGAAACCGCTCCACGCACCGTAACGTCTTCATTGGGGAATTCCTCGCGTGCTACAGGCGATGCCGAATAGACCGATGCGCCATCCTCGTTGACAGAGAAGATGTCGGCAGCAAGACCAAGCGAGCGCACAAAGTCCTCGGTTTCGCGGCCGGCAGTACCGTTTCCGATGGCGAATGCTTCAATGGCATAGTCCTTTACAAGTGAGGTAATTATGCGTGCTGTTCCTTCGCGGTCATTCTGTGGTGGATGGGGATATATGACTGTGTGATGTATGAGATTTCCCTGCGAGTCAAGCACCACCACCTTGCAACCGGTGCGAAAGCCTGGGTCAATGGCAAGCACGCGCTTTTGTCCAAGCGGCGACGACATCAACAACTGACGCAGGTTCTCGGCAAACACGGCTATGGCTTCATCGTCTGCACGTTGCTTGGCATTGCCACGTGTTTCATTCTCAATGGAAGGCGCAAGCAGACGCTTGTAGCCATCGGCAACAGCAAGTTCCATATATTCGCGCGAAGGGGAGAAACGCTTCACGAACTGGCGACAAAGACGTTCGGTGGCATCGTCGGAATCAATGGTTATAGACATTCGCAGGAAACCCTCCTCTTCGCCACGCATTATGGCCAAAAGACGATGCGATGATATTCGCGCCACATTTTCTTGCCATTCATAATAATCGGAATATTTTATGCCATCACCCTCCTTGCCTTTTACGACCTTTGAGCTGAGCACGCCGTTTCGGGCAAAAAGACGGCGCACAGTGCTACGTGCGTGCTCGTCCTCGGAAACGCGCTCGGCAATGATATCACAGGCACCGGCAATAGCATCGTCGACAGTGGGGACATCGGCAGTGATAAATGAGCGTGCCCTGCCCTTCACATCGTTATGTTGCTGAAGCCATATAACATCGGCAAGCGGTTCAAGGCCACGTTCCTTTGCTATTGTTGCACGGGTGCGACGCTTGGGACGGTACGGCAGATATATATCCTCCAGTTCAACAGCATCGAAACAGTTGTCAATGCGTTGTTTGAGTTCGGGGGTGAGTTTTCCCTGTTCGTCAATGGTTGCGATGATTGTTTCTTTACGCTGGAGAATAGTCTTGAGCCTTTCATACATATCCTTGACGCTTCCGACAGCAACCTCGTCCATTGAACCGGTTGCCTCCTTGCGGTATCGGGATATAAATGGGATGGTAGCACCGCCATCAAGCAGTTCTACGACATTTTTCACCTTGTCGGGAGCAAAACCAAGCTCCTTGGATATTATTTTTATCAACATAATACATATAATTTATAGCGAAGATAATACAAAGGATGCTGAAAATTGTCAAAAAAAGACTTTATAAATCTTAAGTTCAGAAAAATAATTTAAAACAGCAGGAAAATCATTATTGAAATATGTTCCACATTCAAACAAAAAATACTATTTTTGTAACAAATTACGGTTAAGAGTATCTTTCACATCAAAACAGACAAAAAAGATGCTCTACAATAAAAAGCAAATAAAAACCTACTAACGATAATAAAAGATATGAATAGTAAGCAATTGATGAACAAAGCTGCTGACAATATCCGTATATTGACTGCGGCAATGGTAGAGAAAGCTAAATCGGGACACCCTGGAGGTGCTATGGGCGGTGCCGACTTTATCAACGTACTCTACTCTGAGTTTTTGGTACACGACCCCGAAAACCCATTGTGGGAAGGACGCGACCGTTTCTTCCTTGATCCGGGCCACATGTCGCCAATGCTCTACTCAGTGCTTGCACTCTCAGACAAATATACAATGGACGAGCTCAAGCAGCTCCGTCAATGGGGAAGCCCAACTCCGGGACACCCCGAAGTAAACTTCGCACGTGGTATCGAGAACACATCAGGCCCTCTTGGTCAGGGACACACATACGCAGTCGGTGCAGCCATTGCAGCCAAATTCCTCGAGGCACGTTTGGGTAGCGAAGTAATGGGTCACACAATTTACGCATTCATCTCGGACGGTGGCGTACAGGAGGAGATTTCTCAGGGTGCCGGCCGTTTGGCAGGTTACTTGAAGCTCAACAACCTTGTAATGTTCTACGATGCAAACCAGATTCAGCTATCTACACGTTGCGACGAAGTAATGTTCGAGGACACAGCAAAGAAGTATGAAGCGTGGGGTTGGAAGGTTATTACAATCGACGGTAACGACTGTGATGCAATCCGCGCTGCATTGACCGAGGCAAAAGCTGAACAGGAGCGTCCTACACTCATCATCGGCAACACCGTTATGGGCAAGGGTGCACGCCGCGCCGACGGCAGCAGCTATGAGTTCGACTGTGGCACACACGGTGCTCCACTCGGTGGCGATGCATACATCAATACAATAAAGAACCTTGGTGGTGACGTAGAGAATCCATTCGTGTTCTTCCCCGAGGTAAAGGAGATGTATGACAACCGTCTCAACGAGCTTCGCAAGATTGTTGCAGAGCGCAAGGCTGCTAAGGCAGCTTGGGCAGCAGCAAATCCCGAAAAGGCACAGAAACTCGAGAACTGGTTCAACGGCAACCAACCTGCTATCGACTGGTCGGCAATTGAGCAGAAGGCCGATGGCCCAACACGTAATGCTTCGGCAACAGTACTTGGCATACTTGCTGAGAACTACGAGAATATGATTTGTTCATCGGCCGACTTGAGCAATAGCGACAAGACCGACGGATTCTTGAAGAAGACACACGCTTTTACACCCGGTGATTTCAGCGGTGCATTCCTGCACGCCGGCGTATCGGAGTTGACAATGGCTTGTGTATGTATCGGTATGGCACTTCACGGTGGTGTTATCGCAGCTTGCGGAACATTCTTCGTATTCAGCGACTATATGAAACCGGCAATCCGTATGGCAGCACTTATGGAGCTCCCTGTGAAGTTCGTTTGGTCACACGATGCGTTCCGCGTAGGCGAGGACGGCCCTACCCACGAGCCTGTTGAACAGGAGGCACAGGTGCGTCTGATGGAGAAGGTAAAGAACCACAGCGGAAAGAACTCAATGCTTGTTCTGCGCCCAGCCGACGTAAACGAGGCAACACAGGCGTGGAAACTCGCAATGGAGAACACAGACACTCCAACAGGTCTCATATTCTCACGCCAGAACATCAATAATCTCCCCGAGGGTACACCATACGAGGAGGCATCAAAGGGTGCATATATCATTGCCGGCAGTGACGAGGATTACGACGTAATACTTCTTGCATCGGGTTCCGAGGTTTCTACACTTGTTGATGGTGCAAAGCTCTTGAAGGCTGACGGTATCAAGACACGTATCGTTTCTGTTCCATCAGAGGGTCTTTTCCGCACACAGCCTAAGGAGTATCAGGAGAGCATCCTCCCTGCAGGTGCAAAGATTTTCGGTCTTACAGCCGGTCTTCCTGTAAACCTCGAGGGTCTTGTAGGTGCAAACGGCAAGGTTTGGGGCTTGGAGTCTTTCGGTTTCTCAGCACCATACAAAGTACTTGACGAGAAGCTCGGCTTTACAGCAGAGAATGTGTATAATCAGGTAAAATCAATGTTATAATGAAAAAGATAGGTTTAGCAAGTGACCACGCAGGTTATCCGCTCAAGGAACAGGTAAAGGAGTGGCTCACAGCAATGGGTTATGAATTTGTAGACTTTGGTACACACAGCACAGAAAGCTGCAACTACCCCGAATTTGCTCACGCACTTGCAAATGCAATTGAAAATGGAGAGTTCGAGAAAGGTATTGCCATTTGCGGTACAGGCAATGGTATCAATATGACCTTGAACCACCACAACGCCATTCGTAGCGCGCTCTGCTGGATGCCTGAGATTGCAGCACTTGCACGCCAACACAACGATGCGAACGTAATGGTTATGCCAGGTCGTTTCATTGCAACTGACAGCGCAAAAGAGTGTGTAGAAACATTCTTGAACACACCATTTGAAGGTGGTCGCCACCAGGCACGCATTGATGCAATCCCTGTAAAGAAATAAATTTAGACCTTATTAAATAGAACAAGCCGTTGGCGTTGCCAACGGCTTGTTTTTTGTATTGAATGTAAAGGTAAACTAGCACTGCGCCATTTCACCACCAAAGCTAGGCAAATTGACCTGTTCGAATTTATACCCCAGACGTTTAAGTTCCATAGCAGCACCAATGCGGAACATAACCTTCACGACACGTGCATAGACGTGGAATGCCATTGATGATTGGGGTTCAATATGCTCGCGACGAATCAGTGTTACGGCTGTTTCCCCCAAACGGCGCATCATATCTTCTATCCCTTTTGCCTCACGAGATTCAAGATGGAAGCCAATAATGTCGCGCACTATATGCTCGTCCATATCATCAAATCCCTGTGAACCGTAGTAGCTATTGTAGGCATCATTGCTGTGGGCTGCCCAATCAGAATCCCACTGATGTGCAACCGCCATACCAAGATAACCGGCCCAGGCTATTGCCACCGTTGGATAGTCGGCAATATTGGGTACGGCATCGGCCATATATTCAGGAGCCAACGCATCCCAACGGTCACTGATATCATCGGTAGCGAGCAATGTTCCGTCAAGCACACCATACTGCTTGCACATACGCAAGAGTTCATCGGTTATGCGGCTCTCAAAATTCTCAAGATATACTTTATTTACCATTGTCAGTTGCAGAATTACTGTAGACTTGCTATGCGTGCAATATATTTACCAATTATATCAAACTCAATATTCACTTTTGTCCCCACCTCAATTGTGTGAAAATTGGTGTGTTCAAAAGTGTAAGGGATAATTGCAACTGAGAATGTATCATCCGTAGGTTCACAAACAGTAAGACTGACACCATTCACTGTTACCGAGCCCTTGTCAACTGTCATATAGCCCTTCGCAGCCATTAAAGCATCTTTAGGGTAACGGAATGTGAAATACCAACTTCCATCAGCATCACGCAACGACACACATTCGGCTGTTATATCCACGTGACCTTGAACAATATGACCGTCAAGACGACCGTTCATCTTCATAGAACGCTCTACATTCACTTTGTCACCGACCTTCAAATCACCGATATTTGAACGTTCAAGTGTTTCACTCATTGCAGTTACAGTATATTCATCATCTGTAATATCCACAACAGTCAAACAGACTCCGTTGTGTGCCACACTCTGGTCTATCTTCAAATCTCCCACAAAGGAGCAAGTCAACGTCAAATGCAAATTGCCCTGCTCACGCACAAGTTTGCGAACTGTAGCAAATTCCTCTACAATACCCGAGAACATAATATTAAGTATTTATATTGTCATTTATAATTTTCTTCTGCGAAGATAGCACAATTTTGGCACACGACAAAACAAGCTATTCAAATGAATATAAAAACCGCAGGCGCAATCGAATGATTGCGCCTGCGGTCAATTGTTTGCGTTAATCACTTTACGAGTATCTTTTTACCCGATGATGTAACATAGACACCATTTTTTTCGGGGATAACCACTTTCACGCCATTCAAATCAAAGAATTCCACTTCAGCCTCATCCACTTCAACACCATCTATTGATGTTACGGTCTGTTTATCGGCCAAATACACTGTTGTCACATTTCCGATTTCCGACTTCAATAGATATGCCTTGTTAGCTGTTACACCTGAAGAAGAAGATGTTTTCAGTGTCATTTTTGCACCAGCAGCAGTTGTTGTTGCAAGTGTTGCAAGAAACTCACCTTTGGTAAAATAGGCTCTGATTGTAACACCATGCAGAAGGTTATTCTCAACAAACGGTGTATTGTCATCGGGGAGTATTGTTGTTTCGTATGTCGCCTGATTACCTGCGTAGATTACAGGCATATAAGCCGGCACGACACCACCCTTCACCTCTTCTATGAATGCATAATTATACTCAGTTGTATTATATGTCCATTTTGCAGCTTCGGTTACGACGTAGGCTGTAACGCCATCGGGAATTGTCATTGCAAAAGGATAACAAGCTGCCAGCACCTTTGCTTTGGGAATTTCAAGCTTAAAATTCGTCACTTTCTGAACCTTCCACAAATTGCTCTCATCGGAAAAGCTACCGAATTTTACACCTGTGACTTTGCTTGACACCGCACTGAGATAATTATTGCTGCCGACAAGTCTGAAAGCATACAGGCTCTGTTCCTCGTCAACACAAACGGCCTCTAACAAACTGGCTTCATCAACACCCTTCAAATCGGAGATGTTATCGCCTGAAGCGCAAGAAAAATACATACCGGTCTGCACATTCTTCAAAAGAAAACCGCCATCAACAGCCTCCCAAAACCATACCTGGTCGGGGTTTGTATTCACTTTGGCTGTTACACGGTCAAGACTCCAGGTAATGTCACCTGTGAGTCCAACAGTAGTTGTTGTACCGCAAGTCAACGCTGTCCCATCGTTCTTTGAAGATATATTATAGAACAGGCCGGGCTCCAAACCCTTTACCTCGTTTGCCTTTCCATATATCATCTTGCGTGTTCCATCATATCCTACGGCAACAATGTATGCAGAATTTCCTGTAAAAAGAACCTTTGTATCGGAGTGCGAATTAAATGTTGCAGCAAGACCATACATTGTAATGTGTGTGAGAACACCATCAGCATCGTATGTTTCAAAAGCAACAGCATTCTTCACTTTCGCATGCTCCACACGTATTGTACCGGTAGGCACACCGTTACCACTTTTGGGGGGAGTACATCCATAGCCATACTCGGCAGGCACTTCAAGTGCGAGTTTGTCGCGATAAATATGGAAGTTATGAGCATTGATATAGTTGATTTCCTCCTTTGGTGTAGGATAACCCATTGTACGTACATGCTCCTTCAAGTTGTCAATCATCTCTGCCGAAATTACAATCCAACCCGGAGAGTAGTCCTCGATGTAGGCATTTATAGGTTTAAGCATACCGGCCTTCTCAAAGAAAGGAAGGAGATTAAGGCCTGTACTGTCACATGCAAGTTTCATCCAGTTCACCTGTTGCTTGCCCGGTGTATTGTACTTTGAGCCGTAGTTGGCATCGGTACGTATTCCCTCAATAACCATTGGAATGATATCGGGAGACTTGCCGGCCAATGTTCCCCAAAGGTTCAACTGCCAAAATGGAACAAGTTTCACAAAGTGGTCATAATTGCGGCTGGTAGTTGTCACAGAACCTATATTCTTTCCATCGGCATCATAACCTGTAACTGTTTTCTCGGCAGGTACGGTGCCATGATAGTCGGGACCATCCTGCAACTGCCATGAAACACCCTTGCGGATACCCTCCTCGAAATATGTCTGCATGCGACCGCCACGCATACCCGAATAGCTGTCGATACCGGACTTTTCATCCTCAAGGCGCAACCAGTTGCGGTCGCCTGTAAAATGGAGCTGAGCCCATGCAGCATATATATTGTTTGTAGTCTCGCCGCAGCCCGGCCATTTGAAACCTGGATTCACCTGATTGTTATGCCCCCACTCGTGACCAACGCCCCAGAAATCGAAGTTCTTAGCATCGGGAGTCATGATGCCGCCCAAACTACCAATGTGGCAGTATGCACCATCACCACCGGCCGCCATAAAGCCATAATTGGTCGCGTAGAACAGCTGACGGTTCTTCACCTGACGGCCATACTTTTCCAAGCCGAGAATATCACGCTCTGCCCACTGTGTCTGCTCATAAAGAGTCATCAGTGAATCCACATTGGCGGGACAATGCTTGAGCCAAGAACATACAGGGTAGGCAAGCTGTGCGTGACGTGAACGGGTGATGATAATTGTAGAGTCGTTGGATGCGCGGTCTTTGAGCATAGCTTTCCAATCGCTGTTGGTCATAGTTTCCTGATCCCAGTAACCCTGTACCGGAGCATTCACAAAGTGTACCTTTACATTAGGTGCTTTCTCAAAATCATCGGTATAATAATTGATAAACACATTACCCTCGGTCTGTGCTGTAATTACATTCAATCCATTCTTTAATGAATATGCGCTTGAGCTCTCGTTCACCAACCAGTTCTTGATTTTCACGCCGACACCATATTCACCAATGCCGCTTGCAACAACGATACAAGACTCGCCGGCCTTCAGGTAGACACCGGTCGGATTCTCATAGTTGTTGTATTGGCTACTGACCTTGAGATTGTTCCTGAGGGTAGATGTTGTCATATATGGTTCATATTCACCAACGCGGAATTTCTTGTACGCTGCTGCATCGGCAAGTAGATTGTCAACCAAAGCCTTCACATCGGCATCGGCAATACCGTTACTGCTTGTCACGCCGGGCTTGAGAACTGTATACAAATCATCCTCAAAATATTGTTCAAAAGCCGAGGTCTTTGTATTGTCTATCTCATAGGCCTCAATCTCGGCAGCCGAAGCAAAGCCGTTTGCACCGCTCTTGATTGTAAAGCGTACACGACCACACTCCACTCCACCATCGGGGATGATGAAATCATACACCGCGCTTGAACCGCCAAGCTTGTATGTACCAATCTTTATAAATGTACTGCTATTGGTTGATGTTGCATAGTATAGGTCCACCTCGTTCCAGTTACCGTTAGGTGTACCATCCTGACGGGGGATATATCTCATATAGTCAATATGGGACACCTGCTTGAGGTTAACAATAAAAGTTACCGGAAAACTTGTACCAGTTCCCGAATATGAACTGTGCCATATTGTAGAGGTATTACCATCGAGAGCGTATTTCGCTTCGTTACCATCCTGATAACTGCTCGCATAGGCACCACTGATTGCCACCTTCTTGTCCTGGGCATTTACGCCAAGCACAGCAGCAACAAACAAGAATAGAAATAGGATTCTTTTCATTTTTACTTTGGTTTATTATTCTTATTTTTTGTAAAAGTAGTACATTATTTATAATTATAAGGTATAAAGCGGCAAAAAATAGTAAAAATCAAAGGGATGCGCAGTGGCATCCCTTGAAATATCGTCTATTTGAAAAATCAAAAATCAGACAATGAACAACAGTTCTCTGTATTTAGGCAATGTCCAAAGTTCATTGTCAACCACAAGTTCAAGATTATCGATGTGAGAACGTATCTCTTCGAGCATAGGAGCTACAGTATCGTGATAGGCTATTGCCTTGTCACGCTCGGATGCAATACGATTGGCAACCTTGCGGCGCTCTACGAGTTCTGCCACAAGACGTCGTATCTCGGCAACGTGCCCAGCCATCTTCTTAACAAGTTCGATATTTTCTGCCGATAGACGGTCACCCTCTTCCTTGCCAATTACCTGCTCCATCTTTATTACATTGTCGAGAAGCGAACTCTGGTATTTTGTCGCCGTCGGGATAATGTGATTGAGCGCAAGGTCACCAAGGACACGCGCCTCAATCTGTATCTTCTTGGTATACATTTCCCATTTTATCTCATTGCGTGCACAAAGTTCTGTCTCTGTCATAACATCCATATCGCGGAACATTGTCACACTCTCCTTGTCGAGATAACGGTCAAAGACAATCGGTGCACTGGCTTCACAGTCCAAGCCACGACGCGCAGCCTCGCGACGCCATTCATCGCTGTATCCGTTGCCATCGAAACGGACAGGCTTGCTGTACTTTATATATTTGCGGATAATCTTGACAAGCGCATCCTCTTTAGAGTGTCCCTTGTCAATGAGAGCATCAACCTCGCGTTTAAAGATAGTCAACTGCTCGGCCATTGCAGTGTTGAGAGCAATCATTGCCGATGCACAGTTTGCCTCGGCACCTACTGCGCGGAACTCAAAACGGTTTCCGGTGAATGCAAATGGCGAGGTACGGTTACGGTCTGTGTTATCAATCATCAATTCCGGTATTGACGGTATGTTAAGACGCAACTCGCGTTTGCTGAGGATTTTGACAACATCATCAGTTGTTTCCATATGGTCGAGCACCGAGGATAGATGCGAGCCCAAGAAACTTGATATGATTGCGGGAGGAGCTTCGGCTGCGCCAAGACGGTGAGCATTGGCTGCCGACATTATACTTGCCTTGAGTAGTCCATTATGACGATAGATTGCAGCAAGGGTATTCACTACAAAAGTGATAAAGCGCAAGTTGTCCTTGTCGTTCTTTCCCGGAGCCATAAGCAGAACACCGGTATCTGTGCCAAGCGACCAGTTGTTGTGTTTTCCCGAGCCGTTCACGCCCTTAAAAGGTTTTTCGTGCAGCAACACACGAAAACCGTGACGACGCGCAACCTCTTTCATCAAAGCCATTATGAGCATATTGTGGTCAACAGCCAAGTTGCACTCTTCATAAATTGGTGCAAGCTCAAACTGATTTGGAGCAGCTTCGTTGTGACAGGTCTTTGCAGGAATACCAAGCTTCATAGCCTCAACTTCAAGCTCCTTCATAAACGCAGCAACGCGCTTAGGTATTGAACCGAAATAATGGTCTTCGAGCTGTTGATTCTTTGCACTGTCGTGTCCCATAAGGGTGCGGCCCGTCAACAACAGGTCGGGACGTGCAAGCAACATACCTTCATCAACAAGGAAATACTCCTGTTCCCAACCAAGATATGTTGTCACTTTCTTCACATTCTTGTCAAAGTAGCGGCACACATCGGTGGCAGCCTTGTCAACAGCACGCAATGACTTTAACAAAGGAGCCTTATAGTCAAGCGCTTCGCCTGTGTATGAAATGAACACTGTCGGGATACACAATGTATCGTCTATCAGAAAGGCAGGCGATGTAGGGTCCCAAGCACTGTATCCACGAGCCTCGAAAGTACTGCGGATACCACCGTTGGGGAATGACGAGGCGTCGGGTTCCTGCTGAACAAGCAATTTGCCGGAAAACTCTTCAAGCACACCGCCCTTACCATCGTGCTCAATGAAAGCATCGTGCTTCTCGGCGGTTGTTTCTGTCAACGGGTGGAACCAGTGAGTGTAATGTGTTGCACCATTCTCAACAGCCCAGCGTTTCATTCCCTCGGCTACACTGTCAGCTATTGAACTATCAAGTGGGGCATCGTTGTCAATAACATCAATGAGTTTATAATATACCTCCTTGGGGAGATACTTGAACATCTTTTCACGGTTAAAGACCTTTGCTCCAAAATAGTCCGAAGGACGCAATTCACAATCGGGAACCTCAATGGCTTTTTTTCCAAAAGCTGCCGATATTACCTCAAAACGTAACTTTGACATTATAATATGTTTTAATTATCTTTTTGCTAATTCAAATACTGATGCAAATATAACAGCATAACCTCACAAGACAAAGAATTTTCAATAAAATAGCATATATTTTTCAAAAAAAAAGCAAAAAAGACAAGGACTATTATAATAAACAAAGACATTTCAAGGAACAAAAACCAAAAAATCACCCCTAAAACAAAAAATGCGAAAAAATCAAACAAATATCATTTTGAAAGCAAAAACATTAAAGTCACTTACATTTTAACACAAAGCAAAAGAACAAGCAGCAAGCAACGGACAACAATTACAAGACAGAGAGTCGAAAAAATAAATGGAATAGCATTAAAAAAATATAAAAAAATAAGCCTTATTATTCAATATTTGAATAACTTTGTGAGGAAAAGCACGTATACCCGACGACATTCGGGCTACAACATAACCCCAAACAGACACAATAGTTAACCATAAAATATTATGCTTAAGCAAATTATCAATGCAAGAATCCTCACACCACAAGGTTGGATGAAGGACGGTTCGGTAATCATCAGAGATAACAAGATTCTCGAGGTTACAAACTGCGACCTAGCTGTAGTAGGCGCAGAAGTTATTGATGCCAAAGGTATGCACGTTGTACCCGGCGGTGTAGAAATCCACATTCACGGTGGTGGCGGTTGCGACTTTATGGAGGGAACAGAAGAGGCTTTCCGCGGAGCAATCAAGGCACACATGAAACACGGAACAACAAGTATCTTCCCTACCCTTTCATCATCAACAGTTCCTATGATTGAGGCCGCTGCAGAAACTTGTACCAAGCTGATGGCAGAGCCAAACAGCCCTGTACTCGGTTTGCACCTGGAGGGACACTACCTGAATATGGCAATGGCCGGCGGTCAGTTGCCCGAGAACATCAAAGACCCCGATCCAAACGAATATATTCCTTTGGTTGAAAAATGGGATTGTATCAAGCGTTGGGACGCTGCCCCTGAATTGCCGGGAGCAATGCAGTTTGGTAAGTACATCACCTCAAAAGGAATTCTTGCATCAGTAGCACACACACAGGCTGAATATGACGACATTCACGCTGCGCGCAAGAACGGTTACACACACGCGACACACTTCTACAACGCGATGCCGGGCTTCCACAAACGTCGTGAATACAAGTATGAAGGTACAGTAGAGAGTATTTATCTACACGAAGATATGACTGTCGAGGTTGTTGCCGATGGAATACACGTTCCTCCAACAATCCTTCGCCTCATCCACCGCATAAAGGGTGTTGAGCGCGCCTGCGTAATCACCGATGCGTTGGCTTGTGCAGCAAGCGACAGCACAACAGCATTTGACCCACGCGTGATTATTGAAGACGGCGTATGTAAGCTCGCCGACCGCACAGCACTCGCCGGTTCTGTAGCTACTATGGACCGCCTAATCCGCACATTGGTACAGAAGGCCGAAATTCCTCTCGAAGACGCAGTACGTATGGCTTCAGAAACACCTGCAAAGATAATGAATGTTTACGACCGTAAGGGTTCATTGCAGAAAGACAAGGATGCAGACATCATGATTCTCGACGACGATTTGAACATACGCGCCGTATGGGCAATGGGACAGCTTGTCGAGGGTACATCCAAACTATAAAAAAGGATATTTCTTTTCAAAACGTTGCGCCAATCGGCGCAACGTTTTTTTTGCCATAACAGCAAACAAAAAGCATTGTATAATTGTTATTATTATCAGAAAAACTTAATTTTATTATAAACTCTATAAAAGTTGTGAAAGAGGTGGGATATAAATCGTCCAATTCATTATCTTTGTAGAGTTTAGCATATTAAGGAATATATAAGACATAAGCCGGACAACAACAAACGGAACAATTATGACAACCAACAATAACAAAGTATCTGAAAACAATCCATTTCTGGAGCCATACAGCACCCCATACAGAGCCATCCCATACGACCGCATAACTCTTGGGCACTATATACCAGCCATAAAGGAAGGGATAAAGCAAGAGGAGGAGATTATCAGGAACATCTGCAACAGCAACGCCCCGGCAACTTTTGAAAACACCATTGCCGCATTGGACTATGCAGGCCTGATGCTCGGTAATGTGATAGGTGCATTCAACGCCGTTGCCAACGCCTGCAGCAACGACGAGATATTAGCCATAGAGGAGGAAATGCAACAACTATACGTTGCACACAAGAACAACATCACTCTTAACGAACAGTTGTTCGCCCGCGTGAAAGCAGTCTTTGAAAGCGACAACAATGACCTAACAACCGAACAGCGCCGCCTGCTTGAACAGACATACGACAGTTTTGTACGCAATGGAGCAAACCTTGTAGGTGCTGAGCGCGACGAATACAGACAGCTCACAGAACGCCTTGCCACACTTGAAATAAAATTCCAAGAGAACAGCATCAAGGACACCGATGCCTACACCCTATATATAGAAAACAGAAAAGACCTTGAAGGAGTGCCCGAAGACGTCATTGAATCGGCACACAACAATGCCAAAGAAAACGGGAAAGAAGGATGGCTGTTCACACTGCACCGCCCAAGCTACCTGCCATTTATGACATTCTGCCGTAACCGTGAACTACGCAGGCAGATGTATATGGCATACGACAGCATTGGTGCAAAAGGCAATGAACACGACAACTGCAATACAGTAAAAGAAATAGTGAACAGCCGTTTAAAGCTTGCGCGTCTGCTTGGTTACAACACATACAGCGACTATGTGCTTAGCGAGCGTATGGCACAAAACACCGATGCAGTGTTTGCAATGTTGGGCAAACTGACATGGTCATACCTACCCACTGCACGCAAGGAGATAGAAGAGGTTACAACTTTTGCAAAAGAGAACGAGGGCGAGGATTTCGACTTCCAGCCTTGGGACTTTGCATACTACAGCGAGAAATTGAAGGAACAGAAATTCGACCTCACCGACGAGATGGTACGCCCCTATTTCGAGCTCAACCAAGCAATATACGGTGCATTCTACCTTGCCACAAGACTCTACGGTATCACATTCAAGCAAAATCACGAAATCCCCGTATTCACCCCCGACGCCAAGGTATGGGAGGTGTACGACTACGATGGAAAATATCTTGCACTGCTCTACTGCGACTTTTTCGCGCGCAAGGGAAAACACGCAGGAGCGTGGATGGACAGCATAAAGCCACAATACAAAGAGATAAACGGAGTTGACCACAGGCCACACATAACCCTGTCCACAAACTACCGCAAGCCTATGCCAGGCAAGCCTACACTGCTGAACCACGATGAGTTCAACACACTGATGCACGAGTTCGGACACTGTCTGCACGGAATATTGTCGAATGTGACCTACCCATCACAATGCAGCCCTAATGTACTATGGGATTTTGTAGAGATGCCATCGCAGATAATGGAGAATTTTGCTACCGAAGAGGAGTTCCTGCAACATTTTGCTTTCCATCACAAGAGTGGCGACAACATACCAACAGAAACATTGCACAAGATACAAAAGACACGTACATTCAACGCCGGGTATCAATGCATACGCCAAGTGAGGCTGGGCCTTCTCGACCAAGCGTGGCACAACATTTCGCAGCCATTCCAGGGAGATGTGCTGGAGTACGAGCACTCTGCCACCGAAGCGCTTAAAGTATTGCCACACATCAAAGGAACCGGCATAACAACAAACTTCGGACACATAATGTCGGGAGGATATTCCGCCGGATATTACAGCTACAAATGGGCCGAAATGCTCGATGCCGACGCCTTTTCACGTTTCAAGGAAGAGGGAGTAATGAATATGAAGGTTGCCCAATCATTCCGAGAAGAGATTCTGTCAAAAGGTGACAGCGAACACCCAATGGCACTCTACTTGCGTTTCCGTGGTCACAAGCCACAAATCGAGCCACTACTTGAACGTGACGGCATAAAGACCATTTGTCCACACCTGTAAATGAGATTAATATATGAAAGAGATTGCAAAAACAACAAAGAGAATTATCTTTGTATTGGCACTTATAACCATTGTTGCCTGCAACAACAGCGACGACATAAACGAGATTTTCATCGGACATAACTGGAAACTGACCTACATTGAAGAGGAAGGCATCAGACGATGGCCGTCGCAAGACAAGAGATATGACCTGACATTCACCGAAAACTATTTCAACGCAAGCACTCCCGGCGGAGGTAAAATCAACGGACGCTGGTTCGCCGACGGCAAGACACGTGAATTCAATTGCAGCAACATACAAACAGAAAGCATTGGCGCAAACGACACCATTGGAATACAGATGGTGCAGATTTTCAACAAAGCCACATCATACGAAGGGGACATTCACTACATACAGATAAAAACAGAAGACAACGATTTAATGCAGTTCTATAACAGATGACTATGGAAAACAAACAGCAGAAACAACACGACCTCGACCTCAGATATTTGCGAATGGCAACCATCTGGGCCGAGAACTCATATTGCGAACGTCGCAAAGTCGGCGCGCTCATCGTAAAGGACAAGATGATTATATCCGACGGATACAACGGCACACCGGCTGGATTTGAGAACATTTGCGAGAATGAAGATGGTTTCACCAAGCCCTATGTCCTTCACGCCGAAGCCAATGCAATAACAAAGATAGCACGCTCCAACAACAACAGTGCCGGTGCAACGATGTATGTAACGACATCGCCCTGCATAGAGTGTGCAAAACTCATTATACAGGCAGGAATAAAGCGAGTGGTATACTGTAAAAAATATCGCCTGACCGATGGAATTGACCTACTGACAAGAGCAGGCATTGAAGTTGTATACATTGAAATGACAGAAAGCGAAAACAACAGATGAAACGTCTTATCCCGATTCTCGTGACAATAATGTGCCTGTTGCTTGGATACTACGCCGGCACAAGCAACACAATGTCGCAAATAGAAAAACAAATAGCCCCATACAACAATAAATTCAACGAGGTACTGAGCACCGTAAATGGAATGTATGTCGATGAAATTGAGATTGACTCCATTATAGAAAAATGTATCCCAAAGGTCGTAACAGAACTTGACCCTCACAGTGTCTATGTACCTATCGAGGAAGTTGAGGAAACAAACTCCGAGTTGGAGAGCAGTTTCAGTGGCATTGGTATACGTTTTACCATACAGGAAGACACAATCAACATCAGCGAAGTGATACGCAACGGTCCATCGGAAAAAGTTGGTCTATTGGCAGGCGACCGCATAATAAAGGTCAACGACACGCTTTTTGTCGGCAAGGGAGTATGCACAAACGACAAGGCAATGAAAAAACTAAAAGGCCCAAAAGGTAGCTTTGTCAAATTAGGTGTACAACGTTACGGCGAGTCCGACCTGCTCGACTTCATCATTCGTCGCGACCAGATACCGGTTGAAAGCATTGAAGCCTACTATCTCATCAACAACAAATGGGGTTACATACAGGTTGAACGCTTTGCCGAAAACACATTCGCCGAGTTCATACAGGCAATGATAGAACTGGCATACAGCAATGCGCAGGGATTCATCATTGACCTTCGCGGCAACGGCGGAGGCTATATGAGCATTGCTCTTGAAATGGCAAACCAATTCCTTGAAAAAGGCGACATCATTGTATATACCGAAGGTGCCCACAGCCCCAAAACCATTGAACGTGCCAATGGCTACGGCCTGTTCAGGACAACACCTCTTGTGGTACTTGTCGACGAGACATCAGCATCGGCAAGCGAGATTATCGCCGGAACAATACAAGATAACGACCGAGGCACAATCATTGGCCGTCGCTCATTCGGTAAAGGACTTGTACAGCAACCGATAGAGCTCAGCGACGGCTCACAGATAAGGCTCACCATAGCACGTTACCACACACCATCGGGACGTTGCATACAGAAGCCCTACAACAAAGGCAACCGCAACGACTATGATATGGACCTCATTGACCGTTACAACAGAGGCGAGTACTTCTCACAGGACAGCATACACCACAACAAAGAACTTGTCTACAAGACAAAACAAGGACGCACCGTGTATGGCGGAGGTGGAATAATGCCCGACATATTTGTATCAAGCGACACCACAAGTATAACAAAATTTGCATCTGACGTTCTCTCACGCGGACTCATATCAGGTTTTTCGCTCAAATACAGCAACGGAAACCGCCACAACCTTGCCCAATACAAAACGTTTGAGACACTGACTGCCGAGCTCAAGAAACAGCGGTTATTCGACAAATTTGTTCAATTTGCGGCAAGCAAAGGAGTAAAAGCAAGCAAAGAGGAAAAAGAGAAATCCGAAGAGATACTCACACATTCGCTCTGTTCAAACATCACATACCAGTTACTTGGAATGCGCGAACATGTTAAATACAGAAATCAAAGCGACTCCACTGTGCTGAAAGCCATAGAGGTTTTGGAACGCGGAGAAGCTTTTCCTATCAAAAAGTAAAAGTTGTTTTGGCATTATTGATTGAATTCAATAAATGCCAAAACAACAATTCACTTATAAAAAAATGTTGTATCTTCGCAAGCAGAAACAACAACGCGGTAATAGCTCAGTTGGTAGAGCATTGGCTTCCCAAGCCGAGGGTCGCGGGTTCGAGTCCCGTTTACCGCTCCCAAAAGGGTAATGGTCGCCATATCAATGGTGGCCATTAATCTTTTAGAATGAATAACGAGAACACGCGACCCAATAGATAAGGAGAAGCGCAGCTTGCTGCGCGGTGTTCTTTCTCCACTGCGTTATGAAAGCGGCAAGCCGATTACGAGTCCCGTTTACCGCTCCAGTTCCTCTTTCAGATACTTCGCGGTGTGCCCAACGCCTTTGGCTGCAACCTCTTCGGGTGTTCCTGTCGCCATCACCACTCCACCATCACGACCACCCTCGGGGCCCATATCAATTATATAATCGGCCATCTTTATCACATCGAGATTATGCTCGATAATAATCACAGTGTTACCCTTGTCAACAAGACGGTTTATAACATTCATCAACACCCTTATATCCTCAAAGTGCAAGCCTGTTGTCGGCTCGTCAAGCAGATATATGGTCTTTCCGGTATCGCGTTTTGCAAGCTCTGTCGCAAGTTTCACACGTTGGCTTTCACCACCCGAAAGGGTTGTAGAAGGTTGTCCAAGTTTGATATAACCCAAACCGACATCCTGCAACACTTTGATTTTATTTAGAATTGTAGGCACATTCTCAAAAAACTCGACAGCCATGTTGATTGTCATATCGAGCACATCGGCTATTGATTTACCCTTGTAACGCACCTCCAATGTTTCGCGGTTGTAACGCTTGCCGTGACACACCTCGCAAGGCACCATAACATCAGGCAGGAAATTCATCTCCAGCGTCTTGTATCCATTACCGCCACACGCCTCACAACGGCCTCCCGTCACATTAAACGAGAAACGTCCGGGTTTATAGCCACGTATCTTAGCCTCGGGAAGGTCAACGAAAAGATTGCGTATATCTGAAAATACGCCGGTATATGTCGCAGGATTAGAACGCGGTGTACGACCAAGCGGCGACTGGTCAACATCAACAATCTTGTCAATGTATTCAACGCCCTCGATTGAGCTATAAGGCAACGGCTCACGCAATGCACGATAGAAATGCTTCGCAAGGATTGGCTGCAGAGTATCATTTATCAATGATGATTTTCCTCCACCCGACACACCTGTCACGCAAATCAGCTTGCCAAGCGGGAATTCAACATCAACATTCTTCAAATTGTTGCCACAAGCACCTGTAATCCTTATTACATTTCCGTTTCCGGGACGACGCACAGCCGGTACCTCTATTTTCTCTTTGCCATTGAGGAATCTAGCCGTCATTGTATCGCCCTTGAGCATATCGGCTGGAGTGCCAGCAAAGACCACTTCGCCACCCTTTCGACCGGCCTTGGGGCCAAGATCAATGACATAGTCCGATGCAAGCATAATATCGCGGTCGTGCTCAACGACAATTACCGTATTGCCAATGTCGCGCAAAGACTTCAGCGATGCAATCAGCCTATCATTGTCACGTGGATGCAATCCTATGCTCGGCTCGTCAAGTATATAAAAGACATTGACCAGTTGCGAACCCACTTGGGTAGCAAGACGAATACGCTGTCCTTCACCACCCGACAATGATACCGACGAGCGGTTGAGCGAGAGATATCCGAGCCCCACGTCAAGCAAAAAGCCGATACGAGTCTTCACCTCCTTAACAATCTCCCCGGCAATGGCACGTTGTTTTTCTGTCAGCGATTCATCAAGTTTTTCCAGCCATTCATTCAACGCTGTTATATCCATTGATGCAAGTTCCGAAATATTCTTGCCTGCAAGACGATAATGCAGTGCCTCTCTATTCAATCGCGCGCCACCACATTCCGGACAGGTCTTCATCACGGAGAACTGCTCAGCCCAACGCAACTCTTTGGCAGAAACACTTGTATCCTTCTGTAATTGTATATACTTCACAAGACCGTCGTAAGTTGAAATGCTGTCGTAAAACATTTCAGACGAGCTGTTTAATTTCAAAGGCACTGGCGAGCCATAAAGAATCTCGTCAAGAGCCTCTTCGGGGAGTTCATCAACAGGTGTCTTCAAATCGGCATCGTAACGTGCAAGCACTGCCTCAATCTGTTGAAAGATTGATGAACGGCGGTACTTCCCAAGCGGAGCCAATGCTCCATCATACACCGACAAGGAACGATCGGGGACAACCTTATCAACATCAACACTGCTTATGACACCCAAGCCCTTACACTTTGGGCAAAATCCCTGCGGTGAGTTGAACGAGAAATTATGCGGGTCGGGCTCCTTATAGGAAAGGCCTGTAACAGGACACATAAGACGCTTGCTGTAGTGTCGTATCTCGCCCGACGGCATCTCCATAATCATTACAAGACCATCGCCTTGCGCGAGTGCTGTCGCAAGGCTCTGCTTCAGGCGCTGTGTGTCCTTTGCATCAACAGCCAGTTTGTCAACGACAACCTCTATATCGTGATTCTTATACCTCTCGAGCATCATTCCGCGCGACATCTCGCACAATTCGCCATCAACACGCACATTAAGGTAGCCTTTGCGCATCATCTGCTCAAACAACTCCTTGTAATGTCCTTTTCTACCCTTTACAAGCGGAGCGAGTATATAAACACGCTTGCCATCGTATGCATCGAGCAGAAGTTCAAGAATCTTCTCCTCGGTATATTTGACCATCTTCTCACCCGATAGATAGGAATAGGCATCGGCAGCACGGGAATATAGCAGACGTAAATAGTCATATATCTCGGTGGTCGTACCCACTGTTGAACGCGGATTCTTGTTAGTTGTCTTTTGCTCTATTGAAATCACCGGGCTAAGACCGGTTATCTTGTCTACGTCGGGGCGTTCCATTCCGCCAAGAAAGTTGCGGGCATAGGTAGAGAATGTCTCAAGATAGCGGCGCTGTCCCTCGGCAAAAATTGTATCAAATGCGAGTGAGGACTTACCACTACCGCTAAGTCCTGTTATCACCGTCAATGAATCGTGCGGAATCTCAACATCTATATTCTTGAGGTTGTGTACACGCGCACCGTAAACCTCAATTTTTCCATTTTCTTTATTCTCCATCATCACTTTATTCTAAGCCCTCGGAATATCCTCGCAACAGATTTACATCTCGCTTTATCTCATACACAATGCCATCGGCACCCTTTGCATTTATTACAACAAAGTAAACACCATCCTTCACTGGGTTACCCTTATAGGTTCCGTCCCAACCACAATTTTCACAGCCAATCTCGTCAATGCCCCAACGGTACAACTGCTGCCCCCAACGGTTGAATATCGCCCCATTGAACTCAACAATAGACCTTACATTAAAGACATTGTAATAATCGTTTATACCATCGCCATTAGGTGAAAAGGCATTTGGTGCTTCCAGCCCCGACTCGGCAAGTATTATACTGAACGGCGTTTCATAATATTCGGCATTGAACTGCCAATATATTTCACTGTTGGCCACGCTTGTATAAACGATATTCGGCATTATGATAACTTTACCGCTCTCACTCAATTCAATCTCAACATCGGCATCGTGACGGACAAGATAAGGTTCTTCCTCACCCTCCTTGAAGAACTCCCAGCTACAGGTTAGGTGGTAACCTGTGACCTCATCGGCATTAGCATATAGTCTGACTGTTACCGGAGCTTCGCCAGAATATTCGTCACCAATCACAAGGTCAGTCAGTTCACCCTTTGAATCAACGACAAGAGCTGTGGGAGTTGGTGCTTCAATGCTTTCCTGTGCTGCAACAGACAGAACACCGGAAATTATAATAGATATAAGAACTATAAATCTTTTCATAACGATATATTTTCATTTGTATAACGCAAAAAGCAGGGCAAAAGTACATTAGCCGGACACAATAGCGTTAGGGAAAGCAAAAATAATAATTCCCATTGAAAAATCATCAATAAAGCAAAGGTTTTAATCTCTTTCATCAACGGCACACCCGCTGTTCCTTTTTAAGCAGTAGCTATGATATGTTTTTTTACTTTCACATTTTCGTATATTGACAATTATTATGTATCTTCGCAAGAAAATTGGCGCACTCCACGCAAAGGAGAAGGCCCTACCATTATTGTTATTATGAAAATCTGCAGAAGAATATTACTAGTCATTGCCTTTTTGATGGCAACAGTAACCCTGAATGCACAAAATGGCGATTATATCACCCATACAGTCACACAGGGACAGACACTATATTCCATATCAAGACTCTACAACACAACCGATGATGAGATAAAGAAATTGAATCCGGGGTGTGAAAAGACGATCCAGATAGGTCAGAAACTTATAATCCCCAACACCGGCTCAAAAAAGAAGAGTGACAAAAAGACACACACCATACAGAATGGTGAGACGCCCTATCGTTTGAGCAAAATTTACAATATAACAACCGATGAATTGTTTGCTGCAAACCCAGGACTTTCGCCCAGCAACTTCCGTACGGGAGAGGTCATTGTAATACCGACAAAGAATGATGAGAGCAAACAAGACGTAAAGCCTGCTGCGCCACAAGTAAAGAAAGAAGAGGTGCAGCAAACCATCGTATGCACCCATAAAGTAAAGCGCAAAGAGAGCATTGAGAGCATCTGCGAGAAATATGGTATCACAAAAGAGGAATTGATTAAAGCCAATCCGATACTGACAAAGAAAAAACTGAAACGCAAGATGGTATTGGACATCCCTGCGCCAACAGTAAAAGAGGAACCTGTCGAGCAGCAATTTGTCCAAGAAGAGGAAAAAGAGAAAATAAGAACCATTTCAAAAGGCATCAACAACGACAATGTACTTAATGTAGCAGTTGTACTCTCTTTCCTGCTCGACAGCTATGCCCCAAAGGAGCAGAGCCGTATGGTAGAATATTACCAAGGAGTTCTAATGGCCGTTGAACAGCTTAAACGCGAGGGATATTCCTTTGTCATAAACACCTACGATGCCGGACAGAAGGACAATAGCCTTGACAGCCTACTCTCAAGCAGTGCCTTTGACAATATAGAATTGATTATTGGCGCATCATATCCCAAGCACAACAAGCAACTGGCAAAATTTGCAAAAGAGCGTGAGATACCCCTGGTAATTCCATTTTCAAGCAAAAAGGACGAAGCAATAAACAACCCCACAGTATATGTAGCCAATGGCATACAATCATTCATTTTGCCAGAGATAAGCTCAAGATTTGTCAAGACATTCCCCAATGCGAATGTCATATTTGTAGAGGACACAATAGAGGGCAACAAGAAAGAGTTTATAAAAAGCCTTACGTCCGAGCTTGACAAGAATGGGATTCCACACACCACACTGCCGATGGAACTATTGTCAAACGGCGACACCGTGCTGCACACTCTCTCCAATGTATACCAGGAAGAGAAAGAGATGATGGTAATTCCCACATCGTCATCGGCTGCGACACTCAACACACTCCTGCCTTCCTTGTTGCACGCACGAAGCATTGACACTCTCAATGTCGCGAAGTTCAAGCTTTTCGGTTATCCTGAATGGCAGATACACGCAAAAGACACACGAGAGCTGATGTATGAGGTAGACACCTACTTCTACGCCACTTTCTATAGCCACTATGCTCTACCCCGTGTTGCAGAATTCCAAGAAGACTTCATCCGTTGGTACAATCGCAGCATACAGAATATCTATCCAAGATATGGTATGCTTGGATATGATACCGGCTATTTCTTCCTGCTTGCTGCTAGCCTTTACGGGAACGAGATATACGAAAAAATCAATCAGACACCATTCAATCCGGTACAATCGGATTTCAAATTTGAACGCATAAGCGAGAAGGATGGTTTTATAAACAAAAAGTTCTTCTTCATTCACTTCTGTCCCGAATACTACATTGACAAAATGGATTTTGACCAGGACAGATTCCAGGAGGACTATCAGGAAATAATATTATAAACCGGCTCCATATAGGCTTGAAACGAGCATAATGATTTACTGATGAAAAAAGGCTTTTACATTTTGACCTTGATGCTGATGATGTTCGGCACTGGCATACGCGCCCAGGTAGAAAGCCCTAGAAACAGCCTTGAAATAGGTGTTTCCGGTGGTATGAACTTTAACCGTATAGAATTCCAGCCGTCCATCAGACAGGGGCTGCAACAGGGTTTCAATGGTGGTATCAGCGCGCGCTATACCAGCGAAAAATACTTCAGTATGATTTGCGCAGCTCAGATTGAAGTAAATTTCTCACAGAGAGGAATGATTGAGGATTTTGACGACGGAACATCGAACAACTATAGTCGCCAGCTGAACTATATCGAAATTCCATTCTTTGCACACGTTTCGTGGGGCAAGGAAGAGCGTGGATTACAGTTCTTTCTCAATCTTGGCCCGCAGTTCGGATTCTTGATAAACGAAAAAGAACATTACAATGGAGATTGGAACATTGAAGACCGCCCAATAACAATAGTTCCCCTATATGGCAAAGCTGTTGAAAACAAATTCGAATATGGCATTGCCGGAGGTTTAGGTGTTGAATACAAGACAAAGATAGGTAACTTTTTCATCGAAGGTCGATATTACTATGGACTATCCGACATCTTCAACAACTCAAAGACTGATGATTTCGGACGTTCGGCAAACACCACCATTACAGCAAGAATAGGATATTCAATAAAGATTTTCTAATAGTTCAAAAGTCTATATAAAATAAAAGTCAGCCGATCGGGCTGACTTTTTTATGATTATCTATAATCGTATCAACGATTCTTATACATATCGTCGTAATACTTCTCATACTCACCACTTGTGATGTTATCCATCCACTCTTGGTTGTCGAGATACCAACGTACTGTCTTTTCAATACCCTCCTCGAATTGCAGACTAGGCTCCCAGCCCAATTCTTTTTGCAACTTCGTAGAATCAATCGCATAACGCATATCGTGACCGGCACGGTCAGTAACGTATGTAATGAGGTCAAGCGATGCACCTTCGGGATTGCCCAACAGACGGTCTACGGTCTTTATTATCACTTTGATAATATCAATATTCTTCCACTCGTTGAAACCGCCGATATTATAAGTATCAGCAACCTTGCCATCGTGGAAAATGACATCAATTGCACGTGCGTGGTCAACCACATACAACCAGTCGCGTACGTTCTCACCCTTGCCATATACAGGCAATGGTTTACGTTGGCGTATGTTATTGATGAATAATGGTATCAGTTTCTCGGGGAACTGATAAGGACCATAGTTGTTTGAGCAGTTTGTCACTATTGTCGGCATTCCGTATGTATCATGGAAAGCACGTACAAAGTGGTCACTGCTTGCCTTTGAAGCCGAATATGGACTATGAGGATTGTACTTTGTCGTTTCGTAGAAGAAATCGTCGCCGTATGCCAAATGATGGTCGCCCGAAGAGGCTGTTGTTGTAAACGGAGGCTCAATACCCTCGGGGTGATTCATCTCAAGCGCACCATAAACCTCATCGGTTGAAATGTGATAGAAACGCTTTCCTTCATACTTCTCGGGCAATGACTCCCAATAGAGCTTTGCAGCCTGCAGAAGCGACAGAGTACCCATCACATTTGTTCTTGCAAATGTAAACGGATCCTTAATTGAACGGTCAACGTGACTTTCGGCAGCAAGATGTATTATACCATCTACATTATTGTCAACCATCAGTTTGTACATTGCATCAAAGTCGCAGATGTCGGCTTTGAAGAATGTGTAGTTCGGTTTATCCTCTATATCCTTTAGATTGGCAAGATTACCCGCGTATGTAAGTTTATCCACATTTATAATGTGATAGTCGGGATATTTGTTTACGAGCAAACGCACAACGTGCGAACCGATAAAACCGGCACCACCGGTTACGATTATGTTACGTTTCATAACTTTTATTATTTGTTTGTTGTTTTTATCCTCTTGATGCAATACTCCATCGATTCGCGCCAATGTGGTATGTCAATATCAAATGTAGTCTTTATCTTTGTCTTGTCAAGCACAGAATATGGCGGACGTGTCACAGGCGAAGGGAATTCACTGCTATGACAAGGGTTTATGCGACAATTTGTATTTCCGGCAGTTGCAGCAATCTCAACGGCAAAATCGTACCACGAACATACGCCTTCATTCGAAAAGTGATATACACCTTCATTACCCTCATATACGCCAGCCTCAATTATAGAGAATATAGCCAAGGCCAAATCACCGGCATAGGTAGGCGAACCAACCTGGTCAAAGACAACATTCAACTGTTCCTTTTCGGCAGTAAGACGCATCATTGTCTTTAGGAAATTGTTTCCGAACTCACTGTACAGCCAGGCTGTACGGAATATAAGAGCCTTACAGCCACTCTCTGCAATAGCCTGTTCACCGTGCAGTTTTGTACGGCCATATACACCGAGCGGATTAAGTGGCATATCCTCAGTACGCGGAGTATTACCTTCACTGCCAAAGACATAATCGGTAGAAACGTGGAAAAGTGTTCCTCCGACCTCCTTCATTGCATTGGCAAGATTCGCAACAGCTGTCGCATTTATAAGCTCAGCTGTAGCCTCGTCACTCTCGGCCTTATCAACGTTGGTATATGCAGCACAGTTCACAATCACGTCGACAGATGCTGCCTTAACGGCATCCATCACTGCATCGGCTTTTGTTATGTCAAGTTCTGCAACATCGGTAAAAATATAATTATTGGGCGAAACGGCACCCAAGCGGCGCATTTCACATCCCAACTGACCATTAGCTCCTGTTACAAGTATATTCATATCAATATAGTTTTTCATTGTAATCGAAAAGGTAATCAGCCTCCTTTATACTCTTGCTCAGCTTATCCTTTTCAGAAAGCAGCACCTTGTCTGCCGGAATTCTCCAATCTATGGCAAGTTCTGCATCGTCCCACGCAACAGAACCTTCGCTCTCCTTATTATAGAAGTTGTCACACTTGTATTGGAATACCGCTTCGTCGGTCAGCACAGCAAAGCCGTGGGCAAAGCCTCTCGGTACAAAGAACTGACGGTGGTTATCCTCGGATAGTTCCACTGCAACATATTTTCCAAATGTGGGAGAGCCTTTGCGAATGTCAACAGCCACGTCAAGCACTGCACCTTTTATGCACCGGACAAGTTTGCTCTGACAATATGGTGGCTTTTGGAAATGAAGGCCACGCAACACTCCGTATGATGACTTGGACTGATTGTCTTGTACAAATGTCGTACGACACACCTTCTCCTCAAATTCACGCTGAGAAAAAGATTCGTAGAAATATCCTCTGTCGTCCTTGAATATACGTGGTTCAATGATTACCACGCCTTCTATTTCGGTCTTAATTACTTCCATATATCAATCAATGTTTGCACCGGAATGTTCTACTTCGGCAATAACCTTTATAAGATACTGTCCATACTGGTTCTTTATCATAGGCTGAGCCACTTCGCGCAGTCTGTCGGCAGTAATCCAACCCTTGCGGTATGCGATACCTTCAAGACAAGCAATCTTCAATCCCTGACGTTTCTCAATTACCTCGACAAAAATAGAAGCCTCGGCAAGGGAATCGTGTGTTCCGGTATCGAGCCAGGCAAAGCCACGTGGCAATGTCTGTACTTTCAATTCGCCATCTCCAAGGAATTGTTGATTAACGGTGGTTATCTCAAGTTCACCACGTGCCGAAGGCTTAATGTTCTTGGCAACATCAACAACCTTGTTAGGATAAAAGTATAGGCCGACAACAGCGTAGTTTGATTTTGGTTCAGCAGGTTTCTCCTCTATTGACAGACAGTTGCCCTCCTTATCAAATTCAGCAACACCATAACGCTCAGGGTCATTTACCCAATATCCAAAGACTGTTGCCTTATTATCCTCTTCGGCATTTCTCACAGCCTCCTTCAACATCTTGGTAAAGTCGGCACCGTGGAATATATTGTCACCCAAAACAAGACAAGCCGAATCGTTACCGATGAACTTCTCACCAATAATGAATGCCTGTGCAAGTCCATCGGGCGAAGGCTGCTCGGCATACTCAAAACGTACGCCATAATCACTTCCATCACCAAGCAGACGCTTGAAAGAGGGTAAATCGTTTGGAGTGGAAATAATAAGTATCTCCCTTATACCGGCAAGCATAAGCACTGATATAGGGTAATATATCATTGGTTTGTCATATATAGGCAACAATTGTTTACTCACACCTTTTGTGATTGGGTAAAGACGAGTGCCGGAACCACCAGCCAAAACAATTCCTTTCATAATGCTAAATTTAAAAATTCAATATCATTGATTATAACCACCTGACTTGCAAAATGGTTGCAATCTATTTACAAAATTTCTTAATGTTTACAAATATAATAAAACTATGTATAACAACAAATACGAGTGCTAAACAAATTGAGAAAAACCAAAATATCACATTCGACTCATGCCTGAATGACGATGAAAACATCTGCAACACATCGGCAATCAACGGATATAGCACTGTTGCCATGACGGCAGCAAGCAACCACACGATAACATTTGCAAGCAAAGCCATACATCGGTACACACTTGATATTTTCCCAACAGAATATCCGATAGAATAAAGATTTGCAATTTTCTCCCTATTCTTTTCAATCAACAACAAGATACTGATAACAAACAGTATAAAAGCCAGAACGGAAAACAAGCCTCCGACACCTATTATTATATATATCAGGACATACATCACATTCTGCAAGCGCAAAGGAGCTGCATCACCCTCAACAACGTACCCCTTTTCGTCAAGCAGCGAAAAAGTAGACTCGTCAAATTCAGTTGCATTTGTCGTCAAGATAAGGCGCGAGTATTTATCCGTCGCTCCCGGTGCATACGCCGCATTTGCCTCATTCAAGAATTCCCAAGGAACAAGTATCGTATTGAATTTATCTGTCAGGCCACATATCACAGCATCGTAAACAATGTCGCCAGTTTTAGTTTCAAGAATAAGCCTAAGAGGCAAATAGCCAATCATATCATCACTCACCTGCGGAAGGCCATTTGATGCAGCATAACCAAAATTATATAAATTAAGATAGTTACGCGGAATTATCACCGGAACCGTATCGCCAAAAATCCCAGCAGCCCATTTGTTATAAATAGCATCTACCGGCACATAATTGCCAATAACGAACTCATCGGGTATAGCCTCAAGGAAAATATCAGTAGAGAGCCTTGCCGAAGCTATTGAAAGTACCGCACCGACCTCGAAACGTGCAGCAACGAACCCACCCACAGAAGCAACCGAAGGCAATGATTCGAGTTCAGCAATCTCATCATCGCTGAAAGTAGGATTCTTGCCCAGTATACTGTTTATGGTAGCACTTGCAGGCAAAGCCTTATTTATAACAATAGAACTCGAAGAGAGTATGTCACCTCCCCTATCTGTTATAGCATTGAAGTCCGAACAAGCCTTGACACCGAGCAACACAATGACACCACCCAGCAGATTTACGGCCATAAACACCGCAAGTTGCAGGACGCTTACATTCTGCTTCAGTAACTTATATAATAACTTCATAGCACTTTCTACATTTTAAGTACCTTGTCATATTCATAAGGCAATCTGTATCCGACAGAGGTAACGATAACACCTATCCCATCTTTCTGTTGCCTTTCGCGTAACATTTGGGCTACTATTGTCGCATTCAAATCGTCAAGATGGCTTATGGGCTCGTCAAGCAGAATAAAATCACAAGGTTGAGCCAATGCCCTCACAAAAGCGACCCTTTGTTGCTGTCCAAGCGACAATGTGGCACAAGGTTTGTCAATATGCGCAGAGAGGCCAAGCCTTGCAAGCATAGCACGCACCTCTTCCTCGCCCACAAAACCGGTCAATTGGCTTTTCAGCATAACATTCTCCACAGCCGTCAATTCAGGGAACAATCTACAATCCTGGAACATAAGGGCAATAGAAGATTTGCGTAGGTTCACAAAATCAACCCTTGCAGCATCACAGGCCTTTATGTCACCAAACATAATAGTCCCAGTGTAATCATTCCGCAAACCGCACAAGAAACTGCAGAAAGAGCTCTTGCCACGCCCCGAAGAGGCCTCGATTAGATACGACATTCCCTTGCGGAAAACCACCTTAGAACAAAAGACTTCTGACGGCACACCGTCGAAAGGAGTGCCATCAAAAGCCTTTAAATTCAAGTTATCGAGAGTTATGCTGTCAATCATTCAAAATCCTGTCAGTATGAGTATTTGCCATTTCTCACGGCAGAGCTTATAAGCTTATCCAAAATATATTTCAATGAGTTAATATTTTTGTTGGCTGTATTCACTCTTATGCAAGATTTGTCAATATTGGAATCAACAGTCAAATTTTCCACAACATTCAACATCTCAAGCATTACCATTGTCTGCGTATCGCGTTGTGAACGATAAGTCATATTTTCACGGACATATTCTGCAATCAATTCACGCACAGGCTTAAAATCCAAGACAATATCGTTTGCAACCGAAGAGAACAACCTGTTACTTTCCAGATTTCTTCTGAGTGGCTTGATATCGCCCCTGAAATTTATTTTATCATAAAGATCTTCGGGCATCAGCATTATGGCATTCTCTTTATACATAATGCAATAATCCAAACCATCAAGGAGATATACATCATCGTCAACTGTAGTTGCACCAAGTTCAAACTGTGCATATGCAATCAACAAGTCAAACAACGAGCGGTCACTGCAATCAACAGCAACCATAAACTGCATATTTTCAAGTGTTTCACCGTCAGCCCAAGCCGCAAAGGTATAGTCACCGCTCAATGCAGCCAACAAATCCTTCGCAACACCATTGTTGACACCATTTTTCTCCAGTTCCTTCAACAATCCCGTTGTTTCAAGAATGCCGTATAACTGCATCAGATTAAAATTGTAGCTTATTACGGCAAAACTGTTGCCAGGGATATAAGCATAGTGACGATGAGTCGATTTTTTCAAGAAATCCTGAATCAGAAGAAGATGTTCTTCGGAGAGATTCTGTGTAGACTTGATTTCAGCATAACCATCCTCAAAATCAAAAGAACAGAAAGCAATGCTCTCCTTCATCATTGCGAAGAAAGGAATCATTCCCCTATCAATCACCCTCTCTTTAATCATATACTGTACAAGAGGTCCATAATTAATCATCCAAGAAATGTCATCATCGCTACCGAATAAAGGTTCAAACTTCTCATTATTAAGAGCCTGTCTGTTTGAAGGGAGCTTCAGATAGGATGAAATATCGGCATAGCCCTCTTCGAAGACAAGAACCATCTTGTCCGCATCGTAGGCAAATGCAACGGCAGTTCCATCAACAGAGTAATACATATCCTCCGAAACAATATGATACATACCATCTTTTTCAGTAGTTTCAAATTCATCTTCGAGGAGCGTCGACATCATATTCTCAAATGCCGTCATATCACCCATTCTGGCAGTCATCACAATTTTGGCAGGCTCCATCCCCAAGACTGCGACATACAAAGGAGCAGAGATATCAATACCCGAAGCCTTGGGATTTGCAAAAATCTCTTTGAGCAAAACCCTTTGCTGTGCAGGAACGTCGGCAATAGCCTTCTCAAACTCGACCTTAACGAATGTATTGCCAAGAATATCCGACTTGTCAAGCAAATTACCGACCTCAACCTTTGACACAATCATTGCATCATCAGGGATAACATTGAGATACGCTTTATTATCAGCCTTTTTGCCACTGCACGCCGCAAAAAGCAGCACGCAGAGCAAAAGAGCAATTGATTTTATAATATTACTTTTCATTCAATTCTGTTATTGAAAAACCCAAATCATTCCTTGATTAACTCAAATTCCGCACCCGAAGCAAAGTCCTGACCATTTTGTGAACTTGTAGCTGTAAAGCGTACGAAACGAGCCTTCACTGGAGCCTTGAAGAGCACAGTCTGCTTGTCGGCACTGTATGGGAATTCACCCTCAACAACAGGCTCACTCCAGTTCTTTCCGTCGGCACTTATCTGAATCTTGTAACCCTTGACGTTACCATTGTTACCGCCATCCTGACGAGGCATATACTTGAAGCCCTTGATTGTAACCTCCTCGTTCGCATCGAAGTCAATCCAGTGAGGATAGTTGGCAACAGTTACAGAGTACATTGTGTGCCACATTGTAGATGGGTCACCGTCGAGCATCTTCTCGGCACCAGAGCCCGGCTCAAGGCTTGAACAGAACGCAACAGTTACAGGAATTGAAGTAATTGCCTCATAAGAGTATGTTGCAGCGAGCTTTGGAGTAGCCTTCTCCCATACAGTGATTGTACCACCCTTGCTCATATCAACAGGAGCTTTATAAAGAGTCTTCTTGCCGTTCTTGCCAATCTTGTAATAGATTTCAGCATTTTCCTTTGCGCAAGACATTGTGACAGTACCACGCATATCGCGCTTGAGGACTACAGGGATAACACCCGATGCTGCAACGTTTGCAAGCTGCTCATAGTTGTCACCAGCCTTTACTGGACGCATGATGAAACCGACTGTGTTCTCGCCTGATTTCACGAGATCGTGCTCGAGCGGACCGCCCTGACCACAACTGTTACCACCAAGACCGTTAACCTTTGCATCGAGGTGCAACCAAGTACCCGATGATGCCGGCAACTGATAAGGGTGAGCAGCCTCTGTGAGTTCAACATCATTCCAAGGCAATGCAGTTGTTGAAAGAGCACCAGTAGAAATGAACATCACACCATTGCCTGCATTGTTTGTCAATGTAGCCCAACGCACCTCCTCACGGTTTGCCATATCCTGTGGCTTGGGGAAGTGTACGAACTGCTCGGCAACAGTGCTCTTGTACTGCTGGATGAACGCACCAGTACGGCGGTCGTTATAGTTGTTCCATGGGCCACGGCCATAATATGTGTACTGGTCAAGACTCTTTGGCAACTGCAACAGGTAACCTACACGTGCAAGCGCCACTGCTGCATCGCTACCTGTTACTGAACTGTTGAGCTCGATAGAACCGTCAGGATAGATAGTCCAAATTCTGTTTGATACAAAGTGGAATTCGTTCTCACCGAACTCGCGTGCGTCGTTCTGTAATGTAAAGCTGTTGTCCTCGTTCTTTACTCGACGACCAGGATGCTTTGCCTGTGAACGTACGATGTACTGGAGCACGATTGTTCCATCGGCATTCTTCTGTGAAACGAATGATGTAACCACGTCTTCGAGGTTGTACAAACCGAGAGCGAACCAACGGTTCCAAGCCCAGATGTCATTGTCGACAGGAGCACGATAACCGCTAAGAGTCATTGAGCTACCCTTCTCGAACACTGTTTCTGTTCCATAAACAACACTCTCGAATACACCGGTCTTGTTGTTGAACACAACAGTAAAACCGTCACCGGCAATTGTTGTAGTTGCATTAGCCTTATCCTCGGTCATTTTCACCTTGACATTACTCTTGGCAACATCAGCAAGAAGAGCTGCCTTCACGGCATCCTGCAGTTTCAACTGCTCCTCCATCTGAACATAACCTTTCTTTGCCCAAGGCATATCCTTCTTGAGCAGGAACTGAACCTTAACAAAGTACTCCTTGTCGGTTGCAAAGTTCGCATTGTTGAACTTGAGCTTGAATGTTTTTGCTGCACGTGGAGCAATCTTCATATCAGGCATATAGTAAGAGTCAATCTGCTTACCGTTCTCCCAAAGAGAAACCTTCACGTCGAGGTCGCACAAGCAATTGAAGTAACGTTTGTTAAAAATCTCAACCTCGCCGTTCTCAAGCATCTTCACACCGACATTCTGGTAAACCTTCTTCACCTCATAATAAAGTGGCTTTGGAGAGTGGTCGGGGAACATGACGCCGTTCATACAGAATGTGTGGTCGTTAGGACGGTCACCGAAGTCACCACCGTAACCCATATACTTGTCACCGGTCTTTGGATCAACGTTCCAGAAAGCCTGGTCGGCCCAGTCCCAAATGGCACCACCGATGAAGAAGTTTGTACTCTCGATAGCCTCCCAATAGTCGATGAGGTTACCGCCGGCATTACCCATTGAGTGAGCATATTCAGAAATATGGAAAGGATAAACAATATTCATATTACCCTTAACAGCCTCACGTGTCCAACCGATTGAAGGATACTGGTTAGAACCCATATCAACAATATTATTGTTACGCTCATACTGTACAGGACGTGAAGCATCGAACTTCTTTAAAGCCTCATAAGCCTTTACAAAGTTGTCACCGGGGCCGGCCTCGTTACCGAGTGACCAGATGCAGACTGCAGGACTGTTGATTGTAGCGTGAGCCATCTCCATCACACGTGCCACGTGAGCATTTGTAAATTCGGGAACGTGAGAGAGCGACTCCTTGCCATAATAGTACTCGTGACTCTCGATGTTGGCCTCGTCCTCGAGGTATATTCCGTATTTATCGCAGAGATAGTACCAGTATGGAGCATCGGGATAGTGTGCATTACGAACGTGGTTGATGTTACCCTGGAGCATAAGCTTAACCTCCTTCTCCATTTGCTCGCGTGTCAGAGCGTGACCTCTTTCAAGGCTGCTCTCGTGACGGTTCACACCCTTCATCTTAATTGGTTTGCCATTCAGATAGTAGTAACGTCCGGCCAAGCCAAACTCATCATCAGCAGCCTTTGTATCACGTATTTCAACCTCACGGAAACCAAAATATGTTGAAGCTGTTTCGACAGCCTTACCTTTCTTGTCAAGCAGAGAAACAACCAAGGTATAGCGGTTTGGTTCCTCGGCACTCCACTTTGCAGGGTCGGCAACAGGAATATCAAGTTTCAAAGTCTTTGTATCACCGGCAAGCAACTGGTCAAGAGCAACAACAGCCACCGCACCATCAACAACTTCGTTATCATCGCTGTAAAGAGTATTCTTATAGAGCTGTGCCTTTACCTGATACTTCTTCGCTTTCTTTGCAGTGAGGTTACGTACATCGACCTCGATATTTGCAACAGCGTCCTTGTACTCGGCGTCAAGTTCTGTACGAACGCGTACATCGCGCAACTCGACAGGGTTTGTCGATGTCAAAGAAACGGTACGGAAGATACCAGGCAAGCGGAACATATCCTGCGCCTCAAGGAACGATGCATCGCTGTTGCGGTAAACCTCGACAGCAACGACATTCTCACCCTCAACAAGGTAGTCAGTAATATTGAATGCAGCAAGATTACGCGAGTTCTTTGAGAAACCGACATATTTGCCGTTTATCCAAAGATAGAAGAAAGAGTCGACACCGTCGAAATTGATGTAAACCTCGCGACCGTCCCAATTCTCGGGCACTGTGAATGTACGGCGGTAAGAACCAACCTCGTTACGGAATTTGTATGTTGTATGATGCTGCGCAGGTTCACGCATTACACCACCCTTCCAGTCACCGACAGCAACCTGATGCTTGAAGATTACAGGCTGATTCACATAAATAGGAGTTCCGTATTTCTGCGAACCGTCTGGCTGCAAGCCATATACATTCCAGTTCATTGGAACCTGCACCTTGTCCCAAGCCGAAACATCATAATCGGTCTTGAAGAAATCAACAGGACGCTCCCAAGGATTAGCCACCCAATTAAAACTCCATGTACCGTCGAGCGACAAATAATACTTACTGTTCTCGGGTAGCACCTTGCGTGCAGCATCCTCACTGTCGAAAGTAAAGAACCACGCCTTGGGTTGCTCCTTGTTGAGAGCAAGCTCCTCTGGAGATTCCCACTCGACAAGGCCTGCTGCCTGTCCCTTCACATAACCATAACCACGAGGTGCTTCAACATTACCATAGTCAAAGCCTCTGAGATTTTGGGCTGTAGCAGTCATTGAGAGCGAAAAAGCCACCAACAACGCCATAACGAATTGTTTTTTCATAAAATAGTTATTTATAATTAATATTATTATTTTCAAAAACAGGCGCGCACGCACGCAAAACTTTTGTAAAGTTATAATAAATTCCACAAACAAACAAAAAAAACTCAGAACTTTACATTCCAAGAAAAGCAAAACCGCAAAGCCACTGAAAACAGCCCAAGAGAAAAAAGACTACAAGTGATAGTAAATATTATTTACAAAACATAAAACAACATAAAAAAACAACGACAAACCAATATACAAAAAAATGAGGCTTGCAAAACAAGCCTCATTTTTAGCTTTAAACGCTGTAAATTAGTTCTTAGCAGCCTCGAGAGAAGCCTTACGGAAAGCCTTCATAGCCTTCTCAAGCTCCAAAGAAGCCTTGCGTGCACGTGTACCTGCAGCTTTGTTACCCTTTTCAGCCTGAGCTGTTGCATCAGCTGCGAATGCAGCATAAGTCTCCTCAATTTTTGCGATAAGTTCTTTCATAATAGTTTCTGTTATTTAAGTTAACGATGCACAAAGATAACAAAAATCGGAATAACAAGGCATAAATATGTTTTTTTTTGCCCTTTTTCATAAAAAAAATGTTTTTTTCATCAAAATCGCATCCAGCACAAGCCAAAAAAGCGAATAAAATACAGAAAGAATAGCAAAAACACCACTAGAATGGCATACATATATATAAAGGAGTACCCGAACCACCTGAAAAACGGACATTTTACAGCCACCTCAAGCAGCAAAAAGTGAGTAAACCGGCAAAAACAGACAGAAGGAAGTATTTAGTAGTAAATTTATTTTACATATAATACACAAAGACAAAAACCGTCTTGCACATATCATTATTAAAAAAAGCAAAAAAGATAAAAAAGCAAAGGATAATATAAATATATTATATAATTTTGTAGAGATTTGTGTAATAGATAGCCACGCGCAAAATTCGCAATAAAAGAACAAGATTTTATGAAAGAAGCAAAAAGCAACTTCAAGAAAAATAACCAAGTAAGCAATGATATCAGCATCAGCGAGATATTCAACGCCATGCTGTCAAAATGGTACCTGTTTGTCATATCCGTCATCATAGCAATAGGATATTCACTATACAGCATCGCAATAATCGAGCCCATATACACTCGTAATGCCGAAATACTCATCAAATCGACACAAAAAGGCACCAGCCTTGATGAGCAGATGGAAACGTTCGCAAATATGGGTTTCCGTTCTTCAACAAGCACTTACAACGAAATCTACGCCTTCAGAGCACCCGAGACAACAATAGAAACCGCACGTAGATTAAAGCTAAACATCGAGTATAGCCAAAAGGGGAAATTCCACCCCACCACACTGTATGGCGAGAACGTTCCAGTATATGTCGATTTCTGCGACATCGATACCGATGGTATAGCAGGATTCGAGATGGAAATAAATCCCGACAGCACATTCAGACTTTTCGATTTCAACGGCACGAGCATAACAGACCAGCGCACCATTGAGGGCAAACTGACATCAGATTCCTTGACATTCGTTGCGACACCTGCCGGCACAATCACTTTGAGCCCCAACCCCATATACAAGACAAGAAAGGCTACAGCATACTCAGTCAGACATATCGGACTCAGCAATGCTGCAAATAAGTACGTCAGCAAAATAGCCTACAAGCTCGACGATGAGAACAGCAATATGATTTCAATGTCTATCGACGACAACTCAATCGAGCGCGCCGACGATATTCTCAGAACCATCGTCGAAGTATATAACGAAAGCTGGATAAAAGACAAGAATAAAGCTGCAAAAGAGACAAAAACGTTTATTGACACAAGATTGAAGTATGTCAGCAATGAGCTCGACAAGATAGAAAGCGACATTTCAGCTTTCAAGAGCGACAACCTTTTGCCCGACATTGAAGCACAATCAGAAATTCAATTGACAAAAGAGCGCGAGCTCAACAAACTCCAGACATCGACACGAAAAGAACTTGAAAGAAGCGAATATTTCCTCAAGAGCATAAGAGAGAAATCCAAAGAACACTCTCTGCTACCGTTGAATTCCGGAATCAGCAACCAGAATATCAACTCGCAGATAACCAAGTTCAACACAATGATGATTGAACGCAACAACCTTGCCAGCAAGAGCAGCGAGGACAATCCCGCAGTAAAAGATATGGACCTCATACTCTCATCTATGCGGAATGCCATAATATCATCAATACGCACACACATCAAGGGCATAACCACAAGGCTCGAATCACTCGACAAAGAATGGAACGCACTGCAAAGCGAAATAGCCAAGAACCCGACACATACAACATTCCTGGCAAGCGCCGAAAGAGAACAGAGCGTAAAAGAGAAGATATACCTTTTCCTTTTGCAGAAGAGAGAAGAGAACCAGTTGTCACAGGAGTTTACCCCCAACAGGACACGCATCCTCACTCCCCCATCGGGCAACTACACTCCGACTGCACCACAAAAGACCAAGTCTTTATTCTTTGCTGTCATCATAGGACTATTGGTTCCGGCCGCACTAATCAGCCTCTTTGAAGTAACAAACACAAAGATTAGAGGCCGCAAAGACCTTGACGTACTAAGCCTGCCGATCATTGGCGAAATTCCACAGAACGGGAAAAAGGGATTCAACCCGGCAAAACGTTTGCTAAACAAGTTCAACCGACACGGCAAGAAAAAAAGCGAAAAGACGACTTGCGTAGTCGAAGAGGGTTCCCGAAATGCCATCAATGAGGCATTCCGCGTCCTAAGAACCAATTTGGAATTCATCACACGTGACAAAGAGCAGAGCACCATCATATTCACATCATTCAACCCAGGCAGCGGCAAGACATTCTGTATTCTCAATACAGCAATAAGCCTTGCAATCAAAGGCGAGAAGGTTCTTTTGATTGATGGAGATTTACGCCATGCTTCACTGTCGAACTATGTAGATTCTTGCGAAACAGGCTTGAGCAACTATCTTGCAAAAGAGGTCGACTCTATTGAAAAAATCATAATCAAAGACAAGAGCCACCCAAGCCTAGACATAATACCAACAGGAACCATTCCACCCAACCCAACAGAATTGCTTGAGTCGGAGCGACTTTCGCAATTACTGAATGAGTTTGAAGGTAAATACAGATATATACTTATCGATTGTCCTCCTATCGATATAGTAGCCGACACCCACATCATTGAAAAGTATGCCACAAACAGCATATTCCTGATACGCTGTGGCCTGTTGGAGCGTTCTATGCTGAACGAAGTAGAAAATATTTACAACGAAGGAAAATTGAAGAACCTCTCTGTTATCCTTAACGGAATAAACATAAAGGCCGGTAAATATGGATACAAGTATGGATACAACAGCGGTAGCAACTACTCCTACGGACCCAAAAAGAGATAACATCCATATTTAGGACAAACAGAAACAGCTTCACGTGTGTGAAGCTGTTTCTGTTTTATCCACATCAAACCCTAAAATATCCCACCCAAACCACTAAAACAGCATACGAGAATTGATTTTTGATTTTATGAACAAAAAAGGCGAATGTAAAAAACATTCGCCTTATGGGTGGGTAAGCTACCTACATCGCGCCGCTACAACCGGCTACCTTTGCTGCGGTCAAGCCCTGGAGGATTTGCAAGGAGCTGGCCGTATAGGACTTACCCATATATCTGTACTCTTGTACAAGAGTCTATTTTCGAGTTGCAAAGGTACATTTATTTTTCAAATCTACAAACTATAATACAAATTTTATTTTTCTCCACGCAAAAACAAACAAGCAAAAACAGGCACACAACAGGGAATATATAAAAAAAACGACTGTATAAAATTAAAAACACATTATTAATATAGATTTTTACAAAAATCTGTCAACAAAAAAAGTTTTTTATGTAATTTTGTAAAATTATTCAGACTATAAAAATAACAAACAACATAAACCTATTTATTAACTAATTTTTTAACCTATGAGAAAATTTACATTTTTCTTGTCACTTGTTGTTGCTTTCATCACAGCAACAGCACAAGAGGTGACCGTTACGAGCTTGGACCAGCTCAGTAACGAGAAGACGTATTTCATTGAGAGCGCACGCTGCTTCTTGATGAACAATACGACTGCAAATGCTGACGGAATTTCCACCAGCACTGCAAAGAACCTTGGCACATCAACAGTCGCAAAAGACTGGAACGATGCAAACCAACAGTTCAAGATTGAGCAGATTGACGGCAACTACTACCTTTACAGTGTAGGTGCTGCCAAGTATGTGACAAAAAATGGTTCTTGGTCAGACGATGCAATTGACGCATTGGTGATGACACCATCATCTGACAACACATACAATTGGAAGTTTGTTATCGGTGGCAACGGTATGAACTCTCAGGAGCCCAACCAGCTAGATGCCGGCATTGTTGTAAACAGTTGGACCGATGAAGACCCAGGCAACCGTTACAAGATTGTCGATATTGAGGTTTCTACAATTGTAGTTGTAGACTACCCCAATGAGTTTGCCGAGTTTGACCAGAACAAGTGTTACACTGTAACCACAACAAGCCGTGGCGGTTGGGCTGTAAAAGACGACCAGTTCTGCTCAACTGTTGATGCAGAGTTAGGTGATATATCAAACCCCAACGATGCAAACCAGCAGTTTGCCATACTGAGCGTTGACGGCGAGAACTACTACCTTTACAGTGTAGGTGCACAGAAGTTCGTAAATTCAGACCGTTCACTCGTTGCCGGCATTGCCGAGCCTATCGAGTTGACCGATGCATCAGAAATGGGCGATTGCCGCGTACGTGTAAACTTCAAGGGTTACGCAGACAAGTACATAAACCTTGGCGGCAGCAAGCAGATGACTATCGACTCTTGGAGCGATATTGATGCCGGAAATGCTGTAGCCTTCATTGAGGCCGGCGAATTCGACCCCTCAGCAGCTCTTGCAATGCTTGCGCCCCAAGTACCAGAGCCAGAGCCTGTTGCATTGGCAGTTGTTTCACAGACTCCTGCGGCTGACGAGGTTGTAGAGAGCTTCAACTCTATCACTATCGAGTTCAACAAGGCTATCGAGTTCATTCAGGCTGCCGGCGGTACTGGTACAGGAACTGGCACTGGTACAGGAACTGGCACTGAGGGTACAGGAACAGGAACAGGTACTGGAACAGGTACTGGAACAGGCACTGGAACAGAGGGTACAAGCGGTCCTGCTCAGTATATCAAGTTGAAGGATGCTAACGGTGGCGTGGTTGCTACTGCATGGGTTAGCGCTGCTACTATCGAGGGCAACAAGGTGACATTCGTATTCGAAATGAATGCATCTATCACTAAGACTGGTATTTACTCTTTCGCTATCCCTGCTGGTCTTATCAAGGCTACTGACGGTGAGGAGTTCGCTGGTCAGACATTCACATTCCAGGTTGAGGAGCCTGCTCCTGCTTTGGCTGTGGTTGCTCAGTCTCCTGC
>JAGCMB010000069.1 GCA_017646665.1 Bacteroidaceae bacterium
GTCTCAACCTCCTCCTGTGGAACTGAAGAAGAACCGTGGAGAACGATTGGGAAACCAGGAAGCTCCTTCATACAGCCCTCGAGTACGTCGAATGCCAATGGGGGAGGAACAAGTACACCCTTCTCGTTGCGTGTGCACTGCTCTGGCTTGAACTTGTTAGCACCGTGAGAAGTACCGATTGAGATAGCCAAGCTGTCGCAACCAGTCTTTGTAACGAAGTCAACAACCTCCTCAGGACGTGTATATGTATGATGCTCAGCAACAACGTCATCCTCAACACCAGCAAGGATACCAAGCTCACCCTCAACTGTAACACCGTACTGGTGAGCGTACTCAACAACCTGCTTTGTAAGAGCAACGTTCTCCTCATAAGGAAGGTGAGAACCATCAATCATAACTGATGAGAAGCCCATGTCGATGCAAGACTTGCAAAGCTCGAATGAGTTACCGTGGTCAAGGTGAAGAACGATCTCAGGGTTTGTGCAACCGAGCTCCTTTGCATACTCAACAGCACCCTCTGCCATATAACGGAGAAGAGTCTGGTTAGCATACTTGCGAGCACCGCTTGAAACCTGAAGAATAACAGGAGATTTTGTTTCAACTGCAGCGCTGATGATAGCCTGCAACTGCTCCATATTATTGAAGTTAAACGCTGGGATAGCATAGCCACCCTCCATTGCCTTTGCAAACATCTCTTTAGTGTTTACAAGACCCAATTCTTTGTAATTTACCATAATTGTTTATACTTTAAAGTAATTGAATAATCAAATACAACGCCTTTGGGGCGTAATTCTTTGCAAAATTAACAAAATCTTTGATTTTTCACCATTTTAATCACAAAAAATATGCAAAAATCCACAGCTGCACCCAGCGACAGAGATAAATTTATTGAAACGAACAAACCGGCCAATCCAACCATCCGACATTGATGGTTGTTAAATCCAAATAAAAGCCCCTGTTTTATTACACGCAATGTAAAATTTTTCACATTTCTCGCTTATATGAATGTATATTTGAGGTAAACCTCGAATATACTTGCACTCGCTGTGAAAAATATTCAAGTAAACTTGATATTTCTCGCTTATATGAATGTATATTTGAGGTAAACCTCGAATATACTTGCACTCGCTGTGAAAAATATTCAAGTAAACTTGATATTTCTCGCTCGTTTCTTGCTATATTTGTCAAAATCAAAAAAACGACAAGATGTATATCATTGGCATTGCAGGCGGAACAGGTTCGGGAAAGACCACCGTTGTAAAAGAGATTGTAAATTCACTACCAGCAGAATCTGTTGTTGTAATTCCACAGGATTCGTATTACAAGGACAGCAGCCACGTTCCTGTCGAGGAGCGTCAGTTCATAAACTTTGACCACCCCGATGCATTCGATTGGGAACTGCTCATTGAGCAGATAGCCCAACTACGCGAGGGCAAAGCCATTGAACAGCCCACATACTCATACATAACCTGCACACGCCAACCCGAGACAATACACATTGAGCCAAAAGAGGTAATCATCGTAGAGGGTATCATGGCACTTGTCAACCCCGAGCTACGCGAGCTGATGGACCTGAAAATCTATGTCGATGCAGACGCCGACGACCGCCTCATACGCCTCATACGTCGCGACGTCATAGAGCGTGGCCGCACACCCGAAACCGTCATCTCGCGCTATGAGCGCATTGTCAAAGATATGCACTGGGAATTCATTGAGCCAACAAAGAAATTTGCCGACATAATAATGCCTCAAGGCGGCCACAACAAAAAAGCCATCAAGGCACTGCAAATGTCAATAGGATACTTCCTAAAGTAAAATGATGAAACGCAGGAATCTACTCCCATCACTCATCATACTGCTCGTTTCGGCAGTCGCAATATCAACATTCGACATTGCGACAAGAGTGCTGAACAAGAGCAACGAGCCCGATTGGAAGGAGGTTCCGGTTTACACATACTTGTCGCCATACGCCGAACTCTCGCCATACGACAATCACTTCAGAGAAGCAGCCGACAGCATTGGATATGACTGGACACTGATTGCAGCCATAGCATATACCGAGTCGCGCTTTGACAGCACTGCCGTGTCACAAGCCGGAGCATTGGGGGTCATGCAAATGATGCCGGAAACACTACGTGGCTTCAATATCCCCGACTCGCTACACAACGACAACTACACAAACATAATGACAGCCGCCAAGCTGTTGAAATCACTGGAAAAACAATTCCGACAGATAAAAGACCCAAATGAACGCATAAAGTTCATATTAGCATCGTACAACGCCGGCTTTGGGTACATACACGATGCGATGCGTCTTGCGCGTAAATATGGATACGACAGGCACAAATGGGACGAGAATGTCGACTCATTCCTTATCCGTATGAGCCAGCCGGAATATTACACCGACACGCTTTGCCGCAACGGACAGTTCAACGGTTGGCAAGAAACACTCTCATTCGTACAAAAGGTCAGTCGCAATTGGAAAATATTTTCAAACACACAGAAAAATTATAGCGACTCAATAAAAGCTATAATAACAATGGACGACACAAAAAGAATATTACAATAACAAAAAGCGATTTCTTCGTGAAGAAACCGCTTTTTTTAGTAATGATATTCATTCTCACTTGCCGAGTTGTTCGTGCATTGCCGCTGCAGCACGACGACCATCACCCATTGCAAGAATGACAGTTGCACCACCGCGTACAATGTCGCCACCGGCGAAAATAAACGGAATAGAAGACTGCATATTATCGTTGACTGCAATAGTATTCTTGCGACCAAGTTCCAATCCCTCAACCGAAGTAGGCACAAGCGGATTAGGAGAAACGCCAACAGCCACAACAGCCATATCAATATCTATAACCTCAACTGCCCCCTCAACAGGCACAGGTGAACGACGTCCCGAAGCATCAGGCTCGCCAAGCTCCATCTTTTGCAGGACAATCTGCTTTACACAACCCTTCTCATCGGCAATATACTCAATTGGGTTATGCAATGTAAGGAACTCTACACCCTCCTCCTTCGCGTGCTTGACCTCCTCAAGACGTGCAGGCATCTCGGCCTCACTGCGACGATATATAATCATCGCACGTTCAGCACCCAGACGCAACGCCGTACGCACAGAGTCCATAGCGGTGTTACCGCCACCAATGACAGCCACACGCTTACCAAAATGAATAGGAGTATCTGTTTCTGGATTAGAAGCATCCATCAGATTCACGCGGGTGAGATATTCATTAGACGAAAGGATATTGTTCAAATTCTCACCGGGAATATTCATAAAGTTAGGCAAACCGGCACCCGATGCCACAAAGACACCCTTAAAGCCCTCGTTCTGCAACTGCGCGATGGAGATAGTCTTTCCTACAACACAATCCTTAATAAACTCCACACCCATTGCACGGAGATTCTCAATCTCGTGTTCAACAATAGAGTTTGGCAGACGGAATTCAGGAATACCATACTTGAGCACACCACCAATCTCGTGCAATGCCTCGTAAACAGTAACTGCATAGCCCAATTTTGCCATATCGCCAGCAAATGAAAGACCGGCAGGACCGGAACCGACAACAGCAACCTTTATTCCGTTTGAGGCTGCTAATTGTGGAGCCGGCATCTCGCCACTCTCACGAGCATAATCGGCTGCAAAACGTTCCAAACCACCAATGGCAACAGCCTTGTGTCCCATCTTCAAATGAATACACTTGCTCTCACACTGTTTTTCCTGTGGGCACACTCGGCCACAGACAGCTGGCAACGAACTTGTCATCTTCAGCACCTGAGCAGCCTTTACAAACTCGCCACGCTCAATATTCTTCACAAACGAAGGGATATTGATACCGACAGGACAACCCTCCATGCAGGCAGGTTTAGGACAATCAAGACAACGCTGCGCCTCAACAAGAGCCATCTCCTTTGTAAAGCCTGTATTCACCTCCTCGCGTAACTTTGTCGCACGGTATGCAGGTTCAAGTTCAGGCATAGGACAACGTTCAATAGCGGTACGCTCTTTCGGCTTCATCTTGTTACGGAGTTCAACACGCCAAGCAGCATCGCGGTCAGTCAGTTCATTGCACTCACTTGCGCACTCGCCGCTCTTGTCAAGCTTTTCTATCTCACGTGCCTCCTCGGCCTTGAAAGAGCCAAGACGTTGCATCATTCCATCAAAATCAACCTCGTGACCGTCAAATTCAGGGCCATCAACACAAACAAACTTTGTTTTTCCACCTACTGTCACACGGCAAGCTCCACACATACCTGTTCCATCCACCATAATGGTGTTCAATGAAACAACTGTAGGAATCTCGTACTGCTTAGTGAGTTTGCAGACAAACTTCATCATTATCGCCGGACCAATAGCAACACAATGGTCAACCTTTTCGCGTTTGATAACACGTTCAATACCCTCTGTCACAAGACCTTTGTCACCATAAGAGCCGTCATCGGTCATAATTATAACCTCATCCGACACCTCACGCACCTCTTTTTCAAGGATTATAAGGTCCTTTGAGCGACCGGCAAGAACCGAAATCACACGGTTGCCGGCCTTTTTAAGCGCAGCAGCAATGGGCAACATTGGAGCAACACCCACACCACCGCCGGCACATACGACCGTACCGAAATTCTCAATGTGAGTAGCCTGACCAAGAGGACCAACAACATCGGTAATGTAATCACCCTCGTTAAGGTCGCACAAACGGCTAGAGCTCAAACCCACCTTCTGAATCACAAGAGTGATAATACCTCTTTCGGTGTCGGCGTGAGCAATAGTCAAAGGAATTCTCTCACCCTTCTCACCAACTCTTACAATTACGAAATTACCAGCTCTGTATGCCTTTGCAATAAGTGGAGCCTCCACACGCAGACGGAAAACCTTCTCCGAAAACTGCTCTTTCGATACTATCCTGTACATAATAATTGTTTTATTTCAGTATATCCAATAACAAAATCATTCATTTCCCCACAGCATCTTCACACATTCGCTAAAAGGTTTCATCATTTGGTTGTAGGCAAACTCATGGCCGTAGCGATGCGAGGGATGGTAACCACATATCACAATCTTCTTAATAGATGGGGAATAATTTATCCATTCACGGTCACCATAGGAAACAGTTATCCAATCTTTAATCTTTTTATAACCCGTAAAATAGTCATCAATAATATATTTGTAGATAACCTTACCCGAAGCAAATATTATATCAGCCTTGTCATATATATCCAACTGCTCAATAATATAATCCTTATAATTCTTTATGTGCTCACTTAAAACCGAATCATATACCACACCTCCACCACACTCTTTCTTGACATTCATACGGGCGATTGGTGCCTCAAGGTAAAAAGGTGCACTATTATCCATGTTGGCAACCTCCTCAAATGAAGGATACTCTCCATTATCTTTAGTCTTAAGCAAGCCATAAGACCACATGCGCAGACTCCTATAGAATTTTATACAATCCCACCAATCGAAATCTTTTGCAGGAGTATTTTTATAACCGGTTTCTATTCGTATATCCCAAGGAGTTAATTTGTCATCATCTCCATTATTCAGGTCCTTAGTAACAATCAAAAGACGCCTGCGTGCATCATTCCACCGTTTCTCCTCATCAGCAGGGACAGTACCCCAAACCCACTTATCGCCTTCGGGCTCATCACCTGCAGTTGCATCTCCACGATACAACAATCCATCGGGAGCAAAATTCACATCTCCCCGACTCTTGGCGAACTCTTCCCAACGCTTAAAAAGAGCCTCTTCCTTTTCGTGTATGCTCATCATATTACTTTAAGACCACCCCTCATCGCTTCGCTCTCTCGGGGTGGTATGGTAAAAAGTTCAATAAAAGTGCAGATGCAAGGCTTGTGCAAGCGAGCAAAACACAAAGTTCACTTTAATGCTTTACCGCGAGCGCAGCCAAGGCTCGCCATAGGCAGTGCGCTTGCGAATATTTTGCAAACAGGAGTTCAGCAAGTTTACAAAATTGAGCGCAACGCTGCAGATGCCTTTTTAGTGGACTTCAACTTTAGTCTATGATATCGAATCCACAGTATGGAACCAATGCCTTAGGGATACGGATACCCTCTGGAGTCTGGTTGTTCTCAAGAAGCGCAGCCACTATACGTGGAAGAGCAAGTGCCGAACCATTGAGAGTGTGGCAAAGTTCAGTCTTCTTTTCAGCGTTACGATAACGGCACTTCAAGCGATTTGCCTGATAGCTGTCGAAGTTGGATACAGAAGACACCTCGAGCCAACGCTGCTGAGCCTCTGAATAAACCTCAAAGTCAAAACACAGAGCAGCAGTAAAGCTCATATCGCCACCACAAAGACGGAGTATGCGGTATGGAAGTTCAAGTTTCTGCAAAAGTCCCTCTACGTGCTCAAGCATCTCCTTGTGCGACTCCTTGCTATGCTCAGGAGTGTCAATACGAACAATCTCAACCTTAGAGAACTCGTGCAGACGGTTCAAGCCACGTACATCCTTTCCGTATGAACCGGCCTCACGACGGAAACACTGTGTATAGGCACAATTCTTGATTGGCAACTGCTTCTCGTCAAGGATAACATCGCGATAGATGTTTGTCACAGGTACCTCGGCTGTTGGAATAAGATACAAATCATCAAGATCACAGTGATACATCTGTCCCTCTTTATCGGGAAGCTGACCTGTTCCATAACCCGAAGCAGCATTCACAACTGTTGGAGGCATAATCTCAACATAACCAGCCTTACGCGCCTCGTCAAGGAAGAAGTTGATGAGCGCACGCTGCAACTGGGCACCCTTACCCTTGTACACAGGGAAACCGGCACCGGTAATCTTTACACCAAGGTCGAAATCTATAAGGTCATACTTCTTTGCAAGTTCCCAGTGAGGCAGAGCATTGGCTGGCAAGACAGTTTCTGTACCACCAGTCTTCTCCACCACATTATCCTCGGCAACAGCACCCTCGGGCACCTCGTCATATGGGATGTTAGGAATTGTATACAACACCTGCTGCAGTTCATCGGCAGCAGCATCCATCTTATCCTGCAACTCTTTAGCCTTATCCTTCAATGTCGCTACCTCTTCTTTGACAGCATTAGCCTCATCGGCAGCACCGGCCTTCATAAGCTGACCAATCTTTGCCGCAAGCTGTTTGTTCTGCGCAAGGACATTGTCAAGCTCCTGCTGCGCAGCACGACGCTCCTTGTCAAGTTCCAAGACCTTTCCTATTACCTCTTCAGCATTCTTGAAATGCTTCTTCTCAAGGCCTTTCAAAACCTTTTCTGTTTCCTGAGAAATTACTTTCAGTGTAAGCATAATTATATTGTTTTAGTATTTTCAATTTCGCAAAGTTAGCGGTTTCAACCTTTAAACCACAAAAATACAATTATTTCTTAATTATTAATAGCATATTGAAAAAATAATACAAAAAAAGGCAACCCTATTTTAGGATTGCCTTATAACACAGCTGATTTAGAATCAGTTTTTCTCTGCAAATGGAGTAACAGAAACGTAGCTCTTGTCGTTCTTGCCACGCTTGAAAGTTACAACACCGTCAACCAAAGCGTAAAGAGTGTGGTCACTACCCATACCAATGTTTGCACCTGGGTTGTGAACTGTACCACGCTGACGTACGATGATATTACCGGCTTTGCAAGCCTGGCCACCCCAGATTTTAACACCAAGTCTTTGACTTGCTGACTCACGGCCGTTCTTTGAACTACCAACACCTTTTTTATGTGCCATAATACTAAAACTTTTAATTAACCGATAACTTCCTTAACAACTAACTCTGTGAACTGCTGACGGTGACCGTTCAACTTGCGGTAGCCTTTACGA
>JAGCMB010000011.1 GCA_017646665.1 Bacteroidaceae bacterium
ACGTTCCAAGCCTCTGTTGTAACAGGCTTGTTGTCGTTCTTGTACTCCTCTGATGTCCACCATACAGTGTTCTCTGATGTTGCATCCTTAACGATGAACTTATCCTTAGGAGAACGACCTGTGTAGACACCTGTCATTACGTTTACTGCGCCAAGCTCTGTAACCTGACCTACTTCAAAACCCTCAAGACCGGGCTTTGTCTCCTCTGCGAACAACTGCTCGTAAGAAGGATTGTGAAGAATCTCCACAGCACCGGTGATACCATACTTGGTAAGATCTAATGTTGCCATAATTCTAAAAAATAAATTATTAGTTAATGTTTCTTGTTATTTCTCATTTTTGAGCACTTTTGACACCTTTATATGCAAAGTGCCGAAGTTCTCCAAATGCAAATATATATCTTTTTATTTAATACTCAAAACTAATTAAGGAAAAATTTCCGTAATAGGCGTAAAAAAAGCATATTTTACCCGATTTTGCTGTTTTTTTCGTTGTTTTTAGGTTGTTGTTTTTCTGTTTTTTTGCTGTTTTTGTCGCTTTTTATGTTAGCGAAAAGGGGTAGCTGCTTACGTTTGTTTTTTAAATATTTGATAAATCTGACATTTTGTGTTTTGTGCATATCGTGTGTGAAATGTGTAGTTTTTTCCCTCAAATATTCATTCTTAATATAAAATTGTTATCTTCGCGGTGACAACGGATAAAACAACTGAATAAAACAATTATAGATTATGAACGAGAAAATTACAATGCCTTGGGAAGAACGTCCCGAAGGATGCACCGATGTTATGTGGCGCTACTCGCAGAACCCTGTTATAGACCGTTATGCAATTCCCACATCAAACAGTATCTTCAACAGTGCCGTTGTGCCTTTTGGCGATGGTTATGCTGGTGTATTCCGTTGTGACAACAAGGCTGTGCAGATGAATATCTTTGCCGGATTCAGCAAGGACGGTATCAATTGGGAAATTGAGCACGAGCCAATTGTGTTCAAGGCCGGAAATACCGAGATGATTGAGTCGGAATACAAATATGACCCACGTGTGACCTGGATTGAGGACCGCTATTGGATAACTTGGTGCAATGGCTATCACGGCCCCACAATCGGCATCGCATACACTTTCGATTTCAAGGAGTTCTTCCAGTGTGAGAACGCGTTCTTGCCATTCAATCGCAACGGAGTGCTATTCCCCGAGAAGATTAACGGCAAATATGCGATGTTAAGTCGTCCTAGCGACAACGGTCATACTCCTTTTGGTGATATATACATTAGTTATAGTCCTGATATGAAATATTGGGGTGAGCACCGTTGTGTGATGAAAGTGACTCCATTCCCCGAGAGTGCTTGGCAGTGCACAAAGATTGGTGCGGGTTCAGTGCCCATTCTCACCGACGAAGGTTGGTTGCTCTTCTATCACGGTGTAATCACCACTTGTAACGGTTTCCGTTACTCAATGGGTGCTGCTCTCCTCGACAGGAACGACCCTTCAAAGGTGCTTTACCGCACAAAACCATACTTGCTTGCTCCGGCTGCTCCTTATGAACTTGCCGGTGATGTGCCTAACGTGGTGTTCCCTTGCGCAGCGTTGAATGACGGGGATAGGGTTGCTGTCTATTATGGTGCAGCCGATACTGTTGTGGGTATGGCTTTCGGTTATATAAGCGAAATCATTGATTTTATGAAGAAGAATAGCTGCAAATAAACTCTAAAAAGCGCATCCCTTCGTTACGCTTGCCCTAAAAACCTCATTTACTTCAAGTAAACTCCGGTTTTTAGGCCTTCGCAAGCCTTGGGCTGCATCTTTTTATAATTTATTTGTTTTATAGCTTACAGGGTGGCAAATTGCCACCCTGCCTGTTTTTATGGTTTCTTCCTTCTCCATTTCTCTTCGAGCCGTTGCATCCACTCATACCAATTAGGGATATACAATGTGGCAACAACAGTGTTGAGTAGCATGCCAAAGACCACGGCCGCGCCAAGCGAGAGGCGTGCGCCTGCTCCTGCGCCATCGGCAAAAAGCAATGGCATTACACCGAGCACAAAGGCAAGTGATGTCATCAGGATTGGTCGCAGACGTACGTGTCCGGCTTCGGCTGCACTTTGGCGTATGTCGTTGCCGCCTTTTCTGAAATCGCGTGCAAACTCTACAATGAGAATACCGTTCTTTGCACTCAGTGCAATGAGCAGTACAATACCTATTTCAGTGTATATGCTCACCGGAATTCCTGTGATTATGCAACCAAGGATTGCGCCGAGCAGGGCTATGGGAACGCCCATAATTGCCGCTACAGGGCTTGTCCAACTCTCGTACTGCGCAGCAAGTACAAGGAATGCGACGAGCAGTGCAAGTGCCAATATGAGCAGTGTATTTTGTCCGGCTGCCTCTTCCTGATAGGCTACGCCTGTCCATTCATACCCGAACTCATCGCCAAGCTGTGCATTGAACAGTTGCGCAACCTCATCCATCACTTGGCTCGAACTGTAGCCCTGCGCTGTGTTTGCTGTCACCGTGGCACTGTTGTACATATTATAGCGTACAAGCTGGTCGCTTCCCAATACCTCATCGGCTGTGACAAAACTGCTGAATGGAACCATCTCGCCCTTGTCGTTGGCAAGGCTCAACTGCATTATGCTCTCAATGAGCTTTTGGTTGCGTTCGCTTGCCGACATCTTTACTTGCCATATACGTCCAAGCAGAACAAAGTCATTTACGTAGAGCGAGCCCATATAGTAGCTGAGCGTGTAGAGCACATTGCCTATATCAAGTCCCATTGCAATAGCCTTGTCGCGGTCGATATTTATGCGGTATTGTGGTACATCGGCCTCGAACGAACTGTTCATTGATGCTATGGCACTTTCTTTGCCGTAGCTCTGCGTGAGGGCATCGACAGCTTTCTGCAATTCGGTCATTCCAAGAGCTTTACGGTCTTCAACCTGCATCTGCAAACCGCCGACGTTGCCAATACCGGGAATTGCCGGAGGAACAAATGCAAAGCATTGTGCCTCCTCAATTTCAACATACGCCTGTCGGTTGAACCGCTCTACGATGGCTGCAGCCGATTCGCTATCCTTCTTGCGTAGGCTCCAATCCTTGAGTACGACAAATACACTTGCCGCATTACTCTGTCTGCCACTATTCATAATACTGAAGCCGCTGATGCTGATATTGGTCTTCACCTCGGGGTAGCCTGATATAATTTTCTCTACTTTGGCTGCTACAGCCTCGGTGCGCGATAGTGAACTCGCCGGCGGTAGTTGCACGCTTACGATGAAATAACCATCGTCCTCGTCGGGGATAAAGGTGGTTGGCTGCGCTTTGAATAGATAGATTGCTATTGCTACCATTGCGGCAAAGCTTATAGCAGCAATCCATACACGTCGTAAAAGGAATGACACACATCGGTCATATCCTCTTTGTAGAAAGTCATATCCTTTGTTGAACCAACGGAAGAACCATCCCTTCTTGCTGTCCTTTGTTGGACGAAGCAATAGCGCACTCAGCGCAGGGCTCAATGTCAGTGAGTTGAAACCGCTGAGCAATGTGGCTGTGGCAATGGTGAGCGCGAATTGCTTGTATAGCTCGCCCGAAATGCCTCCAATCATTGTTGTGGGTATGAACACGGCCATCATCACAAGTACAACGCCGACAATAGGGCCACTGATTTCCTCCATAGCCTTTTCAGTGGCTTCGCGTGGCGGCAATCCCTCTTCGTCAATGATGCGTGTGGCGTTTTCAACCACCACAATCGCATCGTCGACTACTATGGCAATAGCAAGTATAAGTCCGAACAGGGTAAGTGTGTTGATTGTGAACCCAAGCAACAACATAACGGCAAGCGTTCCAATGAGCGACACGGGGATTGTGAGGCAGGGGATGAGTGTTGCCCTCCAGTTCTGTAGAAACAGGAAGATTACAAGTATTACCAACAGAGTGGTTTCTACTATGGTGAACAATACCTCCTCTATGGAACTGCGTACCACATCGGTGGTGTCAAGGGCTATTTGGTATTCCACTTCGGGAGGAAAGGCTGTTGCCAACTTTTCCATTCTTGCCTTGACGGCTTTAGACACTGCAAGTGAGCTGGAGCCGGGCGACTGGTAAACGGCCAGAGCCGCAGTCGGCTTGCCACGTAGCCTCGACGATGATGAATAGGTTTCACTGCCAATCTCAATTTTGGCAATGTCGCCAAGCCGCAACATGTCGGCACCGTCGTTGCGTATGACAATATCTGCAAACTGTTTGGCATCGCTCAAGCGTCCTTGTACGTTGAGGGTATATTGGAAGGCATTGTCGGCGGTGGAATCGAGTGTTTGTCCTACATAGCCTGCCGACACTGCAAGGTTCTGTTTGCTGATGGCCTGATACACTTCGGCTGCCGAAATGCCGCGAATGCGCATCGCCTCGGGGTCGAGCCACACGCGCATAGAGTATTTTCCGGCACCCATAATGTCGACACCTCCAACTCCCGGGGTGCGTGTGAGTTGGTCGACGAGCTGCAACTGTGCGTAGTTTGAGAGGTAGAGCTGGTCGTAGTTCTCGTCGCCGGTGAGAGTGATGAACAGCACGATGTTGGTCGACTGTTTCTGCACTGTAACTCCCTGTTGTGTCACTTCGCTTGGCAGTGAATTGAGTGCTATGTTCACTCTGTTCTGCACCAGCACGGTTGCCATATCAATATCTGTTCCCACTTCGAATGTCACGGTGAGGCTATATGTTCCCGATGATGACGATGTGGAGCTCATATACAACATACCATCTACACCATTTACCTGTTGCTCGATTGGAATTCCCACTGTCTGGGCTATGGTTTCGGCATTTGCACCGGGATAGACGGCTGTTACCTGCACTGTAGGCGGTGTGATTGACGGGTATTGGTCAATAGGCAGCACCAACAGCGAAACTCCGCCGGCTACCAGCAACAGCAATGATAGGACTGTTGCAAAAATGGGACGTTCAATGAAGAATTTGGAGAATTTCATAAGCGTTGTTGTTTGGTAATTACTCCATTATAGGCACAATAGACATTCCGTTGCGTACTTTAAGCAGTGCCTTTGTCACATATCTCTCATTTGCTTCAAGACCGCCGGTGACAAGGCGCAGTGTGTCGTCAATTATGTCACCGACCTCAATGCGGCGGTATTCGACCTTGTTCTGTGCATCTATTACATATATGAATTTACCTGTCTGGTCGGTACCGATTGATGCGTCTTTTATGAGCAGTGCATTATTGACCTTTTCGTATGGCATTATAATGCTTATGTAACTGCCACTCTTTAGTACTCCGTCACTGTTGGGCAATTCGGCGCGTATCTGCAATGTACCTGTACCTGTATTTACATTTGGCGACAGGTAATCGATGGTGGCATTGCGCTTGATGATATTACCCTCGCCAAGCGTGAAGGTGATGTTGCTCTGGTCAATGCCTTCAGAAGTGGCCAGTGCTTTTCTGAACCATTGAATGTCGGGGATATTAAAGAATGCATACATCAAGTCGTCTTTATATAGATGGCATAACTCTACGGGTGACATCTCGCCGGCAATATATGCCCCTGTCGGTTGTTTGGCAAGGCTTACACTGCCACTGGACGGTGCTTCAATGTAGCAATATCCCAATTTGGTCTGTGCGGTTTTGAGTGCAGCCTTTGCATTGGAAACGGCTGCGTTGCTGCTTTCGACACGGCTCTTTGCTTGCAACACTTCAATTTCGCTTACGGCGTTGCTGCTGATGGCTGCCTGCATACGTTCGTAATTGCTACGGGCGTATTCCTGTTCGGCAATAGCGGTTTGCAGGCTTGCTTGTGCCTGAGTGACTGCGTTCTCATATAGCGTAGGCTCAATGACAAAGAGCAGGTCGCCCTTTTTTACGCGGCTGCCTTCGGTGAAATTACGCTTGATGATACTTCCGTTTACACGTCCTACAACAGGAATTGTAGCATCGGCTTTTAGGTAACCGGGGTATTCGCGTGTGAGGGTTATTTCTCTTACTATTGGTGTTGACACCTCTATGGGTAGTGCAGCACTCTCTTCGGTGGGCTCGGCTTTTTTGTGGCACGCTGTTATGACAAGCAGTGCCACAGCAAACATCAGTTTCTTCATATTTGGATTTTTTTGTTGTTACCATCCGCCGCCAAGGGCTTCATAAAGTTGTACAAGGTATATTAGTGAACCGCCTTGTGCCTGTACAAGATAGTTCTCGTATGTGAGAAGGGAGCGTTGTGCATCGAGTACATTCTGGAACGGTGTCAGTCCCTGCTTGTATAGCTCGAGCGAAAGGTCAAGCGTCTTTTCGTTCTGGTTTACGGCCTCGCGTAGTGCGACAATCTGCGTTATGGAGTTTTCGTACCCGGACATTGCACTCTCAACCTCTTGCAATGCGGTGAGCATCTTCTCGTTGAAGTCCAGAATACTGCCATCGAGCGTGGCGCGCGCCTCTCGTGTGGCATTTACTCTGTCATTACCGCCAAAGATGTTCCACTTTATTGTGGGGGCAATCTCCCAAGTAAAGCTCCTGGAGCGGAAAAGGGATTTCATCTCCCCCGAGGCAAAGCCTATTGAGCCGCTGATGAGCAGTTGTGGAAACCAGTCGCGCTTTGTCGCTCCAAGCAGTGCGGCGTTTGCCTCAACCTGTTTTTCGGCTGCTCTTATGTCGGGACGACGGCGCAGTAGCTGTGCTGGGATGCCGACACCTATTGGAGCGATATATGTGGGGAGAGCATATCCTTCGTTCAGCCAACCGTCAAGTTCCTCGGGGAATGTGCCAAGCAACACGGCCATTGCATTGCGATAGCTGTCAATGGTGGCTTGCATCGCCGGTATCTGGGCGAGGGTGCTTTGGTAGACACTGCGTGCCTGTGCGACATCGAGCTTTGAGGCAAGGCCACTGTCGTAGCGTGAGATGGTTATGTTCAATATCTCGCGTTGTGATGCTGCATTCTCGCGTAACACCCACATCTCGGCGAGGGACTGCCGCAGAGAAAAGTAGGTTGTTGCCACATTTGCAACAAGCGAAACCATTACAGCGTTGTACTCCTCTTCGGTGGCCATAAATAGCTTTTTCTGCGCCTTTGAGCGCATATATATACTGCCGAAGACATCGGCTTGCCATTGCATTGACACGGCGGTGCTGAATTCTCCTTCCCACGCCTCGTTGTACATTGTGGATGCAATGTTGCCGCTTGTCTTTGCACGTTGCCAACCGATGCCTAAATTGAACTCCGGCATCAGGTTGCTTTGTGCGACACGCCACGCGGCACGAGCCTTTTTAATATTCTCCATTGCGGATAGAACAGAATAGTTGCTTTCGCACGCAACGGTAATGAGCGAGTCGAGCACGGGGTCATTGAAATTACGCCACCACTCATCATCAACAGGTAGCTCCTGGTTGAAAAACGCTCCATCGCTCCAGTTCTTGGGCAATGGCATCTCAATTAGAACTCCATCCTGTACAGCGTTCTCCTGTTCTCTGTACTGTTGTGCAGCTGTCCGGTCGGCAGCAGCAATGAGTGTAATAAAAAGTAGAATAGAAACCTTTCTCATATATGTAAACCTTTAACAGGGTATAAACACATTGATGAGGCTTTTGGTTGCTCTCTTTCTCTATTGTTGGTTTGTTTTTATTGGCTAATATTCGTATGTTTGCAAACAAATCTATGGAGTATCCCGAAATGCCATTAAACGAGTAGGGAATTTTTCTAATAATTAATAAAATGAACAAGTTGAAATTTTTGCCATTTTTGTGCCTGTCTGTTATGCTCTTTGCTTTTACATCCTGCGAAAACGAAGGTACTACCCAAGAACCATCGATAGAGGGAATATGGAAATGTATTGAACCCGATGAACAAGACCAGATTTATATAGTTTTTAATAGTGACAAAACCGGTATACAGATAGAAGGTGTTGTTGGCTATAAGATAAATGTAGGCCATTTTCTATATACGTATGATTCAGAAAAAAAGGTCTTGACAATTACATCAGATGATGAATCATATGATGTGAGCGTACAGAAGTTGACTTCAACACAACTTGTAACGATATTGGGTGATGATGATTGTTTGACCTTCTCTAGATATAATGGAACTATAAATGATTTGGAGGAGCTGTTTGATATAGAACTGTAAAACCTCAATTATAAAGCAACGCAGGTGGCCGTTTGGCCACCTGCGTTGCTTATTTGTTATTACCACCATTTTGTCGGTGTGTCGCTCATTTCAATGGTGAGCGTGCCGCCCTTGGCAATGTCGCTGTGCTCAATGTATGGCAGGTTATGTGGCTTGCCGTTGAGCTTTATACTCTTTATGTAGATGTTCTTGTCGCTGTTGTTTATGGTTTCGATAATGAATTTGCCACCTTTTACAGCGAGTTCGGCGCGGTCAACAATTGGAGAACCGAACCAATAGCGTGCGCCGGCAGGTTCAACCTGATAGAAACCGAGTGCTGACATCAGATACCAAGCCGACATCTGTCCCATATCCTCGTTGCCCGAGAGGCCGTCGAAATCATTGCGGTATTGTGTGCCCATTACCTCACGCACACGCTCTGCAGTCTTCTGTGGCTCGCCAAGCATTGTATAAAGGTAGAGGATGTGGTGGCTGGGTTCGTTGCCGTGGGCAAACTGGCCAATCATACCCGAGATGTCGGGCGATGCATCGCCGTCAACAGCCGATGGTGCAAGGAACAGTGAATCAAGACGTGCAATGCAAGCCTCCTTGCTGCCGAACATCTGTGCATAGTTGTCGATATCGTGTGGCACAAGCCAAGTGTATTGCCAAGCGTTGCCCTCACAGTAGTCGTTGGCACGGTGAGCCGCGAAGTATGGGTTGAACGGTGTGCGGAACTTGCCGTTGACATCGACACCGCGAATGAAGCCTGTCTTCTTGTCAAAGAATGTGCGGTAGCTGTGGCTCATCTTTGTGAAGTGCTCGTAATCGTCCTGCTTGCCAAGTGCCTTTGCTGCGTTGGCTGCGGCTGCGTCGGCAATGGCATACTCCATATCAAAAGCTACCGCCTCGCCGAAGATGTCGCAAGGGATATAGCCATATTTGTGACGGAATTCCTTGCCGCGCTCCTCAACGGCTGCGGTCTGCTTTATTGCTGCGAATGCCGCTTCGCGGTCAAAGCCTTCGATGCCCTTTACAATTGCATCGGCAACAACAGGAATACCAGGGTCGCCCACCATACAGTCTGTTTCGTTGCCCCATAGGTGCCAAACGGGCAGGTCGCCCTGTTTTTCACATATATCTACCATTGTTGCAACGAATTCACCGGCCTTCTCGGGTTGTATGATTGTCATCAACGGTTGTTTTGCGCGGTATGTGTCCCAAAGCGAGAAACAGGTATATCGTGGCTTGTCGCTGTTGTATATATTGTCATCGGCACCGCGGTAGTCGCCGTTTACGTCGCTGAAGAGCATTGGAGCAATCATTGCGTGGTACATTGCAGTGTAGAATATCTGTTTCTGCTCCTCGTTCTGGCTCTCAATTCTCACACGTGCCAATTCGTTTTCCCACGCATCGGTAGCTGCTGCCTGGACTGCGACAAAATCCCAACCGGGCAACTCGCTTTCAAGTGCAAGCTTTGCTCCGTCGATGCTCACGGGTGATATTGCAACTTTTAACATCACCTCCTCGCCGGCAGTTGTGCCGAATGATGCACGGCCGTACATATCTTTATATCCTTTCAGTTCGAAACTCTCGAAAGGCTTTGCAAACTCGGCTGCAAAGTAGATGCGTTGGTTCTTTGCCCAACCCTTAGAGTAGCGGTAACCAACGATGCGGTTGTTCCCCTCGGCTTGCATAAATGTTTCGGTGCTTTCGTCCCAACAACCACCATTTTCAAGGTCAAAGACAATGGCTGCATCCTTGCTCTCGGGGAATGTGTAGCGGTGAAGTCCTACACGTGTGGTTGCTGTCATCTCGGCCTTGATGCCGTAGCGTGTGAGCGGAACGGAGTAGTAGCCGGGCTTTGCAACCTCCTGTGTGCGGTCGGCAGGTGACCATAGACCGTTGTTTGGTGTGTCAATGGCTCCGCGCTCGTATGTGACTTCGCCTGTCACTGGCATTACTGTAACGTCGAAAAGGTCACCAATACCTGTTCCGCTCAAGTGTGTGTGAGAGAAACCTATTACCGATGCCTCGTCCTGATGATACCCCGAGCACCAGTCCCATGTTTCGTTAATGCTTGTGGGGCCCAGCTGTACCATACCGAAAGGAACGCTCGCGCCGACAAATACGTGTCCGTGTCCGCCACTGCCGATGAGTGGGTTGACATAACCGGTCAAATTCTCCTGTTCTTGAACAGGTTGTTGTGCGCAGGCTGCCAATAGCAGCGAGAACGCCATTATACTGTTTCTGAATCTCATTTTGCCTCTTTCTTTAGTGTTAACTTTATGTTTGCATTGTCAAGCAACTGCTTGTGTGTTATGCGGTAGCCCTGTTGCTTGCCGTTAAGCTCAATTCTGTCAATGTAGTGACTGTCTGCAGTGGGACGCTCACATTCTATTGTAATCCCCTCTCCCGGTGTAGCAATATGTACCTTGTCGAATACAGGTGTCGTGATGGTGTATGTCGGTTCTCCAGGGCAGTCGGGGTAGATGCCCATCATTGAGAATACCGCCCACGCCGACATTGTACCTGTGTCGTCGTTGCCCGGAATTCCATCGGGGGCGTTCTTGTAGTGGTTGTCAAGAATCTTCTTGACCTCTTTCTGTGTGCGCCACTCCTCGCCCTTTATGCGGCTGAAAAGATAGGCATATACAATGTCGGGCTCGTTGGCCGGGTCATAGTGCCCGTTGTCAAACACGCCTTGCAGGCTGTTAGTGAATTTTTTCTTGCCACCCATGAGCCTAATTAGTCCGTCCAGGTCATGTGGCACAGCAAATGTATAGCACCACGCCGATGCCTCGTGAAAACCGGGCACATTCTCGAAATTCTTGCCGGTAGCCGGGTCAAAATCGCCCAGGAACTTGCCCTCTTTGGTAAGTGGGCGCAGTGTGCCGTGCTCCTTGCAGAAGTATCGGCGGTAGCTCTGTGAACGTTTCCTAAACTCTTTTGCCCGTGCCTTGTCGCCAAGCGAATCGGCAAGTTGGGCAATGGCATAGTCGGCCGAGCAGTATTCAAGAGCGTGTGAAACGGAGTTGTCTCCCGAAAGGTCGTTCGAGAAGAACCATAGCGGAATGTATCCATCCTTTATATAAGGGTCGATGTCGGGGCGGATTGGGTTTTTTGCGCCCTCGGTAGTGCCCGACTTGAGCATTGCCTGATATGCTGTTTCAATATCAAAATCGCGCAGGCCTTTTATCCAGCTGTCGGCAATGACAATTGCAGCTGGGTCACCTTCCATTGTGAATGTTTCACGTCCAAACAACTCCCAACGTGGCAGCCATCCCCAATCTTTGTACATTCCAACCATTGTGCGTAGCATATCGGTTTGACGCTCAGGGTAGACGAGTGTCAGTAGCTGGTGCAGGTTGCGGTATGTGTCCCAAAGCGAGAACACGGTGTAGCGTGTGTGGTCGCTTTTGCCTGTTTCGCCGTTCTCCATTTTTGGGTATTCGCCGTTCACGTCGCTGATGATGCTTGGGTGTATGAGTGCGTGGTAAAGCGCTGAGTAGAAGATTGTCTGTTGCTCCTTTGTGCCGCCTTCTATGCGTATGCGGCCAAGGTCGTTGTTCCACTGTTCTACCGCTTGTGCGTGGACAGTGTCAAAATCTTTGTCCTGCTGCTCGGCATTGAGGTTCTCTCTTGCGTTTTCTATTGAAACGAAAGAAACGCCCATTTGAACGGTGATTTGTTCGCCCTCGGCAAGATTGTCGTAACAGAAACGGTATCCGATGTTGTCGCCGGCAACTTCGCGGAAGTAGTTCTCATAGAGTTTGTAAGTGCCGTCATCGGGAGTCCACTCGGCTTCAACGCCGGAGAGTTGTGGCTGGAATTTCCATGCGCCTTCACTTGTGGGTGCTTTGGAAACGCGCAGTACAAAATATACGGGGAACACCGCCTGTGTTGTGTAGCAGAATGTACCAAGTAGCTTGAAACCCTCGACTTCGGTATTGCTCACGCGACGAACCATAGCTCCGCACTCGTTTGTGAGTCCTTGTCCCAAGTTAAGAATGATGTTGCCTTTTCCGGCCGGGAAAGTGTAACGCTCGTACGAAGAACGTGTCGTGGCGGTGACCTCGGTCTTTATTCCATACTTGGTGAGCTCGTTGCTGTAATATCCGGGCGATGCCTTTTCGTTTGTATATTCCGAACCGTAGCTGAAATAGTTTACATCGAGTTCTCCGCTTGTAGGCATTACAAGTAGCGACGAAGCCTCGGGGCATCCGACACCGCTCAGGGCAACGTGGGCATATCCGGTGAAGAACTTGTTGTTGTACTCGTATGGAGCCGACCACCAACGCTGGTCCTTGTCAAAGACATTGAGGTCGGAACCCATGACATTGAATGGCACGACAGACATCATACCGTTTGGGGTGACAGCTCCGGGGTTCGTTGTTCCAAAATTGGTCGTTCCAATAAAGGGGTTGACCAAATCGGTCGGTTTTTGCGCCATTGCTATTGCCGGAGTAAGTAACAATAGCAGTGAAATAATCCTTTTTATCATAATAGTTATGCCTGTTTCTTGTCAAGTTCGCTAAGTGCAAATGCGTATGCTCCCACTGATACGGCTTTGCTTGCGCCGAGCTTTGAAATTGCTATACCCACTCGCTTCTGGCAATCGTAGTCAACGTATCTATCCTCGCCATAGACCTTCACTTTTTTGGTTTCGCCCTTTGCAAAAAGCTCGAATTCATCGGCATTTTCCAGGTCGTAGACCTTCATTTGCACAAGGCTTACCTCATCACCGCCAAGGGTGCGTAGCTTTGAGCGCATCTCCTCAAGCAAGGCTGGCATAATCCAACGGCTTGCAGCCGACACGCCACCACCAATGACAACAAGTCCGTCAATGATTGTCACGGCTGTTGAGATTGCAGCTCCGGCAACACGGCCGAGCGATGCAAAGGCCTCTTTTGCCGCAGCCTGGTTGCCTTCGCGTGTTCCGTCGGCAATTTCACAAATATCCTTTGGAGTGAGCCCGTGGTCGGGGTTACCGCTCTGCTCGCCGTAAACGCGGCAAACGGCACGGATGGCAACACCGTCCTCAACGATTACATCCGGCATATCTATGTGACGTAGGCAGAATGTTTCAACGCAGGAATTGTCGCCACGGTTAAGGTTGTTGTCGATTACCACTCCAATTCCGAATCCTGTTCCCAATGTATAACCTATCAGGTTCTTGTACTGCTTTGTTGAGCCAAGAGCCTTTAGACGGCTGTTTATTTCGGGTAACATACCGCATAGTGCCTCGCCGTATGCGAAGAGGTCGCCGTCGTTATTGATGAACACGGGCACGCCGAATTTGCTTTCAAGGAAAGCTCCAAGAGCAACGCCATCGCGGAATGATGGAAAGTTTGGCAGATAACCGCCAATGATGCCGTTTGGGTAGTCGGCAGGGCCGGGGAATGCAAAACTGATGGCAACAGGCTTTTCGTCTAATTTGTCGAATACCTGTTGAAAACCGTTGACCATATTCTGTAGGCAAAGGTCGAGGTCGTGCGACTGTGCCGGCACCGATACAGGGTCAATGATGAACTCTCCGGCTTTCATTGCGCCGAATACGAAGTTTGTGCCACCCGCGTCGAGTGTGGCAACAATGCGGTTGTCTTTCTTGTACATAGCTGTTATAAGTTTTTATTTTGTTATTGCTTCTGAGTATTCCTTGATGATGTTGATTGTGGTTGTGTCGCGGTCAAAGACCGAATACCAGCCTTGCGGTTCGTGTGGCGGGTCGCTTAGATAGTCGTCGCCGGCCTGCCATACCAAGTCGCGCGGACGTCCGCTACCGCCCCAACCCCAAAAGTTGCAACCCGCGATGGGAGTGCCTTGCGCAATGCCGCTCTTGACCTGTTCAAAAATGTAGCTGTAAAAGATGTCGCGGCTGTCGGTGGGTATGTCTGTCCCCGACACATTCCCTTCTCTGCAGAATCCAAACTCCTCAATGACTAGTGGCTTGTTGAGCTTGCGGGCAAGCTCAATATGCTCGGCAATATATTTGCCGCTCTCCAGACAGGCGTTGTCAATGCCACTGTCGGGGTTGGAGCGTGGTGCCCATCCCCAGTTTACAGGCCATATATGTATTGTCAGGTAGTCTATGTTCTCGTCGGCGTGTATCTGACGGCACAGCTCCATGTCCACTTCGCAACCATATTTGCCCTCGCTGCCGGTTGATACAAGATGGTTGGGGTCTATGCTTTTTATAAGTGCCGCAGCTCCTGAAATCCATTGTGCAAATGCTGTTTTGTTGTCTTTTGCAAAGGGACGCGGCTCGTTGCAAAGTTGCCACGCCATAATTGCCGGTTCATCCTTGTAGTGGCGGCCGGTGATGCTGTTCTTGCGCGAAACAATGGTCTTTATGTAGTTGTAGTACATTTCAATGGCTTTTGGCTCACGTGAGAAGTTGGCACAATAATCCACATATCTGCTGTAGCCACCCTCTTCATTTGTGTTGGGCGAGTCGCCATAACCACACTCTTTCAAGTAGAAACCGTAGCCTCCACTCCAATCCCAGGCATTGTTGAGATAGATGACTGCATCCATTCCGCGTTTATCAAGCTCGGCAATGACAAAGTCCAGGCCTTCGAGAATAGTGTCATTGAGTATTCCGGGTGCGGTCTGCAGATATGGTTTTGCCGGGTTTGCAAGTGTGCTGCCGGCATCGGGACCAGTGAGAATTCTAAGATTGGTGACACCAATGCTTTTCAGATGGTCAAGCTCCAGACAAAGACGTTCTCTGTTGCCACCTTCGCCTTTAGAACCCAGAACCGAGGCGTACCACATGTTGGTGCCTATGTAGCGATAGGGCTTGCCATTCTTTACAAACTGCGTACCCTGTCGGGCTATGACGCTGCCGGCACAACTTTGACTGTTGTCTTTGTTACATCCGCTGATTATCATTGCTACCATAACAATCAGTAACCATATTCTCTTTTGTGTTTTCATTTTCAATATATGATATCTCTGCGAAGATAGCAAAAGGATTTTAAGAAACGAAAAACTGTTCACTTTTTATGCCAAGAATATGCTGTTTTCATTTTATAATGTGTGGTTTTTTATTTTTTTCTTCTTCTCATTGCCTTTTTGGCTACAATTTGTATATCTTTGCGAATATTGTATAAATGGGTAAATTATCAAAACATTATAAACAATGAAAAACGAAAACAAATATTTGCGTGTGGCATATACACTTTTGTCGCATCGTGACGGTGAGTGTGAAGAGGTTGAAAAGACAACTCGTGAGCAACCTTTTGCATTCTTGACAGGCGTAGGCTACACCCTCGATTCTTTTGAGGAGAACCTGAAGGATTTGAAAAAGGGTGACGAATTCGATTTTACAATTCCATTTGCCGATGCGTATGGAGAGTATGACCCCGACCACGTTCAGGATTTTGACCGTGAGGTGTTTACTATTGACGGTAAGTTCGATTCTGCACACATATATGAGGGTAATGTGGTTGAGATGATGCGTGCCGATGGCTCGCCAATTCTTGGTACCGTTAAGGAGGTTACCCCTTTGAAGGTGGTTATGGACTTTAACCACCCGCTTGCAGGCTGCGACTTGCAGTTTGTGGGTACAGTTGTAGAGGCACGTCCTGCAAAGGAGTCGGAATTGAAGAAATTCTACGACTCTTTAAAGGCTTCTTGTAGCTGTGGCGGCGGTTGCAGTGGTTGCAACGGTGGCAGTTGCGGAGGCGACGGTGGTTGCGAGAGTGGTTGTTGTCACTAATGATTGGTTGTAATGAATAGTATTGGCAATCTTTTGCGTCTTACCACATTCGGGGAGTCGCACGGGGTGGCAATCGGTGGTGTACTCGATGGCTATCCGGCCGGTGTGCTCATTGACGAGGATTTTATCCGCAGCGAGATGAAACGCCGTCGTCCGGGGCAGAGTGCCATTACCACATCGCGTAACGAAGCCGATGAGGTACAGTTTGTGTCGGGAATCTTTGAAGGATGTTCTACCGGAACTCCAATAGCCTTTACTATTACCAACAATAATAATCGCAGTGCCGATTATGATAATTTGCGTGAGGCGTTTCGTCCGTCACACGCCGATTATGTATATGACCGTAAATATGGCGTGCGTGACCACCGCGGCGGTGGCCGTTCTTCGGCCCGTGAAACAGCTGTGAGAGTGTGTGCCGGTGCTTTGGCAAAATTGGCGTTGAGGCATTTGGGCATCAGTGTTGCCGCTTATACCTCGCAGGTGGGGGATATAGCTCTTGCCGAGGGGTACACTGCATACGATTTGTCACAATCCGAAAATAATGCAGTGCGTTGTCCCGATGCTGCCGTTGCCGAAAGAATGGAACAGCTGATTCTGGATGTAAAGCGCTCCGGCGACACGGTAGGCGGCGTGGTCACCTGCGTCGTGAAGGGTGCACCAGTCGGTTTGGGCGAGCCGCTCTATGGCAAATTGTCGGCCTCGCTTGCATCGGCAATGCTGTCAATCAATGCAGCCAAGGGATTTGACTACGGCAATGGATTTGCCGCTGCTACGGGGCGTGGCTCACAGCAGAATGATATTTTTTATAATGGTGGGAATGGCGTTGCTACACGTACAAACAACAGCGGTGGCATACAGGGCGGAATTTCGAACGGCAACGATATATATTTCAGGGTTGCATTCAAGCCTGTGGCAACGGTGCTGATGGAACAGCATACCGTTGACAGGGATGGGGCTGAAACGACTTTGCTGTCGCGTGGTCGTCACGACCCCTGCGTCGTTCCACGTGCTGTGCCTGTTGTTGAAGCTATGGCGGCTTTGGTCGTGCTTGACCATTATATGCTTGATAGGGCAAGGAAAGGACTATTTTCTTGATTAAGTGAGATGTTTATATGAATATGGGGAAAATGATGCGTAATAAAGTGCATAATAATAAAGTGCAAGGCAGTGAGGGTGAGTCTTCAATAAATATTGGCGAGTTGAAAGGGATTCCTTCGTTTCTTAATTGGAATTTGTTTGCAATACTCTTTTTTGTAGTAGTTTGGGCGTTGCTTGCATTTTATGAGCCGGCACTTCTTTTTCGTGTGAACGAGTTGTCGGGCTTTTTGTTTGATGACCAATATTACAGCGAGATGCTGTTGATGCCGGCGGGAATCCTCTATTATGCTGCAAGTTTTCTTGTGCAGTTCTTTTATATTCCGGTGTTGGGCGCTACAATTTATGTCGCACTGCTTGCACTTGTGTATTGGCTCACTTACAAGGCCTTTGATATCTTGCCGAAGCACAGACTGTTGGCGATGTTGCCTGTCGTGGCATTGCTTGTTTCCAATACACAGCTTGGCTATTGGATATTCTACCTGAAAATACCCGGATACTACTATGTGGCATTGCTTGGAGTGCTGGTTTCTTTGTTGGCAATCTGGGCTGTGAAGAAAACTCACGTTTTTATAAGACCGCTTCTCATAGCGGCCTGGATATATTTTGCCTATCCCTGCATTGGTGTCTACGCATTGGTCTCGGGTGTCATAATGGGCGTTCATTGGCTTTGCTGTTCAATTGGGAAAAAGCAGGCTACTTCGTGGATTGTCTACTCGTCGGCGGTGATGGTCGGGGCTGTTGTCCTGGCTTGTGCCGTTCCTAAAATATATTATAAACGTTATACTACAGTGCCATTAGAGGAGGTGTACACGGTCGGTCTTCCCGTTTCGCAATGGAAAAGTGAACACGTCCCTAATAATGAGGATAAGGAAAAGGTCGTATCAATAATTGCCGACGTGAATGGACGCGTGGGATATCCGGCAGAAAAGGTGCTGACCAAATTTATAATAAGTGTCGACGGCAGTTTCTCGCAAAAGGCAATCAATACTGCCAAGAGCGACCTCTTTGCAAGTGTTGACATCAACTGTCCGAAGGATGGCAAAATATATACGTTTGTGTTTGTCGGAAAGGATGGCGGCGAGCATTATCTCAACGCCGCCGGTGGCAAAATATCCATTGTTGCCAAAGAAAAGGACGCTGTAATCCCAAAGACGGGACATTTTGTCTGTGTGGCAGACGAGAAAATCAAGGAGCTTATTTCGTTCAAGACTTTGGATGGCAAATATCTTACCTGGAACAAACAGCAGGGTGTTGACGGTGAAAAATATTATGTTGACTTGGTTGCATCGCCTTCAGATGGAAATTCCCGATGTGCGGTTGTGAAGATGAAAAAGAGTGATAAGGTGTGCGTTGCCGATGATTCAGAACTCTTTGGTCTTGTCAATCTGCTCATATTGAATAGTGAGATGCCTGCAAACGCAGCGCCTGTGCCACTTTTCGTTGCAGGGCTCGGCAATGGAGGTCCGATGGGCTCTTCTTCGGCTGTGCTTAATGATGAACATACCTCTGCAATACGCATTGACGAAGTAGGCTTTGAACCAAAACCGTTGACTCTGACTATGCAGGACAGGTCTATGTGGTACGAGGTGAAGGTGTACTGGATTCCATTCTTTGTATTGCTTGTTTCGTTTGTCGTGCTGGCTGTGCTGCCGCTATTCTCGCGTTGCGGATATACGGTACCGGTTATGATGCAAAATATCGTTTATCTGCTTGTTGCATTGCTGATGGTTGGTTTTACATATCTGTTCTGGTATAATAATGAGAACTTCCGGATAGAAAACGAACAGAACAGGGCTATGTGGGACGAGGACTGGAAAAAGGTCGCTGAATTGGCGCAAAAACCCGACGTTCCAACCCGTCAAGTGGTGTTGAACAAGAATATAGCCCTTCTCAAACTAGGACGTCTGGGCAATGAGATGTTCACCTACCCCGAAGGCAGTGCCGATATTGAGGCTTCCATTCCTGTAAGGCTGGCTCAAACAGGCGGTAAAATGGCCTATTATCAATATGGCAAGTTCAATTTCTGCTATCGTTGGTGTGTCGAGGACGCGGTGGAGTATGGCTGGAGGTTTGAGTATCTTAAACACGCTGTGCGCTCGATGCTGCTTTCGGGTGAGTATAGGCTTGCCGAGAGGTATATAAACATCCTGAAACATACAATGTTCTATGCCGATTGGGCCTGTGAAATGGAGAAATATGTACAGAATCCGGAGCTGATTGCCCGCAACAGGGATTTTGCTATTCCTGTCAGCCTTACTTGTTATAATGATTTTCTCGATGTGGATGAATCCTATGTCGAGGCTTATTTGACAAAGAATATGACAAACGCTACCGAGAATATGTCGAAACCGTATGTCGAGGCTGCCTTGGCATCTGCGCTGACGCGTAAGGACTCTAAGTCTTTTTGGTTCTTTATAAACTACTATGTTAATGAATTCAAGCTTAATTCGTTGCCCAAGCATTTCCAGGAGGCTGTGCTGCTCTTTATGAATGTCGACAAGGGACGTACAGTGCAGGTTCCCAAAGCCTTTTTGGATAAATTTATCTCCAAGGGAACCAATAGCAAGATGACGAAATTTATGCAGCATGTGTCGCGCCATAAGGGAATGAGCGAGGCGGAAATGGCTCCCTACTTCAAGGATGATTTCGGAGATACATATTTCTATTTCTACTTCTTCGTACGTAATATAAAGACAAATTGATTTGTGTAAAGGTTGCTGGTTATGAAAGGATTTTATAAATACTTGATTATTACGATATTGCTTGTATGCGCCGCGTGCTCTTCGGATGTTCCGACTCTCCCGGCGAAATATACTCCTGTTGCTGAAAGGCCTGCGATATACCCCGACTACTATGATGTTGTGGTGCCTTGTAATATTGCTCCTCTTACATTTGGAATAAGGGAAGAGGGGGATGATTTCGTTACCTGTTTCAAGGTCGGTGACAAGACTCTGCTTTGTGGTGGCCGCGAGGTCGCTCCTGCTGTTGACGAATGGCACTCATTCATTATGCAGGCGGTGGGTGAAACTGTTGAGGTCGAGGTATATTCAAATGATGCCGGTGCATGGAAAAAGTATAAGCCATTTACAATAGTGGTGTCTGCCGATAGTATTGACAGGTATATCTCGTACCGATTGATACCTCCATCGTATGTGGCTTATGAAAAACTGACAATCTCACAGCGCGACTTGTCGAACTTTGACGAAACGGTTATATACAACAATAAGTTCGTGTCGTCGGAACCCGACGGGCAATGCATCAACTGTCACGCTTACAAGAACTACAAGACCGACAATATGCAGTTCCACGTGCGTCAGCATCTTGGTGGAACGGTGTTTGTGCATAATGGCAAGGCCAAGAAGGTGAATATGAAAACCGATTCTACAATATCTGCTGGTGTTTACCCGTTCTTTAACCCCAAGTACGATGTTGTTGCCTATTCGGTAAATAATACAGGACAGATTTTCCACACGAAAAACCCGAACAAGGTAGAGGTTCAGGACCAGGCGAGTGATGTCATAATCTATGACCCGGTGAGGGAGGTTGTTTCGCACGTGGCAAACGACCCCGACTGTCTTGAGGTGTTCCCTGCGTGGTCGCCCGATGGCAAGATGCTCTACTATTGCTCGGCATATTTCCCGAAGCACAACGATATTCCTCATGTTGAAAATATGATACGCAACTACAAGGATATAAAATATGATGTGCTGCGTCGTCCCTGGAATCCCGAGACAGGTGAATTCGGTGCTGTGGACACTGTTTTTGCAGCATCGTCGTTAGGCAAGAGTGCGACATTCCCACGTATCTCTCCTTGTGGCCGTTATTTGCTGTTCGCTTTGGCCGAGTATGGCTGTTTCCATATTTGGCACAAGGATGCCGACCTCTATGTAATGGATTTGAAATCAAAGGATTACTTTCCTCTTGAAAAAGCCAATTCCGAATTCCCCGAGAGCTATCATTCTTGGAGTAGCACAGGCAAGTGGATACTCTTTGCCAGTCGTCGTGATGATACCAATTACAGCCGTCTGTATATAGCTCATATCAATGATGACGGAACGAGTGACAAGGCTTTTCTGTTGCCACAGAAAGAGAGCGAATACTACGACTTTTTTGACAGGTCGTATAATGTTCCGGAGTTTATGGTTGAGCCGGTTTCCATAACCCCGCACGAGTTTGTCGAGGTTGTTAAAGGCGAGGCTGTAAATGTTAAATATTCTTCCGATTTTAAATGATATTTTAACAAATATGTGTTAAAAACATTAAAAAGGACTTTTCCCCGTTTTTTTGCGTTTTTTGCATTAAAACGGGGAATTTTCTTTTGTGGAATGTAAAAAAACATTCTTGCTACCGAAAAAAAAAAGCGATTTGTGCGAAAATTTATTTAAAAGTCTTATTTTTGCACGTTAACTATGGGGTTAATGCACCTTATTGTGAGATATGTGGAAAAAACAAAAAATAATAATTAATAATTTTGTAGTTATGTTTAAACACCGTTTAACTGATTTTTGCGTATCGTTGCTCTTTGCGACGTTTATGCTTTTTGTCGGTGGTTCACTGCAGTCGTGTCAGGATTGGCTTGATGTATATCCTTACGACAACCCGGGTGACCCCGAGTGGTTGGGAGCAAGTGTTTACGATTTCTTGAAGAAAGGAACCGCAGATCACAGCTATACCAACTACATTGCTATTATCGACAGTTTGGGCGAGAAAGAGGCTCTTGCACACACGGGTAGCAAAACATTGTTCGTTGCCGATGACGAAGCGTTTGAACGTTTCTTTAATGATGGTAACAACGTGTGGGGCGTGACAAGTGTCGGCGAGATGTCAAGGGCTCAAATGAAGACAATCCTCTACAATTCGATGCTTGACAATGCAATGTTGCTTGATATGCTTTCAAGTACCGGAGTGCAGACAAATCAGGAAGGAACTTGTCTTCGCCGTTGGTCTTCTGCCAAAGTTGTGGATACAATTCCTCTCGTGAATGGAAACTCAATGCAGTATCACAAAAGTTGGCCTACATACAACAAGTATTGGGATGTGCTGCGTGGCAAGGGAAGAACCGAGAATGTCCGTCTTGCAATGGACGGCTCAAGATCGATGATGGTTCACTTCCTCGGTGACTATTTGAGAAAGAGCAACATCAAGGCATCTGATATTGAATTCCTTTTCAAGAAGAAGGGTGAGGTGATAAAGACATTTGTTGACGGTGATGCATTTATCTTCGGCAATAAGCTCGTTGCCAGCGGTGTTGATGCAGGAACATTCTCTGATGATACAATGACCATCACTTGCAAGAACGGTTATATCTATCGTATGGATGAGCTTCTTTTGCCACCATCAAATATGGCAGATGAGCTCCGCAAGCATCCTGATACCAGAATCTTCAGCCACTTGCTCGACCGTTTCTGTATTCCGGTGTATGACGACGTCCTTTCAAAGGAATTCAACGCCCTTTACAAATCAAATGACAGCGTCTTCAAGCTCCGTTACTTTACCGACTCATACACCTCGCATCCAATGTTGGAAACAGCCAACAGCAATCCGTCAAGCGAGGAGCGACTGAATTTTGACCCGGGTCAGAACAATTTGGGAACATCTTCTTCAATGGCCGAGGATATGGCGGCAATGTTCGTTCCAAACGACGCGTCTTTGTATGAGTATTTTGCAAATCCTGACAGTGCAGGTCACTTCCTTCTGTCACGTTTTGCTCCAACAGTTGAGGTTAACGATTATGAGAGCCTGATGTCGGCACTTGATAGTGTACCACAGAAGAATATCGCTCCTTTCCTCAACAACTTGATGAAGTCGTCTTTCTCAAAGACTGTGTTGAGCAAATTTGACAAGATTGTGGATGATGCAAACGAGTTGATGAACATTAAGGGTGAACACGTGGACGAATGCGTTATTGCAAACAACGGTGTTATATATATATTGAACAACGTATTCGGTCCGGGTGCTTATCAGGCGGTTTCAGCTCCAACACTTGTATTTGATAATATGGGCGTTATGCGTAATGTAATCAATCAGTTGCGCTACGACTACTATTTGTTGGCTATGGATGCCAACTATACATTCATCGTTCCCGATGACAACCATTTTGTATATTACGATCCTCTTACTGCATCATCTTCGCAGCCTAAGGTTTATTCATTCCATTATGACACAAATAAGCCCAAGGCAAACGGTGCATTGATGTTTTGGTCAGATGTATATGTGTATAATCCTAACACATATCAGTTGGTTGATACATTGACCGAGCAGGAGTATAGTGTTGGCGGTACACAGTTCGGCGGCATAACATCTTTTGCTGCTAACCGTTTCACCGACTTGATGGAATACCTTATTATAGTACACGATGACGAACAGGGTATCTATTCGGGTAACAAATATTTCCAGACAAAGGGATATGCTACTATAAAAATTGATGCTACTGACCCCAACAATATCAAGATGTATGGTGGTGAGCAGCTCGAAAGAGGTACACACGTAGCTGTTTCAAGTGTAAACAACCAGAAGAATGGTGTTACATATTGTACTGTACCAGGTGAAGAGAACACTCCCGGATACTTACATTCTGCAATCCCGACACCTCCAACAAAGTCTGTGTTCACAAACTTGCAGCAGCAAGCAACTAGTGATCACGACCTCTTCTATGAATTCTTTAATTTGTGTTATCCTGGTGACGACTATGCATCAAGCGATGCAGAGGGTCTGTTGAGAATTGTGTTCAACATCACCAAGAATACAGTGTTGCAGGATACTGCTGAGCGTTACTCTATCTTCTATACAAATACAGAGGATGTTAGTGCCTATACAAAGAATACAATTCCTTTCTTCAATATCTATCACTACACAGTGTATGCTCCTTCAAACAGTTCGATATTGGAGATGTACGACCGTGGTCTTCCTACCTGGGCACAGGTTAGAGAAGTTGCCGAGGCCGGCAATAAGGCTAAGGCGGCTTCAATGTTGCGCTCAATAATTAATTTTGCAAAATATCACTTCCAGGATAACTCTGTGTATGTTGACAATGCCGAGATCAAGACTATAGATCCTATTACCGGCCAGCCTGTCTACAACAAGAAGTTTACAACAGCCGTGATTAATGAGAAGACAAACCGTTTCTACGACCTGGTGCTCTCAAGTGAAGGCAACACCATTGCAATCCAGGATAATATGGGCAATGTGAGAAGGGTTGTGACATCGGGCGTCGAGAATAAGGATTGGAACATCATGTGTCGCGATAACGTATACGAATCTGGTGGCAAGGGTCCTTCTGCAAACCTGAATAACTACGAGTCGTCATCATTTACAGTGTTGCATCCAATTGACGGCGTTCTTCTTAACGAGTCAATGTTTGGTTATGATGGACGCTTCAAGCGTTTTGCAAAGACCGGTGCGACTGTTGATACAATGTACGTTGACGGAACAGGTGCCGTTGACGTGGATGGCAGAAACTACTATTTGATAGCAAAGCTTGGCAATATAAAGATTGCTAATGCCGATGGCGTTCAGGAAATCCACAAGGCCGGCTACCTGATGAAAACTCTACCTGAAACACATAATGATTACGATGCATCATTGACACGCGAGGCACTTATTGTAAGTGAGAGCCAGAATGTCCTTGTTACCGACGAAGGCTATTGGGTCAAGGAGGTAAAGGATAAGGACAATGTCGTGTCTTATGAGTATGCAACCAAAGAGGAGAATGGCAGCATATATATGATAAGGTATAATAATGATGCTACTGTTAAAGAGAAAGTAAAGATAGGTGAGGCTACTCCAGAAGAGGGTAGTGTCAACTAATGGTGATGTAGAAAAAACATAATAGCTATGATAAAAATAAAGCATTTATTTATGCTCGTGCTTTTCTGCTTGGTAAGCAGTAGCGTTTTTGCACAAAAAAGTGCGAGAATTTCGGGTACGATTACAAGTGACGCCGAAGGTCCGCTGATTATGGTGAACGTCACCGAGCGCGACAACAGCAATCGTATCATCGAGGCTTGTGTTACTGACTTTGAGGGTAACTTCTCAATGGTTGTAAAGAATACAAGCAATATTCTTGAGATTTCTTACGTGGGTTATAAGACCCAGCGTATTGAAATTGGTAACCGCACCGTCTTTAATATAAAGATGGTCGAGGACAATATGCTTGAAACGGTTGATATCGTTGCCGAGCAGCGTTCTCGTTCAGGTGGTCTTGATATTCTTGAACGTGAGATGACTCACGCTACCCAAAAGATCAGTATGGACGAAATGGACGGTCTTTCATTTGCATCTGTAGATGAGGCTCTCCAGGGACAGATTGCCGGTCTTGACGTCGTGTTCAACTCTGGTGACGTCGGTTCAGGAACACAGATGCGTCTTCGTGGTAACTCAACACTCGACGGTGATGCAACACCGCTTATCGTTGTCGATGACAACATCTTCGAGGTAGATGAGGGTGCTTTCAGTTTTGAGGATGCAACAAATGAGAGCTTCGCTGAGCTTTTGATGATTAACACCGAGGATATTGCCGAAATTGAGGTTTTGAAGGATGCTGCATCTTGTGCCGTTTGGGGTTCACGTGGTGCCAATGGTGTCATCAAGATCAAGACAAAACGTGGTAAGCGTGGTCCTACACGTGTGAACTTCTCATATAAGTTCAAGGATAAATGGACTCCAAGCGGTTATAACCTGCTCAATGGTGACGACTATACCATGCTCATCAAGCAGGCGCTCTTCAATGTGAACCAGGTGGGTGTTGATATCCCTGAGCTCAACTACGACCAGACCTTCCCCGAATATCAGAACTATAACAATAACACCGATTGGGTTGATGCCGTTTCACAACATGGTTACAGAAATGAATACAACCTCAATATCAACGGTGGTGGTGAGAAGGCTACATTCCGTATTTCAGGAGGTTTCTCAAATGAAACCGGTCAGGTGATTGGCCAGAACCTCAATAGCTTCACATCCCGTTTGGCTCTTGACTACTATGTTTCAGCACGTATCAAGGTTATCGCTGACTTCGCTTTCTCATATACAAAGCAGAGAAGAAATACAATGGACTTGCTCTATAACTCGTTGCTTATGATGCCTAATATGAGTATCTATAATCAAGATTCTCTTGGCAATAATACTGACGAGTATTATGCAATGCTCAAGTATTCAAGCCCTAACCAGTTGCAGAGCGCAATGCAGGGACGTAAGAACCCTATTGCAGTCGGTGATTTGGCGCAGTATCATACCGAGAACTACAGTATTAACCCACAGATTACATTCGAGTACAATCTGCTCGGTCTTGAGGACAATGAAACACAGCTCAAGTACCGTGGTATGGTAAACCTCAATGCATCAACATACTCTGGTAGTGTCTACACTCCGGCTGCTTTGTCTACCGATGACTGGACATCCAACGACAAGAACAAGTCACAATCTGATGACAGCAAGAGCCTTGGCTTTACAACACGTCATCAATTGATTTTCACCCCATATTTGGGTAGCAGTGACCATTATATGACAATGAACGCGCAGTTCGAGTTGTCAACAGGTTCGGGTAACTCACAGAACTCAACAGCGGTGGGTTTGCCAACAGGTAACATCAGCAGTTCTACAATTGGTGCCAAGTTGACTGGCTCGGGAACAAGCAAGTGGGAAAGCCGCAATATCAGCTTCGTATTCGATGCCCACTACTCATATAAATCAAAATACTCTTTGCGTCTTGCTGTTCGTGGTGAGGGTAACACCGCTATGGGTGACGACAGAAAATGGGCGGCATATCCGTCAATCTCTGCTCGATGGAACATTATCGACGAATCTTGGATGCAATGGGCAAAACCATATTTGAGTATGTTGTCAATCCGTCCTGGCTTCGGTATGGACGGTCACGCTCCTGGTTCAAATGCTACATTCAACAGCTACTCTAATTTCGGATATAGCTATTTGGGTATGGCCGGATTCCAGATGGACGGTATTCGTTTGACCGACCTTCGCCGTTCGGACAAGCGTGAGTGGAACATCGGTTCTGACTTCGGTTTCTTCGATGGTCTGTTGACCGGTGCGTTCAACTACTATCACGGTACAACATACGATAATATCATCAGTAACTACCGTCTGCCTTCAACAACAGGTTATTCTTCTCTTAAATACAAGAACTCAGGTACTTTGAGAAACTATGGTTGGGAGTTGAATATGAACCTTAACAATGTAAAATTGGCTAAGGACTTCTCATTGTCAATGTACTTTAACATCGGTAACAACTTCAACGAAATTCTTGAACTCGAGGAGGCTTATCTTGATGAGAAGAACGGAAAGTATGAAGAACCATCGAACTCAAAATATCTCCCACGTATCCAGATAGGTAACCCAAGTGGTGCTATCTATGGTTTCCGCTATAAGGGTGTTTACCGTTATAGCTACAAGAACTGGGAGAAGGCTCTTGCCGAGGAAGAGGCTGGACGCAATGGTACCTGTCCTATTGTACGCGATGCCGAAGGCAACGTCGTATATGAGGCAAATGGCCAGCCAAAGAAACTCGTTCTCTTCTATGACAACGAAGAGGAGAAGTCTTATTACGAGTTCAAGGGTGGTGATGCTATCTATGAGGATATAAACAAGGACGGTACAATCAACCAGCTTGATATTGTTTATCTTGGTAATTCAAACCCTGCAGCTCAGGGTGGTTTCGGTTTGACCTTGCGTTACAAGAAGTGGTCTTTGAGAACATCGTTCACATATCGTTGGGATGTTGACGTTGTGAATAGCTCACGTATGGCTTTTGAGAATATGTCATCATTTGACAACCAGAGCATTGCTGTAAACTGGCGTTGGCGCAAGGAGGGTGATATCACCGAAATCCCACGTGCCGTAAATGGTGGTTCAACAGCATTTAACTATTTGGGTAGCGACCGTTATGTTGAGGACGCATCTTATGTCCGTCTTTCATACATTCAGTTGTCATACTCATTTGAACCTGCTTGGTTGAAGAAGATTGGCTTGAAGTCCCTCAACCTCTATGCTTCTGCCGACAACGTATGCTTCTGGACAAAGTATACAGGTCTTGAGCCTGAGGTTGCAAACGGTGGCGAGGGTATTGCATATGACAATACAAAAACACCACGTCCACGCTCGTATACACTTTCATTATCTCTCGGTTTCTAAAAGTTTACGAATATGAAAATAGTATCTAAAATATATAGAAAAACGGTTCTTGCAGCGACGCTTGCTGTTGGTGTTTTGGGTAGCTCTTGTACAGATTACCTGACAATTATCCCGGCTGACGTTGTGGTTGAAGAGAACTTCTGGCAGACAAAGGACCAGGTCAACGGTATGCTTGCAACAAGCTATCTGAAACTGCTTAGTTCCGATGCTGTATCAAAGGCCATAATCTGGGGCGAGATGCGTTCAGACAATATGACTTATCCTCCTAGTTATAGCACGGATATCAAGAATATTGTTGAGGCAAATATCATCGACGAGAACAACTATTGCCGTTGGGGTATTTTCTACGAGGCTATCAACTATGCAAACCTCGTGCTCGAAAGTGCGCCTCAGGTGATTGAGCGTGACCCGGATTTCTCCGAGGGTGATTTGGATGTAGTAATGGGCGAGATGTATGCAATGCGCGCATTGTGCCACTTCTATCTTGTCCGCACCTTCCGCGATATTCCTTTGGCAATGAAGTCGGCCAGAAATGATTCTGAGATTCCCGATTACGTTCAGGTGCATCCTCTTGAGGCATTGAATGCCATTATGGACGATTTGAACCGTGCCGAGAATATGGTTATGAAGTCGGGTGCATTCTCTTCGGATCAGCAGAACTACGGTCGCATAACCCGCAATGCTGTTTTGGCAATGAAGGCCGATGTGAACCTATGGCGTGCTGCATTTGCCACATACTATGAAAATGACGAAAAATATGTCAAGCCAGGTGATGTGCAGATGTATTACGACGAGTGTGTACAGAATTGCAACGATGTCATAACAAATATGGACAACGCGCTCGAAGAAGAGAACAAGGGAAAACCTGTTGAGAAGTATGCCTATAACCTCATACAGAACCGTGGAGATGTTAAGGAAAAGGAGAATGGTCACTTCAGTACCGCCTACGATGACATCTTCGGTGCAAAGAACTCTTCAGAGTCAATCTTTGAGTTGCAGGTTCAGGGCAGCAATACAACAAATGGATTTGCAAAAGGTGTGTACTCAGTCTATGGTACCGAGGGTAACCCAGGATTGGCAATTGTTCCACAGGGCTTTGTTACCTCAAATTATGAAGAGGATGACCTTCGTGCTTACTCATTTACAAACCTCAAATCGTTCAAGCAGACAAGCACAGACAATCAGAGCACTTGCATCGCTAAGTATGCTGCAAAAAGTGCTCCTGCATCAAACTACCGCAAATCGGATGACTGGGATGCAAACTGGATTATCTACCGTCGCACCGACGTGCTTTTGATGAAGGCCGAAGCTATGGTAACACGCGAGAATGCCGTCGAAGCCGACTTGGTAGAGGCATTCAATATTGTAAAAGCTATCAATACACGTTCAAGAGTTGACACTCTCAATGTCACAAATCCTTTGAAGATTGAGAACTATATGACAAGAGATGCGTCAATGGATTTGGTGCGCAAGGAGCGTTTGTTGGAGCTCTCTTATGAGGGTAAGCGTTGGTATGACCTTGTACGCTTGGCTTTGAGAGAGAAGAGCACCGACAAGATTAAGTTTGTCGCAGACAAGCTTGGCAGTACTAGTGCTGTGGTAAAAACAAAGATGTCTACAATCGACGGTCTGTTTATGCCAATCCACATTGACGAGCTACGCTATAATAAAAACTTGAAGCAGAACCCTGCATACGAAAAGAAGAGTTCGTCTACAGAGATGAACTGATAACAGTGAAGGGATTTTTAAGTGAGGCCGCATCAGGGGATGAATTGTTGGTTTGAGCGGTTTCAGAATTTGAAATAAAAACAAAGACATAATATGAATAAGATTATTAAACATAAGGTTCTTGCCGGAGCAATGTTATTCGGTCTTATGCTTGCTGGTTCTTCTTGCGAGGATAATGATATTGTAAGAGTAACGCCCGAAACTCCATTTGCCGACAAGACATTGTATGAGGTCATTGTGAACGACCCTGAATTGTCAGACTTTGTAGAAGTGCTTAACGCTTGTGGTGCAGAGTGTGCCGATTCATTGTTCAACCATTCGAGAGTCTACACTCTTTGGGCACCCGTGAATGGTTCATTCAACAAGGATTCTATTATTGCAGAGACTGTTGCCGACTCAACAGGTAACAGTAACCGCGATATCGTTTTCCGCTCTTTCGTGGCTGCTCACGTTGCCAATCATCTGGTACCGGCAAATGGTCATCTTGAGGATAACAACACTATCATGTTGTTGAATAGCAAGAATGCAATTTTTGCTGGTGACTACAAGAACGGATATACTTTCTCTGGTATCAAACTCGACCCAACCAACACCAATATCCGTGTATGGAACGGTCTGCTTCACAAGATTGAAGGCCCATCAGAGTACAAGTATAGTATTTGGGAGTATTTGAGAATTGCCGAGAATGTTGACTCTGTTGCAAAGTACCTTTACTCATACAACGTGACCGAATTCAACGAGGGTCAGAGTATCGCCGGTCCAATTGTTGATGGTGAACAGACATTCCTTGACTCTGTCTTCACAACATCGAACATTTGGCTTGATGCTTGGAGGGGTGTTGGAAATATTGATTCCGAGGATTCAACTTATACCATTTATGTTCCAAGCAATGCTATGTGGACCAGAATGGTTGAATTGGCTGAATCACACTTCAATTATGACTTGTCGTTCTCTAATCAGGTTCTGCCCGAGGCTACAAAGATTGAGCGTGACTCTTTGCGCAAGTATTACGCACGTCTGCATAACCTCAAATTCATGTCATACAGTGTAAATGAGCAGAAACATCTTGAGAATCCCGACTCTGCGGTACCTGCATATCGCGGTATAAATATTCGTCCACGTTTTGCCGTTGCAGACCTTGAAAAGAATGTAATATTCGAAAAGGAACTCTCAAACGGTACGTTCAAGGTGGTTGACGATATGCCATATAAGCAGACCGATTTGTGGCACGATACCATTTTCCTCGAGGGTGAGAACCAGGCTATGTGGAACTATGACAACGATGTACCAACAGAAATCGAGGTGCTTACTGCATATAAGAGTCAGTTGAACAAGAAGGACTCAATGCTCATTGGTGCTGAAATTTCAGGTGGCGCATATTTCAACTACGCCAAGGAAAGTACTGCAACAGCATATTTCAAGGTACCCAAGGTGTTGTCTGCAAAGTATCACGTTGCGTTGATTTTGGTTCCACAAAATATCACCAACGAATTTGTTGACAAGGAGAAGATGTATCCTAACAAATTTACTGTAACCATCAAGCAGTCACCTGGTAAGGGTTCTCAAATTAAGCTTTATGAAGCTAAAACTTCACAGGCGCTTTATTCTAACCCCCACAAGGTAGACACATTGTTCCTTACAACGAACAAAAAGAAAGCAGTTATAGAGCCTGTATATTGTGAATTCTATGATGCTTCATCGGCTAAGGACTACAATGTGGCTCTTGAGATAAAGACAATTGCGGCAACTGCTGCCGAAAAGAAGAAAGGTACATATTATGATACGTCTATCCGTATCGACAAGATTATGTTTATACCGGTACTCGATTCTGAAGAATAGTTTGTATGATGAAAAAAAGAAAATCAACTATGTATATGCGACAATTAATGCAATTATCAGTGGCATTGATGTTTTTGATGCCATCGGCAGCCCTCGCGTCGGGCTCGGCGCTTGAGAGCACTGTAGCAGACGATTCTGTTAAGGTCGAGAAAAAGAGCACCGTTGCAGACGTCCGTACCATAACAGGTACAGTTTACGATGCTGCGACCAACCAGCCAATGGCCGGTGTACGCGTACAGGCAACAGGCCACAAGAGGGTTACTGCAATGACAGACGGCGAAGGTAAGTACAAATTGAATGTTCCTTCGTATGTGACCCTTATCACATTCTCTACACCTGATTATCTGCTTGTCCAGAAGCCTGTCGGTAAGAGGGATATAATAAATGTACGTCTATATTCCGACAAGTTCGAAGACAATTACAGCGATGATATTGTCATCACTGCCGAAAGAGGATTTGACGAAGGGGTGACAACTGCACAGACAATTGATTCGGATATCCAGAACAAGATTGGTGCAGATGTACGCACTGTCAACCGTTCGGGAACCATCGGTATCGGTGCTGCAATGTTCATTCGCGGTATCAATTCACTAAATGCCAATACACAGCCATTGGTTGTTGTTGATGGTGTTATCTGGGATTTGCAGGAGAACAACGAAGCTATCCATATGGGTATTTACAACAATGTATTGTCTGCTATTGATGTAAATGATATCCGTGATGTCAAGGTTCTCAAGAATGGTGCGGCAATTTATGGTGCACGTGCAGCCAATGGTGTTATCATCATCAATACCAAACGTGGTGAGAGTATGGCGACACGCATTACAGCGAACATATATGCCAATATATCTCTTCAGCCCAAGACAGCAAGTATGCTTTCGGCCGAAGATTATCGCGTGTATGCCAACGACCTCATTGGTACGATGAACGTAAACCCCAACCGCAACATTCCATTCTTGCGCGAGGACAAACCCGTGTACGATGCGAATGGAAAATTGACCAGCGGTTTCATCTATTATAACAAGTACCACAACAATACCGATTGGACCGATCTCGTATATCGTGAGGCATTTACCCAGAACTACAAAATCAACGTGGAGGGTGGTGACGAAGTAGCTATGTACAACTTCTCATTCGGTTACACATTGGGCGATTCTCCTATCAATGGTAACGACTTCAACCGTCTTAATATACGTTTGAATTCGGACATTGTCCTTGCTGACAACTTCAAGACACGCATCGACATCTCCTATGCTCGTGTCGGTCGTGAGTTGCTTGATGATGGTTTGCGCGAGGATCCTACAGCTTTCCCATTGACATCACTTGGAGCTCTTGCCGATGTGAAATCTCCGTTCCTTAGCCCATACCGTTATGCAACAACAGGTGAGATCAGTGCTATTATCGATGTTGCAGATGACTATGCTTTTGATGTATCACAGGCAGCTGGTATCGCACGTCCTAACAACTCATTGTATAATCCTTTGACAATTCTCACAAAGGCTTCCGATCCCCATAAGAATGAGTTAGAGTATACAAATATGGGTATTTCAGTCGCTCCTGAGTATAAGCTGGGTGACTTTACATTCACCGAAACATTCAACTACTCTTTGTATCGCGTGAGTGAGAAGTATTATCTGCCTTATCCAACAGCTGCCGACAACAACAAGTACCATTTCTATGTAAACACGCTCAATGGTAAAATCGGTAACTACATTTCGTCATTCTTTGGTAAAGAGGCTGCATTGTCAAGTGATACCCGCATCGCTTGGAACAAAGTAATCGGCGCTCACAAGATGGATATTTTCGGTGGTTTCCGATATACAAACTTCAATTTTGACTCTAACTCAATTAGTGGCGCGAACTCTGGTAGCGATACAAACTTCAATGTTTCTAACAGTCTTAAGCACCTCGATAGCAAGGGTGACAAGAATGTATGGTCAAATATCTCTTGGTATTTGTCTGCCGACTATTCTTACAAGACACGTTACTTCCTGCAGTTGGCTGCTTCATTGGAGGCATCATCACGTTTCGGTGGCAAAGCTAAGAACTCACTTAATATGTTGGGTGTGTCTTGGGGCTTCTTCCCATCAATTCAAGCAGCTTGGCTTATGTCATCCGAGTCTTGGTTCAATGTGAAGGCCATCAATATGCTTAAATTGCGTGCAGGTTTCGATATTACCGGAAACGATGCCATCGACTACCTTGCAGCACGCAGCTATCTGCAGTCTGTGAAGTTCTATGATCAGTCAATGGGTCTGCAGTTGGGTAATGTTGAGAACGACGGTGTGAAGTGGGAGAGCACAGCACGTTTCAATGTCGGTCTTGACGCTATGTTCTTCGACAATCGTCTTGCATTATCATTCGATTGGTACAGATCAAAGACAAGCGACCTTCTTGTACAGAAGCAGTATCAGTTTGTTACCGGTATGGGTAAGTACTGGTCAAATGGTGGCGAGCTCGAGAATATGGGTCTTGAGGCAACCCTCAATGCGAAGCTCATCAACGAGAAAAACTTCCAGTGGGAGCTGGGTGCATCTATTGGTCACTACAAGAATAAGGTTACTGCACTTGATGAAGAGCTCGACCCCGTATCAATTTATGGCGGTGAGGTCGTGACAAAAGTCGGTCAGCCGGTAGGTGTCTTCTGGGGCTATAAGACCGATGGCGTGATTGCTTCAGCAGCCGATGCCGATGGTTATTGTACTCATTGTGGTACATATAGTGGAACTCGTCTTTATCAGACTGATGCTACTGGTGCAAAACAGTACTTCAAGGCTGGTGATATGAGATTTGTCGACCTCACAGGCGAGGGTTGCATTGACGAGAATGATAAGACTGTCATTGGTGACCCTAATCCGGATATTTACGGTAACATCTTTACAAGACTCTCTTATAGAGGTATTTCACTTGATGTGAATTTCAACTATTCAGTCGGTAATGATGTCTACAACTATTATCGTCAACAGCTCGAGAGCGGTTCTACATTCTACAACCAGACAACAGCAATGCTTAACCGTTGGACTGTTGACGGACAGGTTACTGATATGCCGGCAATTTCTTACGGCGACCCGGTCGGCAACTCACGTTTCTCTGACCGTTGGATTGAGGATGGCTCATACTTGCGACTCAAGAGTATCAAGTTGTCATACGAAATTCCTATCAGCGCAAGCTGGTTGCAGGGTCTGACTGTTTGGGGTGCTGCTGAAAATATCTACACTTTGACCAAGTATAAGGGAAGTGATCCTGAATTCTCGGTAAACAACAATGTGTTGTATCAAGGTGTTGATGCAGGTCTGTTGCCACAGACACGCAGTTTCCATCTCGGTGTTAAGGTTAATCTCTAATGGATGATGAGCCTTTGTCAATAAAAATTATCAGGGTGAGAAAAAAATAAAACAATGAAAAAGAGACTTATTTATACAATAGCATTCCTACTTGGCGGAACATTCCTCTTCAGTTCTTGCGATGATATGCTGAATGTCGACTCGAACCGTGTAGAGTATAAGTTTGACGATTGGACACTCAATGACTCCGTCTATTCGGTGTTGGGTATCTTGAAGTCAGTTCAGGAAGTAGGTGACCGTCAAGTGTTGATTAACGAGTTGCGTGCCGACCTAGTATCAATCAACGAGGAAAAGGCTGTGATTGACGTACAGGAGTTGAGCCGTTCAGTATTCAATCTGAATACAAACAAGTACCTTGATGTCAAGGATTACTATTCAGTCATCAACAACTGTAACATCTATTTGGCACGTGTCGATACAACGCTTGAAAAGAACAATATACGATTGATGCTTCCCGAGTATGTTGCAGTCAAGAGTATGCGTGCGTGGACATATCTCCAGCTTGTAATTAACTACAACAATGTGCCATACTTTACAGAGCCAATACTTACCCACAGTGCGGCAGAGACAATTATGAATACTCCGATGCTCACTCGTGACGAGATTATCAGCAAACTTATTGCCGATATTCTCCCATATGAGAATCCTTCGGCCTATCCAATGCCTGCTTGGGACAAGGATGGAAAGGTGCTTAAGTTCGGCTACGGAGATAACGGCACCGAGGTTGAAACAAAATTGCTGTTTGTCCCCATAAGAATGTTGCTTGGTGAACTTTATCTATGGCGCGGTGACTATAAGAATGCAGCACGTTTCTTCTACTCTCAGATTGCCGGTTCCGGCACCAATGAAACAGCGAAGAAGTATGTTGACCATGGTCACAGAGCCCGTTATACCAGTGAAGGCGGAAAGGGTATGGACAACAAATTCATCACTATGTATGCTGCGAAGAGCTTTGCCGATAACAGTGCGAATTACTTCACCATTATACCTTTTGCTAGTTCAGACCTCATTGGTACAACATCGGGCCTTGCAGCGGTATTCTCTCCACAGGACGAGGTTGGCGCAGCGCAGGTTGTAGCTTCTCCGGGTATTCAGTCATTGGCTGAGCGTCAGGTGTATTGCTATATGAAGGACCCCGAGGACAAGAAGGAAACTCCAGAGTACAGCCACTTCTATGAGTATAAAGGTGACCTACGTATAAAGGCTACCACATATTCTCAACGTGGCAACGATGATGCAAAGACCGAGTACAAGAATATCATCGGTAAGTTCAATTTCGAAGAGGGTTCTTTGGGTATGGATGTTGAATATACTCCCGGTATCAAGACTTCGTTCATCATCCTCCAGCGCAAGGAACACGCTTATCTGCGTTTTGCCGAGGCTCTCGTAGGTTTGGAGCGCGAAGGCTACAAGGGTGCTATGGAACTTGCTATGACAGTCCTCAAGGAGGGTGTGAAGAGCAATTACCAGCTCCTCAAGAACCCTGTATATGTGATGGATACCACATTCGTGGAGCATAAGGATACGCTTGACAACATTATCAGTGTAGATACATTGTATAGCAAGTCGCTTGCATCTTGCACTGACTCGTTGAGATATAACTTTGCAGCTGAGGCGTTCTCAAATAACGAGGGCATCCACTCACGTGGTAGCGGTTACAGTGAGCATAATATATACTATGCTTTGACAGATACCTGTATTGCACGTTATTTGGGCTTGACAGAGGTTGAAGACAAGGTTGAAACCATTTTAAGACCTATTACATACGAGGATTCACTCAACTACATTGCCGACCTTGTTATTGACGAGCTTGCGCTTGAGTTTGCTTGGGAGGGAACACGTTTCGGTGACTTGATTCGTTTTGCAAAGGCAATGGGCGACAACGATGTTCTCGCAAAGCGTGTTGCCGGTCGTGCATTCAAGAACGATGTTACATACCGCAGTGCTGAGTTCCAGATTGACCCAGAGCTATATGGCAAGATGCTGAACGAGGATAACTGGTATTTGCCACTTCCCGGTGATGTGGTACAACCTGTAGACCCGGCTGATTTGCCAAAGGGAAGCAATAAATGATAGGTAAATAAAAATCATTATAGACAAACCGGGGCATTATGGTCCCGGTTTGTCTGTTTAAATGAAACGATATGAAACGGATTGTTATTTTGACAGGTGCAGGAATGAGTGTAGAGAGTGGATTGGGTACCTTCCGTGGAGGAGGCGGTCTATGGGATAGTTATCCCGTAGAAAAAGTTGCTACACCCGAAGGGTATCGAGCCGATCCGGCTCTTGTTCTTGAGTTCTATAATAAACGTCGTCGCGAGCTTCTCAATGTAGAACCGAACGAAGGCCATAAGCTTATAGCATCGCTCGAAGAGCGTTACTCTGTTACAGTGGTAACACAGAATGTTGATAATCTTCACGAACGCGCAGGGTCAACCAATGTCATACATCTGCACGGCGAGTTAATGAAAGCTTGCTCTTCGCGTGAGCCTCAGAACCCTGATTATGTATGCACACTGCCTTCGCCCGATAGTGAATTGCACATTGGCGACCTTGCAGCCGATGGCTCGCAGTTACGTCCTTTTATTGTATGGTTCGGTGAAGCCGTGCCGCGAATGGATGATGCCATTGCTGCGCTTGACAGTGTCGATGCCTTTGTGATAATAGGAACGTCATTGAACGTCTATCCGGCTGCCGGCCTACTTAATTATGTTCCATCAACTGTTCCGGTGTACCTCATAGACCCAAACGAAGTAAGAGTGAATTGTAAGCGCGAAATTGTAGCTATACGGAAAGGTGCCTCGGAGGGTGTGCGTACTCTAATTGAAGAATATTTATCATAATTTATGGAATGATTACAAAATTAAATTAATTTAACCAAATATATTATATTAAATCCATCAAGGATATTAATTTTGTAGTGTAGACAATAAAGACAGGTAAATGAAGTATAAACCTGATTTGAACAATTGTTTGCCCTTAATTGTTGAACATTAAAACCATAAAATTATGAAAAAGTATATCTGTACTGTATGTCAGTGGGTCTATGACCCCGAGATTGGTGACCCTGAGCAGGGAATAGAGTCTGGTGTTGCATTCGAAAATCTTCCCGAAGACTATGTTTGCCCTTTGTGCGGCGTAGGAAAAGATGAATTCGAGGTAGAAGAGTGATTCAGACCACAATAAATGCAGGAAGAGAGATTTAAAAAAACTCTCTTCCTGCATTTATTGATTTATCTGTAGCTTTTATATTCCTAATTTCTTCACAAGGTCGTTGCGTCCCATCCGGCGTAGCAACTGCGCAATCTGTTTCCGTTCCTCGGGTTTATACCAGAAGAAAAATCTTCTTTGCACCTCTTTGTCTTTCATTGAGCGTGCAACAAAAATCTTTTCTCCTGTTTCGGGATTAATGCCGGTGTAGTACATCTCCGTTGCCATTGTCATTGGGGTTGGAGTGAAGTCCTGCACCTGTTCCAAATGAAAATTCAACTGTTTCGTTTCTGCCGCAAGTTCCGCCATACTTTCAACGGTGCTGCCCGGATGACTGCTGATGAAGTAGGGGATAATCTGCTGTTTGAGGTCGAACTTTTTGTTTATCCTGTCAAATATGCGCTTGAAGTCGTGGAACTGCCTGAACGACGGTTTACGCATCAGTTTGAGTACGCCGTCGTTGGTGTGCTCCGGTGCCACCTTCAAACGTCCGCTGACGTGATTTCTTATAAGTTCCTCGGTATATCTGTCGCTGGCCTCGTCGCGTTGCTTGTCGCCCGTTCTGTGAAGCAACATGTCATATCTGACGCCACTGCCTATAAAGCTCTTTTTAATACAGGGCAGAGCGTCGACTTTCCTGTATAAATCGAGCAGGGCCGTGTGGTCAATGTTCATATTCGGACATATCTTTGGCTGTATGCACGATGGACGTGAACATTTGGCACATAGTTCGCTGTTGCGTCCTTTCATCATATACATGTTGGCCGATGGGCCTCCAAGGTCGCTCAGATAACCCTTGAAATCCTCCATTTTGGCAATCTCCTTAATCTCGCGTAGAATACTCTCCTCACTGCGGTTTACGATGAATTTGCCTTGATGTGCCGATATTGTACAGAATGCGCAGCCGCCAAAGCATCCGCGGTGTATGTTCACCGAGTGTTTTATCATATCGTATGCCGGAATACGCTTGCCATTGTATTTGGGGTGTGGCAGGCGTGTGTATGGAAGGTCGAAACTATGGTCGAGCTGCTCTGTTGTCATTGTTGGAAAAGGAGGGTTTATTACAACAACCCCCTCTTCATTTTCCTGTAAAAGCCTCTTGGCATTGACCTTGTTCGATTCCCTCTCTATGGCCAGGAAGTTGGCAGCCTGTTTGGCTTTGTCCTTCAAACAGACGCTATGTGGAGCAAGAATCTTGTCGTTCTCATTGTTTATGCTTATATCGTGCTTGTCAGCAAGGTAGCCAGTTTGGCGAATATCCTTGGTAATATCGCGTGCAACGTCGGCTGTGATATGTCCGGCATTGCTCTCCTTTAACTTTGCTTGCATTGCTTTGCATAGCGCAGTAATGGGTTGTTCTCCCATTCCATATACAAGAATGTCGGCTTTGCTCTCTACCAGAATACTCTTTTTAAGGCAGTCCTGCCAATAGTCGTAGTGCGTGAAACGTCGCATTGACGCTTCTATCCCGCCAATGACCACCGGACAATCGGGGTAGAGCTCTTTCAGGATATTTGAATATACCGTGGTCGCATATTCCGGTCGCATACTGTGCTTGCCGTTGGGTGAGTAGGCATCTTCGCTGCGGAATCGTTTTGCTGCAGTGTACTTGTTGACCATTGAGTCCATACATCCGGCCGAGATTCCAAAGAATAGCCTCGGACGTCCCATTTTCTTGAAGTCGCGCAGGTCGTCTTGCCAATTTGGCTGTGGCACAATGGCAACGCGCAATCCTTCGGCCTCCAACAGACGGCAAATTACAGCCGCACCAAAAGAGGGATGGTCGACGTACGCATCGCCGCTGAACATAATCACATCCAGTTCATTCCAACCGCGCAGTTCTGCCTCTTTGCGGGTGGTAGGCAACCAATCGGTTATTTTCCTGTTATTCATTTGTGCTTGTGGCTTCGTCTGCTGTTGCCGTTGTCTCGCAATTTGTCATCCACTCTGTATAGCACTTGATAAGGTTCTTTAGTCCAAGAGCCTTCATATCCTCGTGGTAGAGTATAGGGCAAATGTCGAGCAACTCTTTCGATGCCATTGTCTGTGATGCAATCAATGAACGCACTGTAAGACGAAGCTTGTTTAGGGAATCCTCGTCTATTACTCCTGTGCTGTTTGCTATTCTGTCGAGCAGTGAATATTTCCTGATTATCTGCAATTGTGCTTCGGTAACCTCTATGGTTCTTGTACCCGATGCGTTAGCGTTGATTTTCATATCATTTATTATGTTTGTCGTTTTGTCTTTCAGTTATTTACAGTAACCTTTATTGTGCGTGTCTCGTCGTCGTTCTCGCAGATGTCAACCCTTATATGTTCCTCGGGCAGCAGTTCCTCAATAAGCTCCGGCCACTCGATGAAACAAAATGCGTCGCTGTAAAAGTACTCCTCGTAGCCCATATTATAGACCTCGGCAAGTGATTTTATACGATAGAAATCGAAGTGGAATATTGTGTTTGCCTCATTGTCCTCATACTCGTTTACAATGGCAAACGTAGGTGAGTTGATGGTGTCCTCGACTCCCAGTTCTTCACATACGCTTTTTATGAATGTGGTCTTTCCACTGCCCATCTTGCCATAAAAAGCAAAAATGCGTCCCTGCTGCAAAAACTCCTTAAACCATTTTGCGGCTTTGGGATACTCCTCCAAACCGTTTACTGTAATAATATGTTCGCTCATTATTATTTCTTGTTTTTAGGTTTCATAGTAACGAATGGTATGAGCATCTCCTCAATGGAAATGCCACCGTGCTGGAATGTATCTTTGTAGTACGATACATAGTAGTTGTAGTTGTTGGGATATGCAAAGAATCTGTTGCCTGTGGCAAAGATGTAGCTTGTGCTTATGTTGGGCTGTGGCAGGAATGCCTTTGCCGGGTTCTTGATTTCAAAGACATCTTTGCTGTTGTAATTGAGTGCCTTGCCCAGTTTGTAACGTAGATTGGTGTTGGTGTTCTTGTCGCCGACAACCTTTGTTGGTGTGTCCACCTGTATGCTGCCGTGGTCGGTGGTGATTACCACAGTGTATTGACTCTCGGCAAGATAATCGAAAAGTTTTTTGATGGCAGAGTGGCGTATCCACGATTGTGTTATGGAACGGTATGCCGCATCGTTTGCTGCCAGCTCACGCACCATCATTGATTCAGTGCGTGCGTGTGAAAGCATATCGATGAAGTTTACAACCAACACGTTTATGTCATTCTTTGACAGGTTGTTGATGTTGTCAATGTATTTTTCGGCAGCTGCAGATGTCAAGACCTTGCTGTACGAATAGCTGTCCTTACGTCGGTATCGTGCAATTTGTGTTCCGATAAGAGCCTCTTCGTTAAGGTTCTTGCCCTCTTCATCCTCCTCGTCAACCCACAGTTGTGGGAACATCTCCTTGATTTGGCTTGGCATAAGCCCCGAGAAGATGGCGTTTCGTGCATACTGTGTTGCTGTGGGCAGAATACTGGTATATAGTTCCTCGTCAATGATGAAATTACTGCCGATTTCGTTGGCAAGCACACGCCATTGGTCGTAGCGGAAGTTATCAATGATTATGAGAAAAACCTTTTCTCCCTTGTCGACAAGCGGGAATATGCGTTCACGGAACAGGTCGTGGCTCATCATTGGGCGTTCTTCGCGCACCGATGACATCCAGTCCATATAATTGTTCTTCACAAAGCGGGAGTATATATTGTTTGCCTCCTCCTTTTGTGACTTTAGCATATCGTGCATTTGGGTATCGGCCTCTTCAAGCTGCAGTTCCCAGTAGACAATCTTACGGTATATATCCTGCCACTCCTCAACGGTGCGTGCATCGCCAATCTGCATCGATAGCTTACCGAAGTTCTGCTGGTATGCGCTGTTGGCTTTCTCTGCGACAATCTCCTTGTGGTGTATGTTCTTTTTAAGTGTAAGGAGTATCTGGTGTGGGTTGACCGGTTTAATGAGGTAATCGGCAATCTTTGAGCCTATGGCTTGCTCCATAATATCCTCCTCCTCGCTTTTTGTGACCATTACCACTGGAGTCTGAGGGTGCATCTCCTTGATTACATTCAGTGTCTCAAGTCCAGTCAGTCCGGGCATATTCTCGTCAAGCAGGACAAGGTCAAAAGCCTCCTTGCTGCAGGCATCTATTGCGTCGGGGCCATTGGTTACTGTTGTCACCTCGTAGCCTTTGCTCTGTAGGAATATGATGTGGGCCTTTAATAACTCAATCTCATCGTCGGCCCATAATAGTCTATATGTCATATTATTCTTTCGTTTCGTTTTTGTTGTCCACATCCTCTGCACTATAGTCGGGCTCGTCGAGAGTGTAACCGTCAATCTCCACTTCGGGTATTGCAAGGAAGTTCTTTTCGTAGAACTCGGTATAGTCCTCGAATGTGTAATACTGTAATAACAAATCGAGATTGCTTTTTGATATAATCAAAGTATTTATTCCTTCAAGCAATCTTGCTGTTTCGGCATTGCTGAACAGCCTTTTGCGATAGAGGAATGCTTCGTCAAAGTTCAAGAACTCCTTGACTTCAAGCAGCGTAATCTCTGTAAGTGTTTCAAATGTCATTTCAAAGTTTCTCACCATATATCGCGAGAAATTATAGCGTGCCATTTCAAACAACAGACGTTTCTCGTCGAGTGAGCCATTGGGGAATGCCAACACAACGTAGTATGGCTCGTTGCGGCCTGTGCTGAATTCCGGAATATTCTCCTCGTCTTGTCTGATTGTGCCATCGGCCTTGCGGTCCCAGATGGATGTTGATATGCCGCTATGCAGTAGTCGGCCCTCCTTGATGCCGGTGTTTATTCCAGCGGCCAATTTGCTTATGCTGTCTGCCGAGTATGTGCTTGTCAACAGTTCCAGTGCATCAAGAGCCTCTTCTTGTCGTCCGCTATACAATTTGGCCATTGCATCTATGAACATAAAGCGTGCGCGGTGGCTGCCGTTTGGATATTTTTCGGCGCTGTAAAGGGCTTCGTCTATAACGTCTGCATACTCTTCCTGCGTGTAGTGATTGTATGCCTTTACATATATCGAATCCTCTTTATGCTTGCGTGTAGCTGCATTTTCAAAGAAATCGGGCTCCTGTATCTTCTTTGTTATTGTGCTGTCGGGGTAGTTCGCTATCAGCATATTCTTGTAATAGCTTGCCTTTTCTGGCTCTTCCCAACGCGAGCAGGCAAGGAATAGTTGGTAATATGTTTCGGCAAGCCTTTCAAATTCGGGATATTCGTTGGCTACTCGTTCAAGGTATGATATTGTCAAGCGTTTATCATTGACATCATCTTTGAAAAGTACACCCGATTCAAAAAGAGCATTACTCAGAGCCTTGTGTGCCTCGGCCTTCTCCTCCTCGGTTCTTGGTATCTGTTGTGTGTAGTATTCGCGTGTAGTCGGGTCGGTAGATAAGCTCTCCTCCTCTGTGACGGTTTCAACATTCTCGGCAATGGCAATGCTGTCGGATGAAATGAAGGCGCTGTCCAAAGCGAGGCTGTCGGTAAGGGTGGTATCCATAACCTGTTCATCCGACATCAACGATGATATGGTGTTGCTGAAACGCCAGTAGTCTTTTAACTCCCTATCCCCCCACTTCTGTTTGAAGGCACGCACGCCCTGTGACACTAGTTGCGGGTTGTAGAAATACCATAACTGCTTGTCGCTCTGGTTGTCTATTGTCATTGCTGCGTTGTTGCCGGCATTGTCAAGTTCGTTACCCCCTTCGCTCTCGCGCTCAAGTTTCTTCTCCTCTTTCTTCCTCAACTCCTCCTGTCGCTTGGCCTCCTCAATGAGTTTGTCGAGTATCGGGTTCAACTCTTCGGGTGTGAGTGTTGCCCAATAGAGTCGTTCACTCTCTTTCTCTACAACATCGGTGTGTTGTATCAAATTGCCGAGAGCTTTACTTCGGAACGTTATTTCATCGTAGTATTGGCTCTCTTCATTGAGCATCGACATCGCTTTATTGTAATTGTCGTGTGCTTTTGAGAACTTCTCCTTTTCCCAATATATCTTAGCGAGCGACAGGTGCAACATACCTGTGCCATATCCACTTGTGGCTCCTGTGGCAACACCCGTTTCGTATGCATTGATTGCTTCGGTAGTGTCCTTGTTACTCAAGTGCAGATTTCCAATGGCATAATATATCTGCGCCTGGTAATCGATGTTCTTGTCCGATTTTGCCATGCGCTTGAGCTTACGCAGGATTTTCTTGTGGTTCTTGTTTGTCGCTGTTTCAGTCTGGCGTATACGGGCGTTGAACTCGAATTCGTATGGAGGGCTCTTTAAGATTGTTTTTCCAAAGCTTTTGTATGCCTCTTCCTTGTTGCCGGTCTTGGCATATAACTGTCCCAAGAGATAATATTCGCGGGCTTTGTCCAATGCGGTCTGTCCCTTGCGCTTCAGTCCGGTCTTTATATAGGGGATTGCCTCCTCGCCACGCTCCTGCTTTAGCAGCAGATTGGCTTTCGCCACGGCAAATTCTTTTTGCAAGGGTTCGGGGACGGTGTCACGCTGCACGCGTTGCAACAACTCTTCGGCTTCGTATAGCCAATCCATCTCGGAATAGCACTTGGCCAGTCCAATACGTGCTTGAGCTACAATTTTGGAGTCATTCTCATATAGTTTCGATATGTATATGAAGGTGCTGGCAGCTTCGGCAAACTCGCCTTTCTGGAATTGTGAGTTTGCCATAAGGAACCACGCTCTCCACAGAAACGGATTGAACTCCTTTTGTGAATAGAACTTCTTTTTCTTTGGTGACAGCTTCTTCCCCGAAGGCTTTTTGGGACGTCTTTTGATAGAGTGGTTCTTTATTGCCTTCTGTGATTTTTCTATGGCACGGTCGTAATTGCTTGCACCTGTTTTTTGAGTATTCTCGTCACTTATGATGAGCAGTGGCAACTGTTCAAGATAATTGTCCTTGTGTGCCGCCTTTTGCGCCTTTAAAGCCTGCTTGTATGCCTCGTTGCCATTGTAGTATGTGTTGTATCTGGCGGTGAAAGCGTGATACATACGCGTTACGGCGTTGTTCACTCTTTTTCCGGCACATCCACAAAGGGTGGCTATTGCAGACAGGGCTACTATGTAATATATCAGTTTGCGCACTCTCTTATGTTTAGTGTTGTTATTGCAGCATCATCAGAATCTCTTCTTTAATCTCGTCAGGTAGCTCAATTCCACGTGTTTCAATGCAATGGGCCCAGTTCTCAACCTCGTTTTCTCGCATAGTGTACAGCACTTGACGGAACTCCTCAATGTCACTCTCGCTATAATCTTCCGGCTTTACTCCTTTGAAACGGTCCAACTCTTCGTCCTCAAAATAGAGGTTGCTGTTGTCATATCCCTTTGCGCAATTCGTGTGCTTGCCACAGCAGATGCCATCCTCGCCGTCGTGGTGGTCGTGATTCTCCTCGGTTACAGTGGCCGTGTTGCCGTAAATCTTGCGTAAAATAAACATTCCGACGACAAGAAAACCGAATATTATGGCTATTATGATGCTGTTTGACATATTCCTGATAAGTTTTAAAACTCTGTTTTAATGTGAAAAATGCTATTGTTACAAAGTTATGGAAATAAATTGAGGTTTTACAGCTGATGTGGATTTTTTTTATATTAATAATAAATAAAAAGTTCTTGAACTTTATTATTGGGAGGTTGCATATTTTTGACAAAATGTAAAAAAGATATTTTTGTACTTTGTTTGAAAAAATATTGGTTTTGGATAAAAAAATATGCCATTTATGTTTGTGATAAGAATAATAGTTGTATCTTCGCTCGCCTCAACTTTGCAAAGTGTGTAAAAATGCTAGTTGGCAAAATGACAGAATTTCATATAATATTATAATAAATTAATAAGATGGATAAATTCAGCTATGGCCTGGGAATGGGAATTGGCCAAAATTTACTTTCAATGGGTGTTCAGGATATGAATGTTGATGACTTCGTAAAGGCTCTTAAGGATGTGCTCACCGGTGAAAAGACCGAGATGTCACATTCCGAGGCCCAGTCGGTTGTCAACGAACATTTCCGCAAGTTGGCCGAAGCTGCCTACGAGCAGAACAAGGCTTGTGGCGAGTCTTTCCTTGCCAATAATGCAAAGAAAGAGGGCGTTACAGTGTTGCCAAGTGGATTGCAGTATGAGGTGATTACCGCAGGTAACGGAAAGAAACCATCGGAAACAGACCGCGTGCAGTGTCACTATGAGGGTACACTCATTGATGGTACAGTGTTCGACAGCTCAATCAAGCGTGGTGAGCCCGCAGTGTTCGGTGTCAACCAGGTAATTAAGGGCTGGGTTGAGGCGTTGCAGCTAATGCAGGAGGGTGCAAAGTGGCGTCTATATATCCCATACGATATGGCATACGGTGAGCACGGTGCCGGTGAGATGATTCCTCCTTATAGCGCGCTTATCTTTGATGTTGAGCTCATCAAGGTTCTTTAAGGATTCGATAACAACAAAAAAGTACGATGAAAACGGGAAAAAAAGCCATATTGGCAATTGTTGTGTTGCTGATAGTCTACCTGTTTGTAGGCTTGTGTTTTATGCCTCGTGAAAATGGGCATCGGGCATCCGCAGCAGCAAATGCCACAGGCAAAACAGCACTCGCTGACGGTGTGGTGTATCTGGCCAATGCGCAAGATTCAATATCATACGCTGTGAGTATGATTGTTGCCCGTGATATGCCACGCGCCATCAAGGAACTGGAAATTACTCCGGCCACCATGGAACTTTTTGTCAAGGGGCTATCCGATGCATTTCCAGTAGATACCTCTTCCAAGGCTCTGGCCTATGCTCACGGAGTAGTTGTCGGCGCATCCGCTATGGATATGTTTGATGAGGCCAGTTATGCAATATATCAGAGTGATACAACGCTAAAGGTCGACAGACGACTTTTTCTTGAAGGCCTTAAGGCAATGGCTCATGGCGACCATCGCACGATGAGTGTCGATGCTGCTTACGACTATTACAACAGAATAATTTTCCGTCAGCCGAGTGAAGAGTTCATCGCAAAGAACAGCTCGCGTAATGGTGTGGAAACACTTCCCGGTGGCGTGCAGGTGAAGATTGAACGTGCCGGAACCGGAGCTGTTGCAACCTTGGACAGCAAAGTCGGTTACATATATAAGGCTTCGTACATAAACGGCAATCTTGTAGAGAGCTCGCGTGGCGAAGTGGTAGAGGCTGTCGTTGGCAGTCTGTTGCCCGGATTGACCGAGGTCTTTACAACACTTCCTGTCGGTACAAAGTGCAAGGCATATATCCCTTGGAAACTTGCCTATGGCGTAAGAGGAAGCAATAAGGTGCCGCCTTACAGTGCTCTCGTATATGATATTGAAATCGTGAAAATCGTAAAGAAATAACAAACACAACTTCTTATAACCAATTACAATATGAAAAACTTAGAATGTAAAGTAGATGCTCTTGACCTGAAAATATTGAGTATAATTTCAAAAGATGCCCGAATTCCCTTCCGCAACGTTGCCGAGTTATGTGGAGTTTCACGAGCTGCAATTCATTTGCGTGTGCAGCACCTCATTGATATGGGCATTATCTCTGGCTCTTGCTACGAAATAGATGTACGTCGTTTGGGTTACAAGACTTGTACATATATTGGAATACGTCTTGAACGCGGTTCAATGTACAAGGAGGTCGTTGAGCGTCTGCGCGAGATTCCCGAGGTGGTTGAGTGCTGTTATACAACTGGCCCTTACTCAATCCTTGCAAAGATGTACTCTAATGATAATGAGCATCTTATGCAGTTGCTTAACGGCAGAGTGCAGGAAATTCCGGGTGTGGTAAGTACTGAGACTATGATTGTGCTTGCACACAGTATCAAGCGCAATATGCCAATGGAATGATAGTGTTCCCGATTATAGAATCAACACCCGTGTTATATTAGTGCGGGTGTTTTTTATTTATAGAATATATGCCAACGAATAAATTTGATGTAGAAGGAGAGTTCCGCGCACTCCACACTGTTTATCCCTCCTGTAGCCGTCGCCCTGTGATTGGTATCACTGCCAATTTTTCCGACGGAAAGGCTACTCTTGCCGAGGCTTATTACCGTTCGGTGCTCGAAGCCGGTGGAGTGCCATTGCTCATTCCGCCTTATGCCGAACGTGAAGCATTGATTGAAACGCTTTCACACATTGACGCCCTGTTGCTCACCGGTGGTGCCGACATAGACCCCCGTTATATGTGTGAAGAACCCGACTATTCGCTTCTGCACACCATAAACCCTGCTCGCGACGAGCAGGAGCTGTTGTTGGCGCGTCTTGCTGATGCCCGTTCACTGCCCATTCTCGGAATTTGCCGTGGCGTGCAGGTGATAGCCGCTGCTTTTGGCGGTTCGGTGCATCAAGATATATATGCATCTTTAGGCTCACAGCTGCTATCACACGACCAGGAGCCTGTAGAGCGTGGCATTGCAACGCACGATGTCTTGATTGTTCCGGATAGTTTGCTATATCGCATTTTTGGTAAAGAACGTCTTGCGGTGAATACATTTCATCATCAGGCGGTGAGCCGTGTACCGCAGGGCTTTAAGGTTGTAGCCAACTCGCCCGACGGTGTCATTGAGGGTATGGAGGCTGTCGACGGGCGCAGTATAATGGGAGTACAATGGCATCCCGAATCATTCATAATGAACGGCGATGAAACAATGATGCCGCTTTTTCGTTGGCTCGTGGATGAGGCTATGCTCTATAACCGTGTAACAGAGCTGCATAAAGGTATGCTGACCATAGATTCGCATTGCGACACGCCAATGCTGTCAAATACAGGCTATCGCCTTTGCTGTCGTGACGATGCGGCACTTGTCGACCTGCATAAGATGTCCGAGGGCTTGCTCGATGCAACGACAATGGTTGCATATATCCCGCAAGGAGCACGCGACGACGAGTCGTTGAAACAGGCAAAGATAAAGGCTGACACGCTGCTTGATTGGGTTATTTCCGAGGTTGCCGGGAATGTGTCTTATATATCATTGTGCAGTACTCCTTGTGAGCTATATGGGTTGAAAGCACAAGGTAAGCGTGCAATAATGCTTGGTGTCGAGAATGGTTACGCAATAGGTCGCGATTTGTCCAATATTGAACGTTTGCGCCAAAAGGGAGTTGTCTATATGACATTGTGCCACAATGGCGACAACGATATCTGTGACTCGGCACGCGGAAATGCCGAGCACGGTGGCCTGAGTGCTTTGGGACGTGAGGCTGTGTGTGAAATGAATCGTGTCGGAATGATGATTGACCTCTCGCACGCGGCAGAAAGTACCTTCTGGCAGGTTCTTGAATGTAGTAAAAAACCTGTTGTCTGTTCCCATTCATCGTGTCGGGCGCTTTGCGACCATCCACGTAACCTCACCGATGAACAGATGCGTGCATTGGCTGCAAAGGGTGGAGTTGTGCAGGTGACGATGTATAGCGGCTTTTTGCGCAAGGATGGCGAGGCAACGCTTGACGATTTCTTGTGTCATTTGCAGCACGCGATAGATGTTGCCGGCATTGACCATGTTGGAATAGGTACCGACTTTGACGGTGATGGAAAGGTGGTCGGCTGTTCTTCGGCTTCGCAACTGCGCAATGTAACCCGTGAACTATTGCGTCGTGGTTTCAGTGAAGCTGATATAGAGAAAATATGGGGCGGTAACTGGTTGAGGGTAATGAAACAGGTACAGGATGTTTAAAACTCCTTGTAGTATAATAAATCAAATAGGCAACCATTGACGGTTGCCTATTTGATTTATTATGTGAATATCGTTATGTTACTTGACGATGTTCATCTCCTCAATGAGGCGTTTACAGTTACCGAGCTTGTCGATTACGAAGAGTACGTAGCGGATGTCGACGTTGATGCAACGTTGTAGGTTGTCGTCGAAGTTGATGTCGCCGCTGAGTGACTCCCAGTTTCCGTCGAATGCAAGGCCGATGAGTTCACCACGTGCGTTGAGCACACCGCTACCGCTGTTACCGCCGGTGATGTCGTTGGTTGTGAGGAACGCAACAGGCATTTCGCCGTTTGGCAATGCATACTGGCCAAAATCCTTTGCCTCGTAAAGTTCCTTCAAACGTGCAGGCACGATGAACTCGCTGTTTGTTGGGTCTTCTTTCTCCATTACACCCTTGAGAGTTGTGTAGTAGTTGTATGTTACACCGTCTTTAGGGCTATATGGCTTCACGTTACCATATGTCAGACGCATTGTAAAGTTGGCATCGGGATATACAGGACCGTTTGTCATCTCCATCAAACCCTTGAGGTATGTCTTGTGGAGCGGATTGATTACCTTAGCAAGCTCTGCATTCTTTGCTGCCAATGCTCTGTATGTCCTGAAGACTGCAGCACGCAACTGCATTGCAGGGTCTTTCTCGAACTTCTTTGCCGATGGCTTCTTCATGAAGCTGTCGAAGTTCTTCTTGTTTGCAAGGATTGAGTTGTTGTAAACATGGTCAATGTACTTCTCGAGGTTGCCCTTGTACTTTGCATACATCTCGTTGAGGTAAGCGTCGCGCTCCTCGGGTTGTGTAAGGCTGAAGTAGAGTGGGAGAACCTCCTTGGCGATACGACGGTCAATCTCGTGGTCGTAGTCGCGGTTGTGAAGCCAGTTGTAGAATGAGTTCATCTGATCCTGTGTCAGTTTAGGATCGCTGAACATGTTGGCCTCCTTATAGAGGTTGCGCTGTACGAACTCGACGCAGCTTATGAGCTCTGTTGCAAGTGTTGTGAGGTATGTGGTGCGGTTTGCATCCTCAACCCATGCGTTGATTTTCTCAACTACATCAACATACTCGTTTTTGTTGTTCTGTTGTGCCCAAGCCTTGAAAGCAGCCTCTTTGGCAAGCTTTGTCTCAACAACCTTGTTGTCAACAATGGCCTTGTTCATACCGATAGAGTTCTTCCAGTAGTTGCTTATGCGTGCCTGTTTGTTGGCATATCTGATTGCGATGTCCTCGCTCTTTGCCATCTCTTCGCGTATGATTTTCAAAGTAACGTCGCGCATTGCAATGCGTGGCTCGTTCTCCTGGAACATTCTCTGCTTCACCTCGTCGCCTGTGAGGTAGCGCGATGTGCTGCCGGGGAATCCCATAATCATTGCATAATCGTTTGGCTCGAAGCCGGCGAGCGAAATGCTAAGGAATTTTGGAGTGCTCAAAGGAACGTTTTCCTTGCTGTATGCCGCAGGGTTACCGTCCTTGTCACCATAGATGCGGAATACCGAGAAATCGCCTGTATGGCGTGGCCACATCCAGTTGTCGGTTTCGCCACCGAACTTACCGATAGAGTTTGGAGGTGTTGCAACAAGGCGTACGTCGGTATACTTCTTGTAGTATACGAGGTAATATTTGTTACCCTCGAAGTATGGGAGCAACTGTGGATACATATGCTCCTTGCCCTCGATATTGTCGGCCTCAAAGAGTTCCTTGCCAATTGCTGCAAGAGCATCGCGTTGGAACGAAGCCTCTTCGCTCAGACTGCCATTGGCAATGCGATTGTTGATTTCGTCTGTAACGTCTTTAATCTCCTTTACGAATGTGAAAGCGATGCCGTTGCAGGGCAACTCCTCCTCATAGCTCTGACTCCAGAAACCGTTGTGCAGATAGTTGTGCTCAACAGTACTCAGTTGCTGGATGAAACTGAAACCGCAATGGTGGTTGGTTACAACAAGACCGTTGGGTGAAACGACCTCACCGGTACAGCCACCTCCAAAGATACCGATGGCATCTTTCAATGATGGAGCTTCAGGTGAATAGATTTCGTCAACTGATATCTGCAATCCCGCTTCGGCCATCTTGTCCTTGAGGTTCTGCTGGCGCATCAACTGTAGCAACCACATACCCTCGTCGGCCATAGCCTGTGGAGTGATAAGCACTGTCAAGAGCAGTGCTGACAAGAATTTTTTCATAGTGTTATTGATTTGAATTTATTTGTTTTTATAAAGTGTATTTGCAACTACTGTTTCGGCCTCTTTCATCATACGCTCCACGTTCTCGCTGTCGCGGCCGTTGCACTCGATGGGTGCGTGGAATGTCAATGTTACAGGTGACCAATGGAAACATTTGCAGCCTTTGGGGAGAATGTTGTATGCACCGTCGATGGTAATGGGGATGATGGGCTTCTGTGTCATATTGGCAATTACAAAAGCGCCTTTCTTGAATTTGCCCATCTTGCCGTTGCGGCATCGTGTACCTTCGGGGAATATACCCAAGGATGCACCGCTCTTTAAAGTGTTGATTGACTTGCGCAACAAATCCTTCTGTGGAGTGTCGCGGTTTACAAAGATATGTCCGGTGTCCTCACAGGCTTTGCCTAGCAGAGGCATCTTGCGCAATGAGTCCTTCATAATCCACTTGAAACGCTTGCAGATGTAGCCATACATGACGAAAATGTCGAACATTCCTTGATGATTGGCCACGAATATGTAATTCTGGTCTTTCTTCACGTATTTGTCACGGTCGACCACTTTTACGGGAATAAGAAAAATCCAACAGGTGAGTTTGCACCATATTACCGCAGGAGCGTGGTCGGCATTCTTTATCTTTAAGAAATGTCCGAAAATTTCTATTATTATCGCTGTGATGCCAACAACAATGAACGCGGCCCACCAGGCAAAAAGTGCCTGATATAGGACGTAGAGCGGATGGAGAATTTTTCTTAACATAGACAAAACTGTTTTATTAGTTGTTTTTATTTACGTTGTAAATATAGTGAATTTTTGCGGAATATTTTCAAATATTGGACATTAAAGCCATAACAACTGTATATAATCTCCTCTTTTAGGTGTTTTACCGCAACGGTTTTGTGTTGTCAAATGTTTTTGACAAGGAATCGACTTACATTCTCAATGCTCATATTCCTGCGTTTGGCGTAATCCTTCAACTGTTCCTTGTCAATCTTGCCCACTGCAAAGTATTGTGCTGACGGATGCGCTATTATGAGTCCACACACACTTGCGTGAGGTGTCATAGCACCGTTTGGTGTGAGTGTGATACCGGCTTCACTTAAATGCAGTAGTTTGTCAATTGTGAAAATAATGCTTTGGTCTGGTAATGACGGGTAACCTACTGCGGGGCGTATGCCTTGGTTCTTTTCGGCGAGTAATTCTTCAATTGCCAAAATTTCATTCTGCGAATATCCCCACAGCTCTTTTTCAGTGCGTACCTGCTTGTGCAGCAGTGTGGCGGTTGCTTCGGCAAGCCTGTCGGCCAATGTCTGCGAGAGTAGTCGCAAATAGTCGTCGTTGGTGTATTCGCTCCCGAAAGTGCTTTCAACACTTGTGGCAAATAATCCTATCCTGTCGTCTTGTGGCGATACGAAGTCGCTAAGGCATAGGTTGTATGCGCTCTCTATGCAATGTTGTTGGCGCAATAGAGGGAGTGCGACATCTTCAATTATGATATTGTCGTCATGACTTCTTGCATTGCAAAGGGCGAAGATTGCTGTTGTCTTGTACTTGCCGTCTATCTCGTCAAGCATTGCTTTGGCATCGTTTACAACCTCTTGTGCCGGCTGGCTACCTTTTGCAGTGGCAATACCCCAGGCGTGCAAGAAGTAACTCCAATCGATAAAAGGGGCTACATCCTTTATCCCATAATTAAAAATGAGCCTTTTCATCGGTTGAAACGGAGAGCTTTGCCTCGTACCTCTTCATTAATTGTTCCCTCTTTGTAGACACACTCGCCGTTTACCCAAGTCTGCTCGACAGACCAGTTGAATGTGTCACCTTCAAAGGGGCTCCAGGCACATTTGCTTATTATGTCGGCAGTGGTTATTGTATGTGGCTTATTGGGGCTTAGTAAAACAAAGTCGGCATAAAATCCCTTTTCAATAAAACCACGTTTGTTGATGTTGAATATCTGCGCAGGAGCGTGACACATCTTTTGTACCAACGTTTCAATGTCTATAACACCTTGGTCGACCAAATTCAGCATCGCTGGTAGTGAGAACTGTATGCTGGGCATACCGGATGTCGCCTTCAAGGCTCCGCCAACCTTGTCTTTGGGGAGATGCGGAGCGTGGTCGGTGCCGATGAGGTCTATCGTGCCGTCGCTGATGGCTTTGCGCAACGCTTCGCGGTCGTCGGCACTCTTGATGGCCGGATTGCACTTAATCTTTGTTCCTAAACGGGCATAGTCTGCATCGCAGAAGGTGAGGTGTGCCGGTGTTGCCTCTGCTGTAATTCTTTTGCCTTTGGTGTCGCCAGCTGTGAACAACTCCAGTTCGCGCGCGGTGCTTATGTGCGTTACGTGCAGTTGTGTGCCGAACTTGCGTGCCAAATCAACAGCACATTTAGTGCTCAGGTAGCAGGCCTCGGCACTGCGTATTACGGGGTGGAACTTCACGTCTGGGTCGTCCCCTTCACGTTCCTTTATTTTTCGTGAATTTTCAGCGATTATTGTGCTCTCCTCGCAATGGACAGCAACGGGAAGTGCTGCGGTGCGAAAAATCTCTTCAAGCTGCTCCTTTTTGTCGACAAGCATATTGCCGGTGCTTGAACCCATAAATAACTTTATGCCGCAAATGTTTTTAGGGTTCAGTTTGGTAAAGTCGGCTACGTTGCTGTTTGTTGCTCCAAAGTAGAAAGAGTAATTTACGACGCTGTCATTTGCTGCAATCCTGAACTTCTCCTTTAGAGCCTTTATGGTTGTTGTCTGCGGAACGGTGTTCGGCATTTCCATATATGATGTCACGCCACCGGCTGCTGCAGCACGGCTTTCGGTTGCTATTGTCGCTTTTTCAGTAAGTCCCGGCTCGCGGAAGTGTACGTGGTCGTCAATCACTCCGGGGATGAGATAGAGTCCGGTAGCCTCAATTATTTCATCGCACTCGGCGCGTGGCAGCTCGTTTCCGCGCAGAATTTCTACAATCTTGCCGTTGTTTACTACTATTGAGCCACGGAACTGCTCGCCGTTGTTCACTATTGTCGGGTTGCTGATAAGTGTGCGCATATTAAGGGATATTTTTTGCGAAGATAAGAAAATTTAGGAACGGGCAATCTAATGGACAAAAAATATTTATACATCAAGTTGGAATATCTGATTTGAACCAATATGTCTAGAATAATATCCACAGAGCCTGTTTTGAATGGGTATATGATAATTTGGACTGTCATAAGATAAACAAACGAGATTGCCATTAATGAAGTGAACCCCAAAAGTTAGACAAAAAACTTTTGGGGTTTATTTTATGCTTAAGAAGCACGATCATTCAGCATTGCTAAAATATATGCATATGCTTGAAGAAGGTTATTCCATCAATTACATTCACACCAAGTATGGTA
>JAGCMB010000012.1 GCA_017646665.1 Bacteroidaceae bacterium
CCTTGTAACCATCGAAGATATTACCTACGAAGCCCCAAAGGTGAGAGTCAATCTCATCGGCAGCAACACTCTTGTCAAGCCACTCAACATTATTTTCACCATTATCCTGGATGTATGATGTTACTGAAGAATTTCCGTGCATTCTTGTATAGTACCAAGTTGTAGGAGTACCGCTCTCAACAGCCTCAAATGGAACCTCATTTACAATAGTCAAATTGAAGTTGAATGTAGCATCAGTTTCAACAGTACCTTCGGGAACTGCAAAGTCTGTAGTTACGCCATAAGGCAAAGCAACATTCACAGTAGGGAATGCAGCACCCTTTGCAAGTTCTACAGAATGTGTGTACTTAATCTCTTCACCATATTTAAAGTTATAAGTTACAGTAAAGAACTCCTGCAACTCAACCTCCAAGATATACCAAGAAGATGCAGAGTTTGCATTGTCTGTATTCCAAGAAACAAGGTTACCGCTTGCATTTGCGCCACCACCGTGGTTGTTTGCATGCATCTGCCAACCGTTGAGGATGATACCATACTCATAACCCTTCTCGTTCTCAGCCTTTGAGAAAATCTTGACATCAATTTCACTAGGTGTTTCTGACAGGCTCCAAGCACCAGATCTGCCTTCATTACCACACAGATATTTTCCATTGGCAGCATTCTGCAAAGCAATACCGTTTCCTGTAGCAACCGCCTTCCAGTAGAAGTTCTTGTCATCATTGTTCAAAGTTTTCCAACCTGGTGTGCCATCTGTTCCATGTACAGCCTTTGTCTCTGTAAACGCAGCAAGTGAGCTGTGGAACTGGTAATAATTACCTGCAGTTGGAAGAATTATAGCAAGCCCATCAATTGCAGCCTGCAATGCCTCAACATCAGCCGCTGTAACGTTTGCTTCCTCGATAGCCTTTGCTGTAGCAATAGCGGTGCTCAAAGCTGTAGATGTAGTAGCTGTGTACTCACCGATTTTAGAACCCGTATTTGCATTCAAAAGAGCCTCTGCCTCGGCAATAAGAGCCTCAAGCTCGGCTACAGGACCCATTGGACGCTCAATAACTGTGAATGTAGAACCACCATCAGCACCACCTGTCCAGTAAGCGAGTTTGCTACCACGATTATTCAGTCTATTGCTAGCAAAACCTTTCTGAGCAAGATAGAAACCGTTTGCAATGTCTGAACTTGATGTAGGTATCCAATATTCATTGTTGCCGCTAGCAAGCGTAGATAGTTCAGTCATCACTGGGAACACATTTGCATCGTTTCCTTCAACCGAAGTAGAAGAAGAGAGAACATGTGTATTACCAGTAGCTCTGTTTACAATATGGTATCCAGCGAATGGGTTACCAACGAAAGCCCAAGTGAAAGCATCCTTGTTATTCTCATCAATTGTCTTTGCAGCATCGTTCAATGCAATATGATCCTGTCCTGCCTTGTGGCTCAAATAGTATGTGTTATTGTTCTTCACATAGTACCACTTCATATTTGCATCGTCATAAGTTGCCGATGGAACGAAAGGAAGAACCGATGTATCAATTGTACAAACGACCTCAACAGTCTCGTCAGCATCAGCAGTACCTGTTGGAACAGTAGCAGCAGCACCCCAAGGCAAAGATGTGAAAGCAGGATAGTTTGCACCCTTATTAATCTTTGTCACCTGAGTAGCAACGACATTACCGTTATATGTGAAATTATAGGTAATTGTGCATGAGTTGTCCAAGATTGCAAGAGCAGCAGTTGCGTCAAAATCTGCAACCTCTGTAAGAGTATACTGGTTACCGCCATCCTTAGCATTCCAACCATCAGGAGCAAGCTGCTTTGAACCACCGATGTTCATATTGTGGGAGTCGTCATACTTAAAGTAGAACTTGCCACCATCAACATTCTCAACTTTAATGTCATCGATTGGAAGACTTGCAGAGAGTGACATATCCTTCTGCACAAATTTCTGCGCCCAAACGCTGTAAAGATAAACCTTACCATCGTACTGAACGAATGCAAAGTTTTTCTGAGCCTCGTCTGCAATTGCTGTGTTTCCAAAAGAAACCATTTTAGTACCCTCGTTGTTAATAGCCCAACCCGGTTTCGCACCAGAATTGTGACCTTCGGCCACAACGGTAAAAGCCTTGTCAGTCGCAGGCAATGTCTGCGCCCATGTTGTCACTGCACAAAGCAGCATCAACATAAAAGAAGTAAATTTTTTCATTGTTTTTGGTAATTAATATTTAAAGTTTTGAATTCTGTTCTAAACTGTTGTATTTTATTCAACAACGCCCTGTATATAACAAGCAAACATCGTGCAAAGTTAACAAAAATACACGAAACAAATTCACATTTCCCTCAAAACTTCAACAAAAATCAAAAAGTTTAGTTCATTTTCCTGTTTTCAAAGCACAAACAGGAAAATGCAAGGGTGTTGAATGTTCAAAAGGTGAAAAAGAAAAAAGCTGCGAGAAATTCACTCGCAGCTTTTCCTTTTATCTTAAATTTACATTTAGCGGACAATGTGCTTTTCACCATTTACAATGTAGATGCCGGGAGCGGTGATAGCCTCTACACGGCGACCTGTGAGGTCGTAAATAGCTTTCACATTTCCGCTTTCACCTTTCACCTCGTCGATGCCTGTTGTGTCATCAATATCAAAGCGGAAAACAGTGTTGCTCTGCGCCACTTCCTTGGGAAGCACAAGATAAGCCTTGTTGGCGTCGTTCCAGAAATATTCATTATTTACTCCATTGCCGGCGATATAGAAGCCAACCGGTTCATATTCGTCCGAGAGGATATAATACTCCTTGTCGGCATCCTTGATTATCTGTTCGCGGGTGAATGTACCCTTAAGCAGCCCCTTGTCTATGTCTGCAGGAGCGGTTGACGACTGTACAAATGTATACACGCCCTCATCGGCCTTCACCACCACGCCGGTGTTTGCCGGTAACGTGCCGGTTACAGCCTCCATATACACGTAGCCGTCGCCTACGCTTGTAACGGTGTAGACACCGCTATCCTCGCCTTTAAGTTCAGGAATAGCAGCATTGAAGCCTAGATAGAGAGTGGCATAGCCGACCTCTGTCACATTGAGCTCGTGACTCTCGACATACGATTCGGCTGTTTTGGTAAAGTCAATGACAACAACATCGCCCTTCTCGCAAGGAATGGCCGCCACCTCATTTTCTACGGTCACAGTAGCTTTTTTGCCATTCACGGTTACAAGAGCATTGTCAATTCCCATTGCACCGCGCTTGCAACGAACTTTCAGCACGGCACCAGCATTGTTTATGATGGTAGCCTTCTGACACTTGCCATCAGCCCAGTTGAAATCAACAGTAAAATTACCGATTGCTTTCATACCGGCAACATTACCACTCTTTTCCCACACCTTTGGCAATGCAGGGAGAATGTTGATATATCCGTGTGCGCTCTGCAACAGCATCTCAGCCATACCCGCGCATACACCAAAGTTTCCGTCAATCTGGAATGGCGGGTGTGCATCGAACAGGTTGTAATATACACCACCGTTGCCACCTGCGTGCTGCAGTGCGTTCTTTATGATTATGTGAGCGTGGTCGCCGTCCTGTGCGCGTGCCCAGAGATTGACCTTCCAACCCATTGACCAGCCGGTGGCTGCATCGCCACGATGCCTCAATGAGTTCACCGCCGGGGTAAAGTATTGGCTTTCGGGTGTAATCTGTTCCATTGGATAGAGAGCCATCAAGTGCGACATATGTCTGTGACCTGTCTCGCCGCTTGTGTGTGCCGAATATTTCCACTCGCGTAGCAGGCTTGTACCAACGCTCACACCGTTGTTTGCTCTTGCACAAGATTCGGTTGCAAGACCCTTGTCGGTGTGCAGATAGTAGTCGTTGAGTTTCTCAATCTGCGCCTGTGTGAGGCCGTGCTCGCTCGCGTCAAGAATCTCAACCGCCTCCATCAGGTTCTCGAACAGGTAGCTAATCATCTGCTGTGCGTGTGCTGTACCATCCTCGCCACTGGGGCCATGTTCGGGTGAATACTCATTTGGTGCAAGATACACGCCGTTCACATTCTTCAAGCGATGGAACCAGAACTCGGCGCAGCTCCACATAACAGGGAACGCCTTTTTCAGGAATTCCTTGTCCTGTGTGTAGCGGTAGTGCATCCACAGGTGACTGGTGTACCACACATTTGCTACAAGATAGTTGCTACCCCAAGTACTCATACTATTGTAGAGCGATGACTCTGTCATCACACTCCAACCTTTGGTATCTCCATTATTATACTCACGAGCAACCTTTTTCCAACCCTCGCTCTGCGCACCACGGATAATGAAGTTCAAGAACGGCATGTGTAGGTCGCCAAGGTTGGTCATCTCAGTTGGCCAGTAGTTCATCTGTATGTTGATGTTGGTGTGGATATCAGAATTCCATACACCGTGTGAATCCTGGCGGCCAAGGTTATTCCAAATACCCTGCAGGTTGTTTGGCGCAGCAATGGGCTTGCGGTTTGAACTAATCGCCAGGTAACGGCCATAGTGGAAGTATAGTTGTTCGAGGAACAGATGGTCGTTGTCGGTGCTGTTGCCGTCCTGATTGTTTGGATAGTAGTTATCAATAAGAGTCTTGGTGTCGACGGTTGGCACATCAAGGTCAAAGTCGAGCGTCATGCGTTTTGTAATTGCGCTAAAATCGGCAATGTGGGCAGCCTCGAGCGTTGTGTAATCCTTGGCTGCAGCCTTCTCAATGTCGGCCTTTATGCGGTTGTTGACATCGTTCTGCGTTTCGCTAGTGAAATAGTTGTCAAAGACAGTCATATCGCCGTTGAAGTTTGTACCGCCCTTCAAGAAGAATGTCACCTCTGTAGCGTTGCTCACTGTTATACCGTTTGAAGCAGTGCTTATGGTAGCGTCATTGTCGGCAGCCACGTGCACGCGTGCCGCATACTTCACAGCCTCCATTGCTCCGGTGAACGATGCTGCGCCATTGCTGTATGTCACGCTGCTTGCGCTGATGTCGCTACATGGAGTAAGACTGAATGTAAGGTTCAATTTCTCACTGCCCACATTCTTATAGTTGATGACAATCACCGAGTCGGGAGCTGAACTGAAATACCTGCGCACCTGTCTTGTGCCGTTGCTCTTCTTGAACTCAACACCGGCAACACCCTCTTCAAGGTCGAGGTAACGCACATAGTCGTTTGCCGATTGCGCATTATTGTCGGTGATGAACAGCGAACCGAAATTCACGAATGTACGATTACCACCACCGGCACCGATAGTGTTTGCAGGGCCGCTCCACAGTGTCTTCTCGTTAAACTGTATCTCCTCGCTCTGCACCTCGCCGAACACCATACATCCAAGTTCTCCGTTACCCAATGGCAATGCATACTCTTGCCACGCGTTGCTTGAGCCGCCCGATTTTGCCGATGACTTGTACCACAACGTGTTGGCGTTCTTTGGAGTGTATTCAAATTTATATTCATCGGGGAACAGGGTGTAGTCGGCCTCGTCCATAAAGAATGTACTTCCGTTGTCGCCAACGGCGCCGCTATCATCCCACAGAGCAAGGTGTCCGCCACCATTTCCGTCGTTTCGTTTGTTCCAGTAATTGTTGGCACTGCCTTTAATCTTTATGTACGATGCTGTGCCATCGAAATTGATTGTACCATCAAAAACAGTTGAATGTGAAGTGTTGTTGCGGTCCACCATTGAAGCGCGTGCATCTGCTGCGCTACCTGTCATACCAAGAACTTTTGTGAGTCCGGTGGAATAGTTGTAGATTTTGTATCCGCCGTCGTTCTGCGCCTCGAACATCCAAAGGCCGCGGTTGTCCTGTGGCGCATTCCTGTTTGTGAGTTTAAGGTTGCCATTGCTACAATAGTCGGGGTTCAGGCTCATATAGTTGCCATCGGAATGGTTTCTTATCATATAGAACTCTGTGCTGTTGCTAAAGTAGCTCACATAGACATTTGAGCCGTCGATGTTTATTACAGCATGCATTCCGTCAACAGGCATTGCTGTGAAATCCTCTTTTTTAATAGAAGCTGTGGTGTTCAGCGCACTTCCGTTTTTGTACTCAGTGCCCTCGTAAACAACACCGGCATTTGCATTGGTGGTACCAAGCACTGTAACGCTGATGTCACCGGTAATCACCGGCACCAAAGCCCAGGTAGCCTTTGCGCTCGATGGAGCATCACAGAACGGATAATATGTGCCACTCACATTCTCAACCTTGAAGTAGTTGCTACCGTTCATTATGTAGTAATTGCCATTGCCTGCATCGGTAAACGTGAGCACGCTCTTGGTTGTGAGAGCATCAACATTCCACTGCTGGCAGTAGATGTAATAACCACTCCTTGTCTTCAGGTAATAGCCGCTACCCGCAGACTCGAATGTAAATATCTGCTCGTTACTCTCGGCATAGGCCGCCACAGTCACGCCACCGATGGGGCCAGTAGCGTGCGCAGTGTGGTTTGCCGCATTCAGGTAATTACCGGTACCCACATCCTTGATGCGGTACTCCTTGCTTGTGTCAATCTGTGCCATACCGGCAGTGACCGACACCGCCAGCAGCAACATAATGGTTAAAAGTTTTTTCATTTTGATTTTGTATTTATAAACTGTAAATCCTCACCGATACATCGAGGCTGCAACAGGCGACATTCTGACATTTGTGTGTCAGTTATCGCGCAAAGCAACCCATTGACAAAAATAAATAAAATTGTTTAAATAAAGCAATTTTGGAGCAAATCATTTTGTATTATTGTTTGTTATGATTCAATTATCATCCGTCTATATGCCGCCGGATTACGCACTTCCACCCCATTTCAATAAAATGCAGCCCACACTAAAATGTTAATTAATGTTAAAATTGCACTTTGTTAAATTTTAGTTATACATAGATGTTGTATAAACCTAACAAGTTTTTTATTTTTGCAGTTGAATATCCTATAATAAATTAAGGAGATTGCGGTTGTGAAGTTTGCAAAAACAGCAACACGAAATAAAAACAGAACAAACAAAGTATAAAATAACATTATAAACTAATAAACTTATGAGAAAATTTACTTTATTTTTGATGTCGTTGTTCCTCTCAGTAGGTGCAATGGCGCAGTTCACAGCCGATACGGAGTACCGTATCAAGGAAAAGAGCACAGGCCTCTATCTTAACGTAGGTGGCGCCGGTGCACACGCTTATGGCGAGGTCTATGGTTCAGAAAAGAAGGACGGCGACGCTGCAAATGTCCAAATCTTTACTTTTATTGATGCCGGTAACAATCAGTTCTATCTAAAGTCGAAAAGCGGTGAGTATATCACCTACACTGGTGGCGGTCAGGGATGGAACGTAAATGGCGACTCAAACGAAAGCAACGCTCACTCTTTGACTTTTGAGTCAACAGGTACTACCAATGAATATAAAATCAAGTGCTACAACCAGTCAAAGAGTGCCAACAAATATTTCAAGTGGGAGTATGTTGGCGCATCGGGTAAGTATCACCCATTCAACGATGCCGATGCTGGTGCAACATTCGTTGTAGAGCAGGAGAACCTCCCAGTATATACAGTTACATACAACTACTCTTACAATGGCGTTGTTGTAAAGACTGTAACAAACGAAGTTGTTCAAGGAAACGCTTACCCTGCTTATGACTTGAACCTTTATGGTGCAAGCTACGAGAATGTTCCAACTGGTACAGTAACAGATAACGAAGAAGTTGAAATCACTGTGACATTCGGCGAGTTGCCATTCGAGTTCTATGCGACTGTTGAGGATATTGACAACAACGGTTGGTACAACCTTGTAATGCACTCAAATCACAACACCGGTGACGGAACTGCAAGATACAGAACATACGTTGGTGCAGGTAACGAAACAACACTTGCATGGGGCGAGCACAAGACTTTGACAAACGCCGGCGACGAATACTATTGGGCATTCGTTGGTGACCCCGTAAACGGTTTCCGCGTAGTTAACAAGTCTGCAGAGGGCAAGATTCTTTCTTCAAACGGTAGTGCAAATCCAGTATTGTTGCAGGAGGAGGGTTTGGCAAATGGCTACAACACAACTTGGGCTATCAATACAAGAAAGTATGATGTTAACACCGACGGTGACTATGTGAAGAAGGGTGACTGGTTCTGCTTGAAGCACACAAACGGCCAGTACATGAACGCAAATGCCGGCAATGGTAATGTTGCTTTCTGGAGTGACAATGACAACGGTTCTGCAATCCTTGCTGTTAAGCCTTTGGAGATTAACGCAGCTGCTGATATCGCAACATATTTCTCTGAGACAGCTATCAGCATTCCTGCGGAGCTCGGCGCAGAGGTTTACTATGCAAGCGGCATTAAGGAGGCCGGTTACATGGGTCTCGAGCAGATTACAGGCATTGTTTACCCAGAGACCGGTATCGTTGTAAGATATGCAACAGATGTGAACGTTACATTTGCACCTGAGATTGTTTCTCCAGGCACAGCAACAGCTCCCGAGGGCAACCTCTTGAAGGGTACAACAAAGAAGACTTTGATTACAAAGGAGAGTGGCAAGGCATACTATGCACTTGGCTTGGTTGATGGCAAGGTTGGTTTCTACAACGCTGCTAACGGCGTGAACACAACCGAGTTCTACAACAACGCATTCAAGGCTTATCTTGAAATGCCTGCATCACAGGGCACTGCAGCATTCTACGGCTTCGACTGGGCCGGCACAACAGGCATTGAGGGTGTTGAGGTAGAGAACGAGGTTAAGGCTATCTTCGACCTCACAGGTCGCCGCGTAGAGGCTATCACAGCTCCCGGCATCTATATTGTAAATGGCAAAAAAACACTTGTAAAGTGATTTTTTGCTATCGGTGAGCTTTTTAGCGAATAGTCGCGGGTAGCGCAGACATAGGTTGCGCCCCGCGGGTCGCTGATAAAAAAGCGAGCCAACTGGTAAAAAAGTGCTTGTAAAGTAAACAGACAATAATTTTCAAGGGCGGGAAGCCGCCCTTGAAAAACATAACATTAAAGAAGAAAAAAACATAATATATGAAAAAGACTTATGTATCACCTCTTGCAACAGAGGTAAATGTAGAGGCAGAGGCAATGCTTGCCGCTTCGGTAAAGATTGACGGTAACACTTCGGTAGATACCTCAAACGGCGGTCAGCTTGGTGGCGGACACCGCGGTGAGTGGGGCAATTTGTGGAATTAAATAGTAATGGCGAGGAAAAATCCTCGCCATTACTATTTAATCGATGACACTAGCAGCGAATGGTC
>JAGCMB010000013.1 GCA_017646665.1 Bacteroidaceae bacterium
GCGACGACGGGAGCTTTAGCTCCCCAAAGGAGTGTGCTTTAGCACCCGGTTTGGCCGAGGGATGTTGCAAAGCAACTCGCGAGCAGAAGGAACAAACGACTGATTTTGTCTCTGCCGGGGCTTTTCGTTCTTTTGGCCGCCAAAAGAACATGAAAGAACGACTTGAAGAAAATACAAGTGAACAATTAAGGTTGAGGACTGCTGTAGAATGTAATGGTGAGCGGAAGCGATACCGACACCGTTTTTTGCGACCGTTCCTCAATATCTTACTTTCAGATTTTTTAATTTATATGCTTATCCACACTAAATTTCTACTGAGCCTATAAAAGTCGCGTATTTATGTTGAAAAAAAACAAATGTTGCAGGCCTTTGCAAGCCTGCAACATCAATATTAGAGTAGGGCGGTATATTACATATTGCCCCAAATGTTCTCCCAGTCACCACGGTGCTCGTTTGATAATGCACCGCTACCGCCCATCTCTTCTTCATCCTTCTCAAGAGAGGCAACGAGGAGAGTGGTTTTTGTTTTTAACTCAATAAATTCGCTGGTAGGTTTTGTATATCGTTTCATAGTTCTGATATTTTCTGTTTATCCTTAGTTACTTTACCCAAACCTTTTTGCCATCAATAATGTAGAAACCAGGCTCTGTAATCTCGCTGAGCTTGCGGCCCTGGAGGTCATATATTGTATTCTCATTGCCTTCGCGTTCTACATCCTCAATATCAGTTGTTCCACCGAACACAAACTGCAATGCCGAAGCCCTGCCTGTGCTGTCAATGTAGTAGGCCTTGTTTGCATTGATGGTTCTGTCTGTGCTGCTCAACTTGTACATCTTTATAGGTGTACCCACACCCTTGTAAGAGAGTATGTAAGCATTTGTTGTGCCTGGGATTGCCTCTGCTTCAAGAGTTCCGGCAAAGCCTGTTTCGTATTCATCATCACTTGCAGGTGCCGGTTTGAATCCATAGCTGCCGCTTGCTGCTGCCTCAATGAGAACAGGAGTATTTGCAGGTAGCACATTATCGGTCAATTCCAAAGGAGCGACATAAACGTGGGTCTCATTTGAGTCGTTGATGCCATAAACTGTAACTCCGTTTGGAACGGTTGTCGCGAATGGCAGGTTTACAGTACCCAACTTGGCGTTAGAGCCATCGGCCGCGCTCACTTGGAATGCATAGTTCTTAACCTCCTCAAACAAGAAGTCGGTAGTTATCTCGTCTGTTGCTACCATTGTGAGGCCGCCTCCTCTTGTAGGCTGGAAACTGAACGCTCCGTCTACGTTGGTCTGGTAAAGACCGTTGCTTGTTCCCGATTCAAGATACAGAGTACGAAGTTCATCTCTTGTACCATAGGTTACCTTGATAGCGGCATATGGGTTATACAGCTCTGGCTCGTCATTGCCCAAGGTATTGCCTGTCTTCCAACCGTGGTATCCGACAGCACTTATGAGGTTTATTGCTTTGCCGTTCTTCTGTGCAACAAAGATAGTGTTTACATCATTATTGTCATAATCATATTTCCACTTCAAAGTGTTACCATCGCGGTAGATGCAACGTGCTTGGCCATTACCCTGTACACCACATATTCTGTATGCCTTGCCATCCTCAAGGCTTGAAGTCTCGGTAATCTTTGAGAATACAGCCACATATTCGGCCGAGGCTGTAATATTGTACAATGTGTAATCGGGGCCTTGAATTTCGAGTTCCATGCTATTGCCGATAGCATTCTTTACAAGAATACCATCCTTTAGCCAGCCCATGAATTCATAGCCATCGGCTACAGTAGCCAACATTCTCACAGATTCACCCTCGGCTACATTTACCGAGGTTGCATCTTCCTCGCCAACCTTTACAGTACCACCCTTATTGGCGTAATATTTGCTCACTGTGATGGTGTGGTAAACAACGTCGGCCTCAAAGTTCGCAACAAGGCTTGTGCTTTCGCTTGCTGTGAATGTGTAGCTTGCATCGGTGCTTACTTCGTTGCCACCGGCATCGGTCCAATTGACAAAGTGGTAGCCGCTTGCAGGTGTTGCTTCAACAGTTACATTACTGCTCTTTACAACCTGTAATGTTGACGCGCTCTCGCCGTTGATTGTTACTGTACCTGTATTTTCAGTAGCAACGCCTACAGTTATAGTAACTTTCTCAACAACCTCAACAACAATGTCATAGACTATACCCTTGTCAAGTGTTGCAGTACCATTTGTCGGCCAATTAGTCCAAGCATTTGTGTAAATCATTCTCACGTGCGATTCACCATATGCAGCATCATCTGGTACGGTAATTGTATGTGTAATATTCATTACCAGGTCGTAGTTGCCGTAAACATGAGAATTTCCACCTGCGTATGGGTTGTTTCCATATGGACTCTTCACACCCCATTGTTGTACTGCATCTGTTTGGAATGTTCGGTCACCGTCAAAGTCGGTGAACAATGAAGCGTGGCAGTAGCGCATATCTTCGCGTGTAGTTGATGTACTTCCTGCACCCAAAGAATTTGCTACAAGATTCATTGTGAAACTCTCGCCACGGCAAATTTGAACTGTACCAATTTTTACCACCTTTTCACCCGGATGAGTATTTGCCGAGTAGTTGACATTTGTTATACCACCCTGAGTTGTTACAGATGTCAGGTAGTTGTTGCTATATGTATTACCTGATACTTCAGGATAACGCTTTTCAAAATTAGCTGTCAATTCTGTTGCAGTGGTTATATTGAATGTGTAGCTTGCCTCGGTGCTTACTTCGTTGCCACCGGCATCAGTCCAATTTACAAAACTGTAACCGTTTGCAGGTGTTGCAACAACTCTCACTTCGCTGTCTTTTGCTACTTGCTTGCTGTCAACATCCTCTCCGTTGATTGTTACTGTACCGCCCTCGTTTGGTGTGGCGTTTACTGTTATCACAACAGGCTCTGCATCAACAACCCTGATTGTATTGCTTTCAACAAGAATTTTTACACCTTGAGCAGCATCGTTATCCTTCTTGGCTGTCAGCTGCTGGGCTGTAATCTCTTCATTAGTGATGAAGAAACCGCCATCAAAGGCATATTCTTCACTGGTACCACTGCCGTATGTCACATACACATTTTTATCGGTGCACTCAACAACAACATCATAGATATTCATATTCTCTGTGTCAACAGGCACTAAACGCCATTGGTTGTCTGTTGCGCTGGCACCTCCATCACTCCAAGTAGTCAAGTAATTTATACCGCCTACTTTTAATGTTGAAGTAGTGTTAGAACAGTTGAGGGCTTCTGTGAAATAATAATAGGTGTAATCTGCGTTGATGGTTTGGGCTATATTGAGTTGACTATATGTGCCCATAATAGCTCCGCTGTTATTTCCTGCAACAACAGGCTTACCGTCACCGTTCTTTATATCAAGTTGGTTGCCGTTTTTGGTTATATGCCATATACCGTTGTTGGTATTTATCATTGCATCCGACTGCAGTGTTAAGTGGTTGGTGTTGAGGTTGCTGAATGCATTGTTGTATAGGTGCTCGTGACGGTCTGTAGCTCTGCTTATCAGATGATAGTAACCGCTGTTTCTTTCAAAATTAGCTGTCAATTCTGTTGCAGCATCCGGCATATTGAATGTGTAGGTCGCATTGCCGCTTACTTCGTTGCCACCGGCATCTGTCCAGTTGACAAAGCGGTAACCGTTTGCCGGGGTTGCAACAACAGTGAACTCAAAGCCGCTTGGTGCTTTCTTGTCCTTTCTGGTCTCATTGTTGATGGTAACAGAACCTGCATTCTCATCAACAACGATTGTAAGTTTCGGCCAGTTGTTAAATGCATCATCTAATGTCGATGCGTATTCTTTCAGTGTATTCAGTTTGATGTCGTTGGGGTTCTCTAAGGCTGTGATGATAGTCTGAACATCATTGTTTATCACACATTGTTTTTCTTTACCGAAGAGTCCCAAATATGTATTCAAATCCTGGATGCTTGATACAACTTCTTCCTCTTTGAATACCACCCAAGCACCGTGATGGTTGTTACCATTCGCCCCATTGTAGTGCGTAGCCCAACTGTTGCCTGTAGAAGTTGAACATAAATAACCGATTGCTCCGTCAACCTTTGCAATAAGGTTGTAAGAGCCGGCTCTTGAGCCTGTACCCTCTTGTAATGTAAAGGCAGTTGCTTCACCATCCTCTGCATACACTGCATTCTTCTCATTGCCGGTGCCGACACTTGTTACCTGAATATACTTTTGGGTAACTTTGTTCTTTAACTTGAAGTTCAAAGTGTTGTCAACACTATATATTGCCCAACTTAGTTCATCGGCGTATTCAAGAGTGTTATATTGGCTGTTACCATACTGGGTGCTTGTATTAACCTTTGCTACCTGTATATCTGTTGCAGTATTTGCTAACATATAAATGGGGTAGAGGTTTTCGTTAGTATTTGCAGGCCAGTAGATGTTGTGCCAGTAATCGTTATCCGCGTTACTTACCTTGAATGGCAATGTAACAGAGTTGGTGTATTTGTTGTCGGCTATAGCTCCTTTAGTACCCAATGTAATGAATGAGTATTTTCCTGTCAGGTAGCTTTCTACTGCAGCTACATCCGCAGGGATGTAGTCGAGTGTCTCGTGGTATTCATTATCCTGTGCGTCGGTCAATACAATGTTGAATTCAACAGGTACATATTCAACATCGGCATTGGGGTTAAGGAATGCACCGTCAGTAGCCTCCTCTATTGTCAATGGAACATATACCATTGAGTAACCCTTTGTGTTGTCGTCGCCGTAGCAAGGAGCCTCCTCAAAGAAGAATGCGATTTCGCCGTTCTCCTGCAATGCCATTGCGCTGTATGCGCTCTGCACTGTGCTCACCTGCAAGCCTTCGTTCCAACCACTTGCAAATGAAGATGGTGTATATGTGTCTTCATTTAGCTCCTTGTACCAGATGGTAACATCCTTGCGGTCGTACAGGTTAGAACCGCCCTTAGGCTGTGACTGCAACAGAATCTTTGTAGGCTTGCCGTTGGTTTGCTTTGCATCCAAACAGATGATTTCGCCGTTTGTGCCGTTGCTGCCACCATTGCTGCAACCGCTGACAGCAGTGCCCCAAGTACCTTCGCCGGCAGCCTTGTCGTTGCCGTATGTGAATACATTGAACACACGGCTACCACCGTCTTTGTGGCGTGAACTGAGCAGAATCTGTCCGTTTGGCAGAATCTCAACCTTTGGCTCGTCAGCTTCGGCTATCTGTGTTTTGCTGCCACCGAGGATATTCCAGGTAGCACCCCAGTCATCCGAGAACAGAACATAGTTGTTTGTGCTGCGTGCGCTGTTCTTTAAAAGGATTGCACCATAGACACGTGCTTTGCCTGTGCCGTTGAAGTCGGGGTCAACAGCCAATTTACCGCTACCGAAGAATGTTGCGTATGCCTCGTCGAAGAGACCAAAGATATTGCTTGTAACCTCCTCTTTTGTCCACGATTCGCCATTGTCGTTGCTGTAGATACGGTAGGTCTTGTTTTTGTTTGTTGCATTGGCATTGGGGTAGAATACATTGCCGGCAACTGCCATAACAAGGATATCCTCTCCGTTGGCTGCAATGGCTGCATCGCCGTAACCAAATGTCGATGTACCCTCGGCTATAGTCTGCTTTGCAGTCCAAGTTGCACCGTTGTCGTCGCTTGTACGCATAACAAGGTCAACTCTGTTTGTTCCTGTGCCGTGCTTGTCGCGGCCAATGTCATCAAGACTGTGACGGTAGTCGCTCACTGCAACAAGGCGGTTTGTGCCGGTCTTTGCAATTGCAGGGATGCGGTAAGAATATGTATCGTCGTCGTAGAACAGTGTCACATCGTCTGTTGCTGTGAACTTTGCAACAAGCGGATTGTTCTCGTCAATTGCAGCAACATTGTCTGCTGTGAGTGTCGGGTTCTCGCCAAGTGAAGATGAACCAATGTGGAAACCGTTGAACTCAAAGCCACGGTACTTGCGTGTGAATGCAAGTGTTGTACCCGCGGCGAGTGGCATTGTAAGCTCGCTTGCATTGAGGTGCTCAGGAGTGAGCTTCATTGCTGTTCCGCCAATGGTTATTGTACCCAAGTGAGTATTGGGGTTATCGTTTCTCCAACCATCAACAACGGCTTGGAATTTGAATGTTCTTGGCTCAATGACAGCACGGACAGCGTTCATAACATCATCAGATACTGTAACATCGTTTACAGAGATTAGCTGAAGCGGTGCACCACCATCTTTTTGGTTGCCGTCGTTTACTGTCAACCAACGGACAGAGTGGCCACCGTCAAACGATGATGTACCACAACCGCTGCAAAGTAGTTTGTTTGTACCGTTTATCTCAGTAGTGATAATGTAGTGGCCCAAACGTGTAGAGTTGGTGTTTTTTTCAACATTGATAGGCCAAGCCTCTGTAGTGCTCAGCTTGTTGGCTATACCATTATCATCAATAGAAGGATTTGCACCAAGGAACTTGCCTGTTGCAGCCTGGAACAGGTATCTCTTGCCGTTGCTTGCTGTGATAAGATACCACACAAGGTCAACAGGGTCTGTGGAACTGTTATAGTGATCGTCATTACAACCTGGGTATGTTACATCGGCCAATACAGCCTCGTCAGGGCGAGCTGTAGTGTGGTATGCAAGATAACCGCGGTTGTCGGCCTGCCAGTAAACTTTGTATGCACCATCGGGGAACAACTCCTCAAAGCGTGCTTCATAGCTGATGTTGCTTGTTACGGCAAATGTATATGGGTTAGCTTCGCTTACCTTTGTTTCGCCATTGTACCAACCTACAAATTTATAATCGGTATTTGCTGTAGCTGTGAGTGTTACATTGTCGCCTTCGGCAACGGTTTCAGCACTTGCTGTTGCTGTACCATTTTCACCGGCAGTCACAGCCACTGTATAAGTTTCAAGATCAGTATCCTCAATGTATGTAATCTCAAGTGATTTAATAATAAAACCGGCCTGTGATGTTTGGTCTGCTACGCTGATTGCTATTTCACTATTGTCAAGTCCTGTAACAGTAAGGGTGTTTTCCTCATCACTCTGGGTAATGGTTAGTATTCCTGTGCTCTCTTTGCCATTGGTGTAGGTGACACTCTTTGAAACCAAATTGTGGGCCTTATACCCCAGTCTATAACCTGTAATCTTGCAATTTGCAGGAAGTGAGATTGTGAAGCTGTTGCCATCGAGCAAGTATGGGTGTCTTACTTCGAAGGTGCTGTAACCAATCTTTGGTGTGCCATCTGTGGTTTTTACTGTAACGGCCGGAGTGGTGTTTGTTACAACAGAAACCCACCAACTGCCTGTCGCATTGTTCCATGTAGCACCAGCGAATGTTACGGTAAAGGTGTTGCTGTTTTGCGCAGGCTCATTTGCCTCTGCTTCAAACACTGCAATGTAACGTGCATCGGTTGTTACAGACACCTGTACGCTTGCATTGGTGCTGAACTGGTTGCCTTCACCATCGGTCCACTTTACAAACTCGTAACCGTCGTTGGCCTCGGCTGTGATTGTTACACTGCCGTTGTAGGTTGCGGTTGCCTGTGTTGTGCCCTTTGTGCCAATGTATGCGCTACCGCCTTCTGTGGCTTCAACATTTACTGTGTAGGTTGCCTGCTCAAAGTTTGCGACAAGGCTTGTGGTGCCGGTTGCTGTGAAAGAGTAGGTCGCATCTGTGCTCACGACTGTGCTTGTGCCGCTTGTCCAGTTTACAAAACTGTAACCTGTCTGTGGGGTAGCAACAAGGGTGACAGTTGAGTTTTCATTTACGCTCTTTTGTGAAACAGCATCGCCGTTGATTGTAACGCTGCCACCTGCGCCTGCTGTTGCATAGATGGTGTAGGTTTTTGTGGTTGGGTCTACAGTTCCTTCACCGCCTTCGGCACCCTCGCTCAATACTGTTACAGAGAAGTCTTTAATTGTGATGTATTGAGTGTTAGAATCTGTTGTTGATGACAATACAAATTCTGTAGAGCGTGTGCCGTATGCGGTAGAGCGTGCCGCATTTGCGTATTGGTATGTAAGTGTGTACTGTTGTGTATCACTTGGAGTCTGTGTTTGTGTCGCATTACGAACTGTTACTTGACCAGCCTTACTAACAACGTATGTCAAGCTATATCCTGTGATTACAAAACCCTCTTTTGCTGTCAAGGTGTATGTAATTTCACGGTATCCATTGCTATTGTCGTCGTATGCGTGTGCATAAAGTCTATTGCTTGTTCCAAGAGCATTAACTACAGTAGAGCCATTTGCTGTTGACAAAGTAAGAATTCCTTCTATGTCCCCCTCCTTGCTATATGTCCAAGTTGAGCACTTTCCTGTACCGCTAGGGGTGATATTGCTACTGTTTATTTTGTACTCACCCCCTGCTAAAGCAAAGTTTGCATTTACTGTGATGCCGTTTTTTGCAATGAAAGTAACAGTATTGTCATTTGATTCTGTGGTTTCTGTTCCCTCTACAATCTCCCAACCGGTGAACATATAACCGTTGTTCGCTTCAGCGGTGAGTGTTACCTCGCTGTACTCGTTGGGGTTGAATTCTGTTGCAGATACAATGTTTCCGTTGTAGGTTACAGAACCCATATTGCTGTCATAGTTTACAGGGATGTTTACGCTGCTGCCTATTGTGTAGAAGTTTGCAACATATTCGTTACCCTCGGCAGCAACTTTTGCTCTGTAGGTCATATCTGTGCTAACCTGTGCTCCGCCCTTGCTCCAATGTGAGAATGTGTAACCGCTGTTGGCTGTTGCAACAAGGGTAGCTGTTGTGCCTTCTATCACCTCGGCACTGTTTGCGTTGTCGTTTACGGTAACGGTTCCTGCACCGGCAGGTTCTGCAGTTGCTTCAACGGTGCGCATGGTCTTGTTTGGTCTCAAGTTAAAGAATGCTCTGTGACCGCTACCATCGGCCCAACTATAATCACTACCCGAACCGTCAATAGCTGTAAGCAGGAACCAACCATTGCCGCTACCTGCCCAACCAAAGTTGAAGTGGAAATAGTTGTTGTCTGTATAACCGTCAAGGACAAATATGTGTCGGGCGTCACCTGAACCTGAAATTTTATCAGATGCGTATGGGATTGGGCAACCATTGTCAAGGCTTTCCTTGATATTGGCAATCCATTCGTTTATATCTGTATCAATAACGTCCTGATTGATTTTATTTCCTGAAACATTGTTGTAGTTGAAGTACTTATACAAATTTTCAGTCGAAGCACCTTCGTTTCCATTACCGTTTGCATGATTTACGGTATATGCATGTCCTAAATGAGACACCAACTTGGCTACAGCATTCTTTTGCTCTAAGCTTGCATTGCTGTCATAAACAAGAGGCATTTTGTCCCATTCATATACTCTGTCTGTGATTTCGTTACCGGTGTACATATTGCACAATTTGCCGATACCTTCATTTGGCCATTCGTGGTAACGCATTATAATTGCAAAGGCTATAGGAACACATCCGGTTATACCATATGTTGTTTCTGTTGCATCGGTATAGCACTGTGTGTTGAATGGTTCGTGTTGTCCCCATTTGGCAGTTTCAAGTAGAACCTTAATGTTGCCCATTGAGGTGGCATTGTGGTTTGTTCTTTGCATTGCGCTGCGTGCAGCTGCCTTTTGTGGGTTGGCTGCGTTGTACTCGCGCAGTGCGCGCACCTGTGCATCAATGTCGGCCATATAATCGACAAAGCCGGCGGGCAGGTTGTTGGTGTCGATTGTGCCATCGAAAGAGTAACCGATGATAGGGTTCTCTGTCTCCTCGCCCGATACGATGACAAAGCCTTTGCCGTCGGCACCGGTGAGAATGTGGAATGTTGGAGCATCGTTGCTCTCGCCTGTGACGGCGCGGCTGTCAATGCTCTGTGTCAATGTGGCGTTTGTTGAACGGAACGCCGCGCTCTTTTGCTTTCCATTAGCAAAGAACTGGTTTGCAATTTCGCTTGCACGCTCGGCAGTGATTACCTGCGCTTTGGCATTTGACACCATAAATATGGCGCAAACGGCAAGTGTTAGTAAACTTAAAATTCTTTTCATAGTTATATAATTTTTAGATATTTTTTTGTTGCATAACCAAATAGCTTACAAAGATAGTGAATATATGTAAAACAGTGAAATTTAGAGCGCTTTTTCTTTGATTTTTAGATTAAAAAGCTAAAAATGTAAAAGTTTTTTTATTACTTTAGCGCGTCGATTTTGAACATTATGAGAAATTTATTTTTATCGTTTGTCGTGTGTTGCTTTGTGTGTTTAAGCTGTGGGGTGCACCCGACGTATGACGATGCAATAGAGGCTGTGCAGGAAATTGAATCCTATGAGGATTTTGCGAGGTTTGTTTTTGAAACGGAGGGGCGTGTTGCCGGCGAGGCGGCTGTCTGTTATGGCGGTAAGTTGCCCCCGGAGTTCATTGCGTCGCGCGACAGTTTTTATATTGTTGTTGATAATAAACTCGCGGAATATAAGTGTGGGCATTTTGTGGAGTTGCGTACAGTGCTTTATGAGAGTGCTGCCGCAGCGTGTGAACTTGCCGGGAATGTTGAGGGCGTAAATGCTATAAAGGTGCTGTTGAAGCATTGTTCGGCAGCAATGTATATCGACGGACAGCGTGTTTGTGACCCGCCTTTGGCTGTGCGCCGCAGATATGAAGAAGCGAAGCGGAAATGTGAAAAGTGAAAACGAAGTTAAAACGAAAACCTCGCCATTTATGTACTTTTATCCTGAAAAATATGAAAGGTGACGGCTCACCTGCAAACTATAGGGGGGCTCGCTTTCGCTCACCATAACATTCTATGGCAGTCCTCAACCTTAATTGTTCACTTTAATTTTTTTCAAGTCTTTTTTTCTGTACTTTTTGAAAAAAGTACCCAAAAACATGGGCAGTCGTGTACGTCATTCGGTGCTTCCTTTGTTCAAGAGCCGCTTTGCGACATCTTTCAGTCGGTTCACACCTCGCCACTCGCTGCTTGTCGCAATGCTTGGGGCGGCAAGAACTCGCTGCGCTCAAACATCATGCCACCTGTTTCCAAGCATTGCTCGGCTACTCGCTGTGCCTCCCAACGCTGCCCATTAGATAAGTTACTCATGCTCGCCGCAAAAACTCAAACAAGTTTGGTTTTCGCTCGCTTACACGTAACTTTCCGCCGTTGGCGGGGAATTACCTTTTGCGCCCGTAGGGGCGGGGTCTGCCCGCCCAAATATCGCGGACAGGGAGATGAAAGGACTCGGAAATCTTCAACTCCCTCCGCTACGCTCGTCCCTCTTCCCAAATAGAGGGACATTTTAATCACGCGCGGACAAACAACTGTCCCTCTTTCGCAAAGAGGGACGAGCAACGTAGTTGCGGAGGGAGTTCGAAAAACACACACCACCCTGCAACACAAACCTTTTCACCTGTTCCATTGTTGATTGAGGAAAAACAAAACCCAACAACAATGGAACAGAGCACTTTATACACCATCTGTGGCTACGTGGCAAGCATAGGTCTCATCCTCGGCTTTCTGCCACAGGCAATAACCACCATACGCACGCGCAACACAAGCGGCATTTCGGTGCCGGCATTCCTGCTGATGGCAATTGGCGCCTTTGCATTCATGCTGCAGGGAGTGCTGCACCGCCCCAATGTAATATGGTCAATGTTCATAACCAATGCCATAACC
>JAGCMB010000014.1 GCA_017646665.1 Bacteroidaceae bacterium
GTTTTCATATTGTTTTTTGTTTTTATTTATGGAATGAGAATGGGGTTAAAACAAATAATCTTCATCATTCTGAATAGTTTTTATTCACCTTGCGCCCTTAACTCCATCCCAAAAGGTTAGTTAGTTAGTTTGTTAAATGTGTCGGCAATGTAGGAATTTTTCAAAACAAAAGCAAATAGAATGGCAATGTTTTTTAAAAAAGAGAGAAAAAAAGTAACTTCGCGACACATTTTTAACATAAAGGAACAAATGGCCGGCATATACATACACATCCCCTTTTGCAAACAACGATGCAGCTACTGTGCATTCTACTCCACCACCTTATATAATATAAAGGAAAAGTATGTAGATGCACTATGCAAAGAACTCACAATGCGCAGAGCGTACACAGGTGACGAAGTCATCGAAACGATATATCTTGGCGGGGGAACACCATCGACACTCTCAACGGAACAGTTGCAGAAGATATGTGACACCATATACTCCACATACACTGTTACAGCCAACCCCGAAGTGACAATCGAATGTAACCCCGACGACCTTACTCCAGAATTCCTTGCACAATTAAAGCCGCTCCCGTTCAACAGAATCAGTATGGGAGTACAGAGTTTTAACGACACACAACTAAAACGTCTGGGACGTCGCCATAATGCAGAGAAAGCACGACAAGCCGTAAAAAATGCACGCGAGGCCGGTTACAAGAACATCAGTATTGACCTTATTTTTGCTTTGCCAGGCTCAACCATCGCCGAATGGGAACACGATCTCGACAGTGCCATAGCATTGCAACCAAACCACATTTCGGCCTACAACCTCACATACGAGGAAGACACACCAATGCACCGTGCCCTTGAACGTGGTGATTTTACCGAACTGAGCGAAGAAGAGAATGTAGAGCAATTCCAAATGCTAATTAGCAAACTTAAGCAAGCCGGTTACAGCCACTACGAAATCTCGAACTTCGCACAACCAGGTTGCGAGAGCCGCCACAACAGCAGCTACTGGAACGACACACCATACATTGGATGCGGCGCCGCCGCCCACTCCTACAACGGTACATCGCGCCAGTGGAATATTGCCGACGTTAAGGAATACATAAAAGGAGTTGAAAACGGCACTCCCGATTTTGAAATAGAAGAACTGAGCGAACAAGAGCGCTACAACGATGCCATACTCACTCGCTTGCGCACATCAAGAGGTATTCCGCTCGAGTGGATGAAAGACAAATTCAGCGCACGACTATACAATCATATGCTGCAGGCAGCAGAGAAAGAAGTTGCACTGGGCAACCTTAAAGAAGAAAACGGTCACCTGTCACTCACCGAAAAAGGAATTTTCATCAGCGACGCAGTAATAAGAGAGTTGATATACATATAAAAGACATCACACAAAAAAACACAAAGGATGAAATTCAGAATTGCAAAGTGCAGCGTAACAAGCCAAGGGTAAGAAAACAAATGCTATTAATAGTCAAAAAATGAGGCCGAACAAATCGGCCTCATAGAGTAAATACGATTTTCTAATTTATCCACTTCTTATTTACATTATCCCAGACTCTGGCACTGCCTCCGCCTGTGCCATAGTCATTTTCCAGAAGAATACCTACATACAGATACCCCTTATAGTAACCAGAAGTTCCAACCCATGGCGTATATGTAAACGATACCGATGTTGCCGTACCAGACAGCTCCTGCAATGTAGCCCACTCGCCTGAATCGGGATTCATTACACGAAGCAATGCTTTGGTTGGTTTACCATATGAATTATTAGTTGGAACGCTCCACCTCATAGTCATAGTTGTTCCACTTACCGTACAGTTACCATATGTTACCGGGCCTGGTTTACGCGTGTCTTTATATTCAAATTTACAATAGTCGCTATATCCGCTAGTTCCTGCACTATTATATGATTTAACTTTATAGTAATAAGTATTACCAATTTTACATGTATTATCTACATATCCTTCATATGAAGTAGTAGCAATTTTTGAATATGTACCTGATGCTGAAGAACTGCGATATACATAATAACCTGTTGCTGAAGATACTGAATTCCACGTTATACGAATATCCGGTATTGTCACAGAACCATAATTTGCAACATATAATCCTGTTGGAGCAGATGGTTTTTGTACTGTTTCACCACCAGTGCCGCCACCAGTATTGCCACCAGTATTGCCACCAGTATTGCCACCAGTATTGCCACCAGTATTGCCACCAGTATCATCGTTGGTACCACCACCGGTATTGTCACCAGCACCACCACCGGCAATTGTTGCAACAACCACATCACTTGCAGCCCAGCTCCCTCCGTATGGATCAGATACTATTATTTTGAAATAATAAGTTCCGGGGGTACTTATTGACAAACTAACAGTAGTACAGCCCGTATTTGGACTATAATACATATCGTAATAAGATATGTACGAATAAACCCCATACCAAGAATCGCTAACATACAAAGAGTATTCGTAATCATAATTATACGATCCAGACCACATAAGATATATGTCTGTACCATTTACACTGGTAGTTATATTTCGTGGCACTTCAATATTGCCGGTATCGACAACACGGTCATCATCACCACAAGAGGAACAAACTGTAAGCACCACTATACACAAGAAAAATTTAATCAAATTATTCATAGCCTTTCTATTTATTATTAACAATTTACGCCCTAAAATATTTTTCAAATACGTACAAAAGAAAAGCGCGGACAAAACCCGACAATTTGTTCTTGAGGTCTTCGACTACCTGACAACCAAATATACGAGTAAAGCCCACGCCGGTGGCGTGAGCGTTCATCGCTTTACTCTTGGTTGTCGTTGAAAGTGTCGAAGTTTCAAGAACAAGAATACAAGCTAAACGCTTATTCCCAATATGTCTAAATTGCACGCACGGATTGTGCTATTATTTCATAGGCAAAAGTTATTTATTTTATTGCAAAGATTATAAAAATATTTAATACAACAAATATTTTTTCCAAAAAACAAGACCATGTCATTTTACAAAAACAGGAGCGACAGATCTGTCGCTCCTGTTTGTATTTTATTCAGTATTCTTATTACATCAAGCTGTTGGCAAGTGCAAGTATCTCCTCACCAATTGCATCGGCAGCCTCCTGTGTTGGACCCTCTGAATAGATGCGGATGATTGGCTCGGTGTTGCTCTTGCGCAAGTGAACCCAAGTTTCGGGGAAGTCGAGCTTCACACCATCGACAGTATTGATTTCAGCCTTGCCTGCGTATGTAGCCTTAATCTTTTCGAGGATTGCATCAACATCGCAACCAGGCTTCAAATCAATACGATTCTTGCCCATAAAGTATGCAGGATATGTTGCACGGAGTTCGCTTACAGTCTTCTTTTCGTGAGCAAGGTGGCTCAAGAACAAGCAGATACCGACCAAAGCATCGCGACCGGCGTGACAAGCAGGATAGATTACACCACCATTACCCTCGCCACCGATGATGGCATTTGTCTCGCGCATCTTGGTAACGACATTAACCTCACCTACAGCCGACGCTGTATATGTGCAGCCGTGAGCATTGGTAACGTCGCGGAGAGCACGTGTTGAGCTGAGGTTTGAAACAGTATTGCCTGGAGTGTGCTTCAACACGTAGTCTGCAACTGTTACAAGTGTATACTCCTCGCCATACATCTCACCATTCTCACAAATGATAGCCAAACGGTCAACATCCGGGTCTACGACAAAAGCGACATCATTGCCACCCTTTGCCATCAAGCCCATAATATCACCCAAGTTCTTTGCAAGTGGCTCGGGATTATGCTGAAAATCACCTGTTGGCTCGCAATAGAGCTTGTCAACCTTTGTAATACCCAACTTCTCGAAAAGTTTTGGAAGGATGACACCACCAACAGAGTTCACACAGTCAATAGCAACCTTAAAACCGGCAGCCTTGATAGCCTCAACATCAACAAGGGGCAAAGCAAGAACAGCCTCAATATGCTTGTCATCGTAAGTTTCATCAAGACGATACTTGCCAAGTGTTTCAACATCGGCATAGTCAAATTCCTCGGCAGCAGCAATGCGGAGTACCTCTTGACCTTCGGCTGCATTCAGGAACTCACCCTTCTCATTAAGAAGTTTCAATGCGTTCCACTGACGTGGATTGTGACTTGCTGTAAGAATGATACCACCGCAAGCATCCTCCATTGTAACAGCAACCTCTGTTGTGGGAGTAGAAGCCAAACCTATATCAACAACATCGAATCCCATACCCATAAGAGTACCGCAAACGATTTTGTTAACCATCTCGCCCGAAAGACGGGCATCGCGACCTACAACAATCTTGTTGCTTGTCTTGGTAGTTGTCTTACGTATCAGCGCTGCATAGGCTGATGTCAACTTCACAACATCAAGAGGAGTCAAACCTTCATCGGCTCTACCACCGATGGTACCTCTGATACCCGAAATAGATTTAATTAGTGTCATTTATAGTTATTTAAAAGTTATTCTATCACCAACACACTGGGCTGGAATGAAATCTGGTAGTGACAAGGATAAACGTATGTCGCTGCCGTAGACGTACCCTTAGTATGTGGAACAATTATATTTACCTTGGCAAGGTTTGCCTGTTTGCGCGTAAATGTCAAGAATCTTAACGGCACCAGCCATCCTGTAGGGACAGAACTACCATATACCGAAGTCATTATACCATCTGTAAATGTAGCAGTGTATGAACCGCTATTGTTTGTAACACGCATTTCGTCAGGTTCGGCCGCATACAGGTTACCTGTTATTGTATCTCCATCCTGGATATTATACTCGTAATAGCGGATAAGCAAGTCTATATTATCACCTTCCTTGATACTATATGCGGCAGGGTCTTTTTTAACAGGATTATTCACAATCTGCATATAGATATCGTCCACCAACACATATTCATTCCTGCTTACATCTGTTGTTGAATCGTTTGCAACGAAATCCTCAAACGAAATGACATTTATCTTTTTCTCATTTATATACGCCTTTACCGCATTACGTTCCTTTTCTTTCATCTCGGAATAGGTGACAGTTTTTTCGCACGATGCAAATGTCACCGCAAGAAGCAAAATAGCGAAAAGAGTGTTTTTTTTACCTTTCAACATACTGATATTCAAAACTTCCCAACTCTGTTGGATTTCCAAAAGTACAATTTTTTGCGAAGATACAAAAACTATAGCAAAAAAAGCCGAACTTGTTTATCAAATAATCGTAAAATATTGTTTTTTTACTTTTGTAAACATTTAGAACCAAGCAGAACCACAAATATCAATGTAAAAACAGGTTCCACCGCGTCTTACTTACGGCGTTTTTCCCTTAAATCATCTCTTTTTGTCCTCTTTGCATCCCTGTATGCACGCTTTGACTCTTCGAGTTGCTCAAACTGCTTTTTAACATTTTCATCACCAGCATCAGCCTTCTTCCTCAGCTCTGCAAATTCATTGGCATTTTCGCGTTTCCATTTCAAGATTTCCTTGTTAAACTGGCGCTCCATTGAATGCAGTTCCTTTATATCCTCGACCAATTCAGTCTTGTCTGCAGCGTCTTCGTAAAGCTGCACTGTCCTATCAATAATATTATCGCTACAACTTGACAATAAAAAAAGAGCCACTGCAATAAATAAAATCTGTTTCATAGCATTCGTTTTTATTCAGACAACAATTATTATTTTCTCAAATCATTCTTCACCGGGAGCAAGGACACATTACTCCGTAAGTTCGGCCTTGTATTTCTGCAGAGCCTGCCTAAAACGCTCCACAGCCATTTCCATTGTTCCATAAACCTCGCCACCTGAAGCATTCTTGTGTCCGCCACCATTAAAGAACTCGGCAGCAACAGCGTTGCAAGGGAAATCATCGACACTGCGCAACGACACATTTATCTTGCCGGGTTGCTCCTCGCGCAGGAAACAAGAGAAACGCAAGCCCTTGATTTGCAACGGTTGGTTCACAAGCCCCTCTGTATCGCCCTTCGAAGCATAAAAGCGCATCAATTCACTATGCGACAGGGTTATCAGCGCAGCGTTATACTTGTTGTAGACCTTCAGTTTGTCATACATCGCATAACCCCACAGGCGCATCCTCGTGACAGAAAAGTTATAAAAGACTTTACGATAAATCCAATCCTTGTCAACACCCTTGCCAAGCAGTTCGGCTATTATCAAATACACATCCTTTCGTGTCGATGCATAGGCGAATGCACCGGTATCGGTCATCATTCCTGTGTAAATGCACTGCGCCATCTCAAAAGTCAATGCCTCTACACCGCCCAATGCTGTTATAACCCTGAATACCAGTTCACAAGTAGAACAAGCTTCGGGATGTGAAATATACACATCAAACTCCTCCGAGGGTTGTGGATGATGGTCTATAAGCACCTTTTTCGCCGACGAAGATTCAAGTGAATGGCAGACATCGCCAGTACGGGAAAGAATATTGAAATCAAGACAGAACAGAGCATCTGCGACCTCTATGGCCGCATCGCACCTTTCTTTGTCATTTTCATAGAACAGCACTTCATCAGCAGCCGGCATCCACGACAAAAAAACCGGAAACGCATTAGGCAGCACCACAACAGCCTCCTTTCCGACACTACGCAAATAGTGACACAGCGCCAACGTTGAGCCAACAGCGTCGCCATCGGGATTCTTGTGAGCAAGTACAACAAACCTATTACCATTCCCGACAATCTGCTTTACAGCATCAACATTTTCTTGCGATATAATCTTTTCCAACATATTCTTATATTTTACAAACACGAAGATATTACTTCTGATGCTAAAAACATCATATTTACAGTAATTATTTTCCCCTCAAAGGAGTTATTTCAAAATTATCGCCACGTGGCACAATCTTCACAGCACCACTCCTGGATATATCCACTGCTTCAATATCAAGAGCTGCACATTCACGCAATATACGCTCACGGCTGCGCTTGTATAGCGACGCATCAAGTAAAACAACCCCAGACGGATAGACCTCGACCAACTCCTTTACAGAGCCAAGAAATCCCCTGCAGAGAACAACAACATCCACAGGCTCACTAAAGATATTCTCACTCCACAAATCATCTGCTAGAACTTTTATTTTCAATCCTCCATATCTCAGTACTCCATTCCGGCATACAAATTCATCGCAAGTGTAATCGGAATCGACCCACACAGGTTGCAGCAAGCCTTCGCGTTTGATATATGGTGACGAAACGTATTCATATTCGGCATCCAGCTGTGGCACTGTCGACAACAGCCAATTTTCGCCATTTTGTGCAACGATGTGCAACAACGGATTTTTATTGTTATTATAGACAATCACCCCCTTTGGTTGCTTTTCCTCGCCGTCAACCACGACATTGACGACACACAACACCAACGAGCATCCGACAGCAAGCAGAGCCAGCCACCATTTACGATTGATGAAAGAATATGACAAAACAAAGAGTAACAACGCCACGCACGCAGCCCCCAGCACCCCTATCGGCGGCAACGCCAACGATGCTCCGGGCAAAGAAGATATCAAAGACACCACATCACCCATAAGGTTTGTCACAAACTGTAACATCGCCGAAAAAAGCAGTTCAAACGGATAGAAGAACGAAGTGGCAATCAACAACAGAGCCAAAGCCATTACCACAAATGCCAATGGCACCACAAAAAGATTTGTCAACAGGAAATAGAGCGGAAAAACGCCAAAATAGTACCACACAAAAGGCAGGGTACCCATTTGTGCCGACAACGACAGTATCAACAGATTGAGCACATATCTACAAAAAACGCCACGTTCGTCAACTTTGAGAAGACGCTGTAAATGAGGAGTAAGCAACAATGTTGCAAATACGGCCGAGAACGAAAGTTGGAAACTGATATCGAAAAGCAAATGCGGAGAAAACAAAAGCATTACAATTGCCGCAAAAGCGAGCGAACTGAGCGACGAGACATCATGCCGCATACAACGCCCCACCGACATTAAAGTAAACAGAATTGCCGAGCGTACGACAGAAGCCGGCAAGCCGGCAATATATGCAAATGCCCAAAGCGCTGCAACAATAATCAGCTCACGTGGTACAACAGTCCAAAAGCTACGTCTTCGCAAAGGGAGCAAAACCGATAACAACAGATATATGAGTCCCAAATGCAATCCGGACAGGGCAAGAATGTGGCTAGCTCCGGCAGCGGCATAATTCTCCTTCAGTTCGCGTGAGAAATCACGTTTTTCACCGACAGTCAGCGCCGAAAGCAGGGCAAGCCCATCGCCATCAAAGCCCAATTCCTTATACCAATCCACAACATCCTCGCGCACAGACAAAGCGTGCATGGCCAGCGTCTTCTCTCCTTTGCCCAAGACCTCCCAATTCCCATCCCATACATATGTTGAACCGGTAATGCCTTTCACATAACAGAATCCGGCAATGTCAAATTCGGCAGGATTACCAGGATTGTGCGGAGATCGCATCTCAGACCTGAAACGCAACACATCGCCAACTTCGAGAGCATCGGCTTCGACAGAACGTGACAGATAGATATAAGCATCGCCTTGACTACGGGCACCAGGAACAAGAACGCTATCAACGTCTACAGCTGCCGCAAGAACCTTGGTCGAAGAGCCTTTATGTTGAGGCACTTCAAGCAACTGAGCCTCATACAAGCGGGTACCACCCATCCACTTCGGCTCCATAGAACAACGTTGCTTGTACTCCACAAACGCGCCGGCAGCAAACATAAAAAGAACTGCACCGACTCCAAAAACCCATTTTGGAGCAGTACGCAAAAAGCCATACAGCAGCACAAAAAGAGATGCTGCCGCAAATGACAACAGTTCGGCCGCACCAAATCCACAATACCGACCAACAGCAATACCAATCATCATTGATATTGACAATTTCAGCAAGGGATTAGCACTAAGGAGTTGATTTCCGGCCACTATGTATTGAGAATTTATTTATAGAGCGCGTAATGCCGAAATAACAGCGTGAGGGTCTGCATCCTTAAACACCGCATTTCCGGCAACAAGGGCATCAGAACCGGCTTCGGCAAGAATTTTGCCTGTCGTAACGTTAACACCACCATCGACCTCGATAAGCGCCTTTGAACCGGTTGAATCAATCAGTTCACGCAATTCACGCACCTTGTTCACTGTGTGAGGAATGAACTTCTGACCACCAAAGCCCGGGTTGACACTCATCAAAAGAACCAAGTCAAGCTCGCCAATGATATCTTTAAGCAGGCACACCGGAGTTGAGGGATTAAGGGTTACACCGGCCATCATACCGGCATCTTTTATCTGCGTAACGGCACGGTGCAGATGGGTGCATGCCTCGTAATGGATATTCATTATCTTAGCACCCAAATCCTTCACTGCAGGCAGATAGTTCATTGGTTCTACCACCATCAGATGCACATCGAGCGGTTTTTCACACAACTCGGCAACATACTTGAGTACAGGAGGACCGAACGAGAGGTTTGGCACGAATACGCCATCCATAATATCAATGTGCAGCCACTCGCATGCGCTGCTGTTAATCATCTTCAAATCCTCTTGCAAGTTGCCGAAATTCGCCGACAACAACGATGGTGAAACTATCTGTGCCATATTATTTTTAGATTTACATTGCGAAGATAGTATAAAGAGTGTGGAAAAGCAAAGCAAGGAAGATAAAAAACATATCAAAACCATTTTTGCCACCATTGACCACTTTGTCAGTTGATTTTTTTCCGGAATTTTATTTATTTTGCAAATAGAAACAAATACAATCATAATTATGAATAAGAAAATTCTGTTTTATACACTATTGCTCATCATTAGTGTTTCAACAGCCAATGCACAGGAGATTTTCTCACAATCATTCAAGAACGGCACCCCCGTGCACATCACCAACAACCGCGACAAGGCTTTTGCCATAAAGGCCGGCGAGCCGGGCAAAGATGTCAAGAGCGGTTTGGCCGCATACACAGCAGACGAGATATGGTATCTTGTAGGCAACGCCGACGGTTTTAGAATGTACAACTACGCGCTGGGCAAGAAGCACGCACTTAAGTTGGAAGGCAACGAAAGCGGAGCAGTTGCAATAATGGCAAGCGAGAAAGAGGCGACACTGCTCGCAATTACAGCCCAGGATGATGGTAGCTATGCCATTTCACCAAAAGACGCCACCGCACAAAGCTTCAATATGTTTGGCGGAGCTGGCAGGGATATAAAACTCTACTCAAGCAGCGACAAGGGCGGTCATTGGAACTTCAAGATTCTTGATATGAACCGCGCACTTGAAATCAAATACAATACAAATTTTGACGGTGCTCTTGAAACCAATTACAAGATAGGTGAAATTAAAATTTCAATCAACGGCCAGGATGGTGCAATCATTGTTGACCGCAACAACATCCCAAAGAGCACAATATGTTACCTGCCAAAGGATGCAAAGATTGGCATTTCGTGCAAGAAGGCCTATCACGGATGGAGGATGGATGTAAACGGCAAGGAAGAAATTGCAGAACAGTCATTACCCGAAAATGGCCTGCAAGTATCAATAAACATCACAGCGGACAAGGATAACCGTTACCAATACCTCTACTACTCACCCGACGAAAAGGGAGTGCCATACCGTATCCCGGCAATCACAACAACAGCAAACGGTTATGTATTTGCCATCAACGACTACCGCCCTTGCGGAAATGACATCGGTTTTGGCGAGGTAGACCTTGTTATGCGCCACAGTGCAAAGGCCGGAGAGGAGTGGGACGGAATTTCCTGGACCGAACCAATAAAAATTGCCGACGGTGTTGGCAAAGAAGCTGCAGAAACCTGGCTGACAGGATTCGGTGACCCCGCAATTGTTGCCGACCGCGAGCGCAACGAAATTCTTGTAATGAGCGTGTGCGGAAACCGCTTGTGCTGGCACGGCAATTACGGTGCCGGAACAGAGGAAAACCCCGAGAACCCAAACCGTATGGCACGCCTGCGCATAATATATAACGAGCAATCCGGCAAGTGGGAAGCAACACTGCCCGAAGAGGTGACATACGACATATACCCACTTTTCAAGGACAAGGATGGCAAGGCGCACGTCGGCTCAATGTTCATTGGCGCCGGCCGCATGGCACAGAGCAGTATGATAAAGGTTGGTGACTACTACCGCATATACTGCGCAGTGTGGGCAGTTGAGACAGGAAGCTACCGCCACCATAACTACGCTCTCTACTCCGATGACTTTGGCAAGACCTGGAACCTGCTTGGCGAGCTTGGCAACGATTTCAACGACAGCCCTGCCCCCTACGGCAACGAGCCTAAATGCGAGGAGTTACCCGACGGCAGCGTGCTGCTGAGCAGCCGCAAGGGATATGGCCGCTATTTCAACGTATTCCACTACACCAACTTTGAGAGAGCCGAAGGCTATTGGGACGGTGCTGTGGCAACCGATCAGGTAGGCAACCTGAAATTCGGCAGCAACGACACAAACGGCGAGCCTTTGCGCATTGGTAATGTACTGTTCCAATCTGTACCCACCGGCAACAACCGCAGCGGCGTGTCAATCTTCTATAAGGCACTGTCCGATGACCCTGCCACATATACACCGACAGAACTGTCAAATGGGTGGAGAAAGATTCAGATAACCGACCGCGAGTCGGCCTACTCATCGATGTGTATACTGCCCGACGGCAACATTGGTCTCTACTACGAAGAGGAGCCCGGCGGATACTCAATGGTATACGTACCTATTGAATTGGACAAGACACTCAACTGCATGACATACTGCTGCTATTTGCCGTTCCGCTGCAGCATCTGCAAGAAAGGCCTTGAAATGATATTTATAACAATTGAGGACCCAATAGAAGAATAATCCAAACTGCACTACATAATATGCCCCGCAGACATCAATGTTTGCGGGGCATATTGTATATTAGAAGTCTTGGTTAAACTCTCAACTCAAGCAGTTACTCGAACGAACGCAAAAGCGCTATCTCCTCGGCCCAACGAGCCTCATCCGGTGTCTCAAGAATAATGGGGATATTGTCGAAACGCGTGTCCTTCATAAAACGCTTGAAGAAATCAATGCCAAGCAGACCAATTCCTACACTGTCGTGCCTGTCGACACGTGAACCGAGCGGTTTCTTGGTATCGTTGAGATGGATACCCTTCAGATACTCCAATCCAATAACACGCTCCAGCTCAGCAAAGGCACCATCGTAATCGCCTACAATGTCATAACCGGCAGAATAGAAGTGACAGGTATCGATGCACACGCCCACGCGGCTCTTGTCGTCGACACGGTCAATGATATAGCGTATTTCCTCGAGCTTGTTACCCACATTACTACCCTGCCCCGCAGTATTCTCAATGACGGCCGTCACACCATTTGTCTTTGAGAGCGCAAGATTTATATTTGCAGCAATCTCATCAAGACACTGCTCCACTGATATTTTATTCAGGTGACTGCCCGGGTGGAAGTTGAGCATTGTGAGCCCAAGCTGCTCGCAGCGTTGCATCTCGTCAATAAACGCTGCACGCGATTTCTGCAGTCCCTCCTCGTCGGGGCTTCCGAGATTAATCAGATAACTGTCGTGAGGTAAAATATATTCAGGAGAAAAACCTCCTTTCAAACAGTTTTCCTTGAAAAGTTCTATACTTTTGGCAGTCAAAGGCGCAGACACCCATTGTCTTTGATTCTTGGTAAAGAGAGCAAATGCGTTAGCACCTACTGCTGTCGCATTTAACGGTGCATTCTCAACGCCACCGCTTGCCGATACGTGAGGTCCTATAAATTTCATATCAAAATATCTTTTTATTGCGAAAATAATAAAATATATGCCGGCAAAGGCTTTTTTATCAAAATTTAACCCTTACCGGCACTATCAGTCATTTAAAGTTTTTGCTTAAAGTTTTGGTTCTTCAACCGATGTAACCTGCAATGCAAAGAACTTGTTGCCACCACGCAACAGGTTACGTACCTCACTGAGCAACTCGTGGCTCTCCTGAATAAGGTTCAAGTATACGAAGTCCATTCGCAAGCTACCATTGCTCTGGTGCAGACGCATAGTCTGTTCCTTACGCAGATTTGCAAGTTGATGCTTCAGGTTCTTCGCTCTTGTTGATACCTCCTCGGCATTACTGTAATCACCAGAAGCAATTATATCATTAATATCCTTAAGGACTTTGTATACATTATTACAGAATGGAGAGAACTCCTCAACATAACTCTTTGACAGCGGATTGAAGCTATTGTCGGCGTGCTCCCTCATTGGTTCACCGATACGTGTGAGCGTATTGAGCATCTGCTGGCAACTATTTGTACACAAGTGATACCACGTACTGCGTTCAAATGCCATCTGCTGGTCAATGCGCTGCAAGCCACGGGTTTCGGCACGACGCTGTTTCTTCATCAAGGCCTTCTCCTCGACAATCCTTATCAGAGTGCTCTTCAATGGACGCAAGGCATCTTTTGAGAAAGATTCAAACATTTTCTTATAAGCATCGGCCGAGAATGTCAATGTATGGGTAAGCGTTTCTGCAGTGTGAGCCTTCAGATTATCCCAAACCTCGTCTTGATTCTCTGACTTGAGAATTACGTTCATCTTCTCGTCAACCTTTTCGGCCGACTTTTTCTTGTTATATGCAATGTGGCTGCGAATGAGCAGATAAATCACAATTGCAATCATTATGTACATTGCAATAATGCCACCATAGTTAAGCACTGTCGCCACAAGAGCTGCAATAATGAACGCTGCACCCGCTGTGATGAACCAACCGCCAATCACAGAAACGACACCTGTTACTCGATAGACAGCACTTTCCCTACTCCACGCACGGTCGGCAAGTGAAGAACCCATACCCACCATAAATGTTACATAAGTTGTTGAAAGAGGTAGCTGAAGCGATGAACCTATGGCAATAAGCAAACCTGCAAGCACAAGGTTGACCGACGCACGCACAAGGTCAAAAGCAACATCCTCACGTTCCTCGAGCGGAGCAAATCGCTTGCCCACCCATTTTTTGACACTGTCGGGAGTGTTGCGTGACACAGCATCAACCATTTTCGTGCTCACACGCACAAGATTACGTGCCACCGAAGATGTACCGAACATATCGGCCTCCTCATTCTGCTGACTCGAAAGATTAATTGACGTCTGTAGCACCTTACGTGCTTTTTTGCTTGTAAAAAGAGCATACACCATTACAGCACCGGCCGCAACCAGGAATAGCGGCGATGTCGTTGTTGCCACACCCGGTGCCATAGGAGTTCCGGGTGCACCTTCAAAATCAACAGGATTCAGCGATGTCATCATAAAAGTAGCGGCATCGCCCGTTCCGTGAGCAACAAAGTCATTGAACGACTCAAATCCGGCCAAAGTAACACCAATGAAGTTTACAAGGTCATTTCCTGCGAAAGCCATTGCCAACGAGAATGTTCCCATAAGCACAACAACTTTCAACACATTCACTTTGCACCAATGCAACACCTGCATCAAAACCACCATCACAACAAATGTACACAAAATGAAAACTGTTGTTTGGTCGAAGATAAAATCAGGCAGCACACCTCTCAGGTTACTTTTCGCCATACCTTTAACAACCATAAAATATATGATTGCCGTTGATGCAAAACCACCATACAATCCAATTTTACGACCGAGATTCTTGCGATAATGGAACGTAAATATAAGACGGGAAATCCATTGGACAATCAAACCGAATATAAAGGCTATAGCGACAGACAGGAATATCGAAATAATAATTTGCATTGCCTTGTCTGTACGAAGCATACTGAATCCTTCGCTTCCGGAATTAATCAATACAGTGATAAATGACGCACCGAGCAACTCAAAGACCATAGACACGGTGGTTGAGGTTGGCAGTCCAAGCGAATTGAAGAGGTCGAGCAGGAACACGTCACTAATGACCACCGCAAGATATATGCACATTATTTTTTCAAAACTGAAATTGCCCGGAGTGAAAATTCCGTGACGCGCGACATCCATCATACCGCTACTAAATGCAGCACCGATAAATACGCCAACGGCAGCCACCAGAAGCACGTGTTTGATTTTAGCAGCTTTTGAGCCGACTGCAGCACTCAAGAAATTCACGGCATCATTACTGACACCTACCGTAAGGTCAATAACTGCCAATGTGAACATAAACGCCACGACAAAGAAGAAAGAGAGTTCAACAGCGTTTAACCCTGAGAAATAAGCAATAATCTCATTAAAAATTTCCATATATATAAAATAATGTTTTTCACAATATCCACGGTTGCATATCCGCTTCAAATTTGCTCTGAACCATTACACCCTTTTACGGGAATTTAACAATTCAGTTACAAAAATATCCATAATTTTGATAAAACAAAATAATATTATAGAAATTTCGGTTATTTTCCACATCGCATATTTCTAAAAACAAAAAGCCCCGACTCTTCGGGGCTATGTTTCAATACAATACAAACCGGACTTAAAAATCGTATCTTGCCGACAAGTTTATTCTGTTTGCATTATATGTCTTTTCATTAAAATCAACTCGCCATCCGTGCAGATACTCAATACCCAACTGCATGTTGTCACTTACATTATAGAAGAAGTTGGCAGCAAGATACTGTCCCTTGCGATAAGCTCCTGGATTGGCTTCGGCATATCCACTGCGGGAACGGAGCACTGTCTGGCTAAATGTTGCCGATGCAAAGAAACGTTTGCTGAAGTTATATTGTATACCAGCATACCAGGTTTCACTTGTGAGCATCATAGCCTTGCCCGGAGTCGTAGGATCGGGAACAACATCCACACCAACATTCGATATATTGTTTACAAGCGAGCCTATACCTTCACCTATTGTAAACTGACCACGGAGCTGCACTCTACCCATTGTAGCAAGCATACTCGCTTGTGCACCCCATCCAATCTTGTCATTATCCTTGTTTGTAATCTTGTCGACATACGAGATATCGCGCATTATGGCACCAAGACGAATATGATTGAGCGGACTATTAAAAAGATTGTACTGAACAAATATCGGAATATTTGGCACACGCTGTGCATCAATTGTGAAAGACTCATTCTCTGTTGCATTGACATCGGGAGCCTCAAGGCTGATACCCATTGACAGACCAAAATCAAAACCATAGCGCAACATAACCTGTGTAGCACGGTAGAATGTCATACCGCAAGGGCCACCATAGTCAATGGTATTTGGAATTGCAGCAATATCCATGAATGAACCCACCGTATAACCAATCTTGAGATACTTGTTACTCATATAGGCATTCTGCAATTGCAAGCCAAGCCCGCTCCCTCGCCAGTTAGCCGAAGTATACACCTGGAAATCACCCAAAAGGCTACTTGTTCCAACAAGTTTAAGGAAGATAACAGAATTAGTCATATCCATTCTGAACTGGCTCGACGGCGCACCGCCACGTTGAATAGCTGACGGCAAGAAGTCTACATTATCGACCGCCCTGTCAAAATCGTACTCGATTTTAGTCTGCAGGTAACCGCCGATACCAAGTCCCCATTTTCCCTTCTGATCGACAAGGATAAACCGCGGAGCACGAGGATCGTGGTGATACGTACTTTGCGTGGTCTGAAAAATCTCAACCACATCAGGGGCCTCATTAATCGTTTCACTGATACAAATCATTGGAGTTGCATCGTCAGAAACCTCTACCCAACTCTGTGCTTCGGCTGAAACAGTAGCCAACACGCTTAACGCCGGTAGCAAAATAAATTTTGAAAATCTTTTCATAACTTGTCACTTTTTTATATGAATACAGTGATAAGAACACCCAAAAGAAAAATTTGTTTGAAAGAGAAACTTTGAACAATAAAAAATATAGCACCTCAATTTTTTTATTTGACAAAAAAGACCACATTTAAAAACTTATTGTTTTCTTTGCAATACAAATGCAATAAACAAGCACCACCGCAATCGGTACATTATATATGACAGAGAGTACACCCGACAAAGAGAAAGTAGAACATTACAAGTATCTGCAAATATCCCCACGCGACAAGTCGTGGGGATTGGCTGTAACCACCGCCGGTTTTCAGCACGTCCGGCCGGGTGACAGCTACCCTTTGTCATTACACCCTTCGGGATACACATTTCAAGAAAATGGCCGCCGCGTGCTTAACGAATACCAACTATATTACATCACACACGGTTCAGGATATTTTGAAAGTGCCTCCTGTTCAAGGACAAGGATTGAGCCCGGAATGATGTTTATGCTATTCCCCGGCGAATGGCACTCATTCGCGCCCGACCCCGAAACAGGATGGAACGACCATTGGGTTGGGTTCAATGGCAGTTTTATGGATGACAAGATAAAAGCGGGATTCTTTACATTCAAGAACTGTGTCTTCAAAGTGGGAGTTGATGAAAAAATAACAAATACATACCTTGAAGTCCTCGACATTCTATCCGAAGAGAAGAAAGCATTCCAACAGATTGCGGCAAGCCTGGTCATATCACTTATTGGACGAATACACTACAAAGACCTCAACCACAACAATGGCGAAACCTACATAACACGCATCATAAATCAGTCAAAGGCTATAATGAAAGAGGATTTTGCGAGCAACACGCCATTGGGCCAAATAGCACAATCACTCGGCATAAGCTATTCTCTGTTTCGCCGTGAATTCAAGAACAGATGTGGTATATCTCCGGGGCAGTACCGTCTGGAATTAAGATTGGTCAAGGCTAAGGAGATGCTCCACACCACCAATATGAGCATAGCGGATATCTCATCAAGACTGCATTTCGAATGTATAGGCCAATTCTCGACATTCTTCAAGAAGAAGACAGGTCTTTCGCCGCTTGAATACCGTAAGCGCGATGCTAATAAAAATTAATTCACATTAACTATTTCTAAAAAACAGGGGGTAAATTTGTTTTTAACAACAAAATTTGCGATTTTGCAGCACGCATTACCCTCAGTAATGCCATAAGACCGTATTTATAACCTGTTAAAGAGATACTTATGAAAAGGAACATCATTGCAACAAGCCTCATCGCCACACTCTTACTGTTTTTCATACCGACAGAGAGCACCGGGCAAACAACCGCCGACTCATACATCGACATCAGCACGACAGTGGAACGTGAAGTAACGCCAAACGAGCTCTATCTTCAAATAACCATCAGAGAGAAAGATTACAAAGGCAAAAAAACGCTCGAGGAGATGCAGGAAGCAATGATTGGTGCATTAAAAATCAACCACATCGACATTCAGGAGTGCCTGACACTGAATTATATGGGTAGCGAGATAGGATACAAGACCTTTTCAAAGAGCATAAAGTCACAGACCGAGGCAACATATATGCTAAAACTCAATGACGCTGCAACAATGCAGAATGTAATATCCTCACTCGAAGAACGCCAGATTTCAGACATAGAACTGGTGCAGACAAAATACACCGGCGAAAAAGAACTGAGAAAGGAGATGGGCATTGAGGCAATGCAGCAGGCAAAAGCCGAAGCACAGATGCTTGCCGAAGCCATCGGTCAAGAGGCAGGCAAAGCAATGACAATCAACTATTGGATGAACAGCAGCCAAACACAGCCAAGAATGTACAAGGCACGTATGTCGAACTTTGTAGATGGCATGGAAAGCGAACCGGCAATAAGCATAGGCAAAAACACATACCGTTTCACAGTCAACGTACGCTTTGAACTTAAATAAAAACAGTAGAACAAAATCATAATATACGGTGTTTCACAAAAAACACTGTATATTATGATTAGAAAGAGATTATTGAAATGGCTGTTCTATGAGCCCATCGCGTCATCAAGCAAATCGATGGTAATACTTTTTGCGCGCATCATCTTTGGATTTCTGTTCCTGTCCCACGGCATTGCCAAACTACATATTTACAGTAGCATCCCTGAATCATTCCCCGACCCGATAGGCCTGGGCAGCACTCTGTCACTTTGGCTCGCGCTATTTGCCGAAATTTTGTGCACGCTCGGATTCATACTGGGAACACTATTCCGTCTTTGCTTGATTCCAATGATATTTACAATGTGCATTGCCTTCTTTGTCATACACGCGAACGACCCATTGGCAGTCAAAGAACTATCATTAATGTACCTTACTATATTTTCACTGCTTTATATTACAGGAGCAGGCAGATACTCTATTGACGGAATTCTAAGAAGCATATATTTGAATACAAAATAAACAGGTTATGGCTTTGGTTGAAGCCATAACCTGTTTATCATCATCCTGTTATCATTTCAAGCCTTCCAATATATTCTTCAGCACCACCGTTGCCGAGATTTCACGGTTTGCAGCCTCGGGTATGACCAGAGAGCGCTCACTTTCAATTACATCATCAGTAACTATCATATTACGTCTGACAGGCAAGCAGTGCATAAAATAGGCATTATTGGTCACCGCCATCTGCCGATCACTGACAGTCCATTCTCGGTCGGTAGAAAGCACCTTGCCATAATTATCACCGGTATATGCAGCCCAATTCTTTGCATATACAAAATCTGCGCCCTCGAATGCCTTCATCTGGTCATATTCAACACGGGCATTGCCAACAAAAGCAGGGTCCAACTCATAGCCTTTGGGATGAGTTATGACAAATTCATAATCAGTCGCATTCATCCACTCTGCAAAAGAATTAGGCACAGCCTGTGGCAGAGCCTTTGGATGTGGAGCCCAAGTGAGAACAACCTTGGGGCGTGCTTTTGTCTTATGCTCCTCGATGGTAATGAGGTCTGCGAAACTCTGCAACGGATGACGCGTTGCAGCCTCCATAGAGAATACCGGACGACCGGAATATTTGATAAACTGATTAAGTATCACTTCGTTGTAATCATCGGCTTTATTCTCAAATCTCGCAAATGAACGCACACCAATGACATCGCAGTAACTGCCCATTACCGGTATTGCCTCAAGAATGTGCTCAGGCTTGTCACCATCCATTATCACGCCACGCTCTGTTTCCAACTTCCAGGCACCTTGATTGATATCAAGCACAATAACATTCATTCCAAGATTCAAGGCAGCCTTCTGTGTGCTCAATCTTGTACGCAGACTTGAATTAAAGAAAACCATCATCAATGTCTTGTTCTTTCCCAAGTCACAATACTTGTATCTATCTGCCTTTATCTCAAAAGCCTCCTCAAGCGCCTTTTTCAGGTCACATATATCATTTACCGACGTAAAATTTCTCATATTATAATTAGGTATATATTATTATTCATCTACTTTTCCATTATCAGCAGCAGCCCATTCTCCTCCATTACATTCTCCACTTCATCTGGCTTGTCACTCTTTTTCTCATCTTCTTTCTTCTTCTCCTTCTTCTTTCCCCACCATTTCCAACTGTCAAATTCAAGAAGAATAGATGTTCCGATACCCTGTGTTGTAAGGTCGGTCTTTGAGAAATAACGGTCGTTGGTCTTGCTGTAAGCCTTTATGTTCCAATTATACTTAGGACTCAGCAGCCACAATAATTCAAAGTCACCAATAAAGTTCCTGTTCGCGATTGGGTTCTCACGATAACCAAGATTACCATTTATCTGCAAACGGTTGTCAAGCAGACGGCCACGAAGCATACCTTCGACTTCCATACTGTTCCAACCTCTCTCGCTGGTGGATATATTGCCCGAGATATCCCAATTTCCATTGTTTATGATTTTTCCGAGCATATTATTAAGCTGTCCGGATATTGTATTGGAAATCAAAGACTCCACAGCCGTTGACGAGTTTGTGTCCCCAGCCTGGGCAATACTTGCATCGAATGTATAGAATTTACCGACTCCCAAAAGATAGACAAATTGCATATTTTTCTGGTCGGGAGTACTTGCAACGCTGGCAAGAAGACCACGTTCCTCTTCGTTTCCCTCGGGAAGTTCCAGGTCAAATTCCAAATTCGGCGACTCAAGATTACCGGTAATGTTCATTATACAATTAACCTTTACAGTCTTTCGTTTTGCAATCTCTGTCGTGAGGTCACTAAGCGATGCCGACGGTACAAGATATTTAGTCTTCAAATCCAATTCGGCCTTATATGGGTCGCCGTTAAAGACAAGAGTACTACCTTTGGTTATATCAAACACCTTCGGAAAAATATCCTGTATAGTAAATTTATAGGTACCACGCGAGAGGTTCAAGTGACCTTTCATATTAAAACCGGTCTTATCGTTGAAAACGGCATTTATCGGGCCATTACCATAAAGACTTATATAATCATCGGTCTGTAATTTTGTGTACACTTTCAATTCAAGGGCATCATTTACATCAAGCATGAAATCAAGGGTCAACTTACTTGCCGTTGTATTGTACAAATCCTTATCATTCTGTTCCTTGACAGGTGCCTGTTCCTTCTTTTTACGCTTACTGTTATCGGTAAACGTAACAAAGCTATTGTCACGCGCGCCACTGGTTTCATTAGAGTTATATACCAGACGTGAGCCTGGCGTACTCTTGAGATTGGCTTTCAACAACAATCCGGTACTGTCACTTCTCAGCAGCGCATCACCAGTAGCAAATATCGTACCATAGAAAGGTAACGAGCCAAAATCAAGAGATTCATACACAAGCATCTCATTTGTCTTGATATTGAAATTACAAGTCCAATTATCGAGATACTCGTGTTTCAGAGGGCCCGAAATACTACCTTGGTTACCATAACTGTCATAGAGTCTTGTATTTTCAAAAGCCATTACGCCCTTTGAAAATCTCATAGAGTCACCCCCAAAATAGTATCTTGTATTGTTTGCATTTACTTTCGCCGAACAATTCATAGCAACAGCACCTTCCAGATCCACGGCACTCCAGCTTCCGTGCAGATGCACTTTGCCGGTAGCACCTCCATCTATATCAGAGAGTATTCCACTGAGTTTCTTGCCCAAGAATACGGCATTCACGTTATTGGCATCAATCATCAATGTAATTGTGTCATTCGGTTGCGACAAATAACCCTTGACTGTTGTCAGTTCGTTATCATCATTGTATATACTGGCATCAAGGACAATACTCTTGGTTTCATCTTCCCAGCCAACGTAAATATCACCCCTGCCCAAGACTCCTTCGTCTATACTGAAATCAGTGATATCAAGGCGTCCTCCCGCATTCGGTGCAGACAATGTCCCGGTCAGCAGAGCTGTACCTGTCGCCTGTCCGCCAAAGTCCAATATCTGCAGATTGATAAAGTCAAAGACAGTTGCAACATCCACATTCTTCAAATAGGCCTTGACGCTGTCTGTCTGTTCCTTGCCTATTACGCCCTCCACTTTAAGGTTTTGACCATCACTCGAAAGACCAATATTCTTGACTGCCAATTTATCCATATTGCCAGAAACAGTACCCTCGGAAATATACCAGACCTTGTTCCTGTGTATTATACTGTCATTATGTATTTTTGCCGACAGCTCAAGTTCCTGCTCCTCATTCCTGTCAAAGGCAGCATCCATACGCACCATACCCATCATGGTATCGTCACTCTTGAAATTATTCCAATTGACAATACCTCTGATTTTATTGTCTGCGACATTTGCGTTAAGCCTTACAACAATATCCTCTTCAACATTATTGTAGTCGAATACTCCGGCGCTATTCGCCAAAGGCTTATTGAACTGCATATTCAAATCAACGCCCTTGCTTCCCGACTTGCCGGTCACGCTAAGCGAACGCACCAATGCCCCATCAAAATCTACTTTATTTATCGAGGCATCAACGGTAAAGATATTCTCGCGTTCATTGAGTACTCCTTTTATTCTCGAAGGTTCAAGCACTGAAACAGGTATATCAAAAATCTCGGTCAATGGAGTACTGTTTGATATTGCTATATCATAATAAAAATCATTGGTCAACAAGTCGGCGGAGTTACCTATCGAAGCTATTTCAAATGCAGGCAGATGAGATTTGATAGTTGTTGTCAAACTGTTCATAATACTCTCAAAATCGAAACTACCATAAATGCTTGCATTTGCAAAATCCGATGTCATTATAAACAATCTGTCGTCACCGGCTTGATTGTCGCTGACATAGAAATTACGTATAAACGTCGTATCCTCATTGTTGACAATGGACAAATTGTCAATTTTAGCGTTTACAATAGTCTTGCCATCACCGTAATCAAAGATTTCGCCATTCAGGCCAAAAGCCAGTTCCTGCTTCTTGTCGGTCTTGATAAGTTTCAAGTCGGCCGGGACAAAATCCTCCGCGTCCAACTTGATTTTCAGCATTTTTTCATCATCGATGTTATATCTTGCCGTGAGCTGCATTTTTACATTCGGGTCATCGGCCGAAATCTTTCCTGTTATAGCAGTTGCCGTACACTTACCCTCAAAACCAATAGGAGCATAGGAATAACCATTATAGACAAGATTTGCGACACGGCCACTTATACTGGCATAATTTTCGGTATCCTTGAAATTTCCCGAAGCATTGACAGCCAAGTTGCACCCCTTAAGCCCATCGACACCCGTCAAAGTATTCAGTTTCAGGTCACGGCCATTCACCGACAAGCTATAACATCCGTCTGAGACCAAAGAACCATCTAGCACCAGACGTCCACTGTTGCAATCCAAAAATATCTCTCCACCAATCAGGTCTTTAGAGAATGACATTTCACCCTTAACAAAGATTTCGCCCAACTTGTCGGCAATATCATAATCCAATGTATCGAGCTTGACAAATGATATAAGCGCATCGGTAATCTCTTTGTTCGCAAAGCAATCATCAACAGACATTCGTCCATTCATATGTTCGTCAAACGGTGCAGTGGCCTTAATGTCAGCTTTTGCGCCATAGCTATAATCGGCCGCAAGTGCCGAAACAGAAACAGCAAGGCTATCCTGACTCCAAAATCCATTGACACGGAATGCGACAGGAGATATTCCCTCTTTTGGCAAATCAACAAACGGAGCAATATCGTCCGGCGTAAAACAATCACTGTCAATGTGTCCGACCAAAGCAATGTCGTTCCAAGTGCTGTCGGTACACAATACAATATTATCGGACACTATGCTGCTCGAAGGTGTTTTAAGGGAGAGTTCCTCAAGACGCAAGCAATTATCCTCTTTTGTCACGTGTGCCCTTAGCCTCTCCAAATCAAAGCCACATCTCTCCTTGCCGCTGATTGAGCGTACATAAAGGTCGAGTTCGCCATCGCATAGTTTCTTGAGCGACAGATTGCAGGCAAAATCACTTACAGCGATATGGTTAGGGTCGAACTTAGGACTATCAAGAGGTTTACTCAATACGTCGTATGAGAAAAAGCCGTCATACACCAGCATTTGATTAATGCGCAAATCAATACGGGTATCTTCGTTCTTCGTGTCGCTACCAAGAATATCAATAAGATACTGCACATTCAAATCCGCATCGGGCGTTGCACGGCTCAATCTTATATCCGGGGCTGCAAAAATCAATGTATTGACCCTTATCTCACCATTCATCAGTTTTTTAGTCTGCAGACAGACCCTTGCCTCACCTGTATGCATTATAGTATCACCGAGCAGGTCATACAGCGTCACATTCTTCAAGCACAGTTCATTAAGACTGCGCACCTCAACCTCTTCAACATCAAGGGGAATTCCATACTTTCCCGTTATCTCGGCAGAAACATACGACGCAAGACGATGCTTTACACCGTCGAGCCTCATTGAGAGCAGTAGCAGGAACAGGACAAAAGCTATTACTGCAACCGTACCGGATATGTATTTTATAAATTTTATGAGAAATGCCGTTTTAATTATACTCTATAATTTATAATCTCATATAAATGCTGACGCGAATATACTCTTTTTATACGACAAAACAGGCCTTTTTGCACAAAAAAAAACACGCGCACGACAATGTTTTGCAAAAGAACAGAAGCAAGACACCCATCCACCTGTTAAAAACCGGCATAAACAGACTATTTTTTATCGCAGCAACAACCATATTGTTTTAAAAAACGAAGCAAAATCATTATCTTTGCAAAATATTGGATATAAACAAAAGCCCCCAAGAAATATGATAGAAACATTAGTCATCCTGCTTTTGACAATGGTATTTTTCATAACCGGAAAGATACGTTCCGACATTGTCGCACTATGCGCGCTCGCCGCACTCATCGTACTTGACATCCTCACGCCCGAAGAGGCCCTCGCAGGTTTTTCAAGCACTGTCGTCATAATGATGGTGGGACTATTCGTAGTTGGTGGAGCCATATTCCAAACAGGATTGGCAAAAATGATAAGTTCCAAGCTCATGCGCCTCGCCGGCAACAGCGAAACGCGTCTTTTCGTATTGGTTATGGTTGTAACATCCTTGATGGGAGCATTCGTGAGCAACACAGGCACGGTAGCAATCATGATACCCATTGTAGTGAGTATGGCAATGAGCATCAAAATGAATCCAAGCCGTCTGCTTATGCCATTGGCCTTCGCCAGCAGCATGAGCGGTATGATGACACTCATCGGTACACCACCCAACCTTGTCATCAACGAAGAACTTATCAGCAACGGATACGAAGGACTGGGATTCTTCACATTCCTGCCGGTTGGACTAATTTGTGCAACAGTCGGCACTCTTCTTCTACTCCCATTAAGCAAGAAATTCCTGTCAAAGCCAGGTTCATTGAGCAGCAAGAGCGCCAGCAGCGCCAAGTCACTCAAGACGCTTGTAAAAGAATATGGCATATCCAACAACCTACACAAGGTACAGGTCAACCACAATTCACTGGCTATTGGCAAAATGATTGGAGAACTGAATATAAGAAAAGAGTACAGCCTGAATATCATTGAGGTGCGCCACATCGAGAAGGGACAGCGCAACTTGCTCACAAAGACAGTCATTCAACAGGCTGCCGACCCGGATACAATATTGAGAGCCGACGACATACTTTATGTTTCAGGAGCCGAAGAACTGGTAAATAAATTTGTCAAGGACTACAACCTGGAACTCATCGGGGATAACGAGTCCAACACACTCGACTTCTACGACATAGGTGTTGCCGAGATTGTACTGATGCCATCATCGTCAATCATCAACAAAACAATCAAGGAGGTGGAATTCCGCACAAAATACAATGTCAGCGTATTGGGAATATGCAGAAAAAGCAATTACATTCTGCAAGGACTTGCAGACGAAACCATACACACCGGCGACGTACTGCTTGTTCAGGGAACCTGGAGCAACATCGCAAACCTTGAAAAAGAGAACACAGAATGGATTGTTGTCGGACGCCCGCTTGAGGAAGCCGCTAAAGTAACCCTTGACTACAAGGCACCTGTTGCAGCAGTAATTATGCTTGCAATGATTGCCGTAATGGTTTTTGACTTCATCCCCATCGCACCGGTAACAGCAGTAATCCTTGCCGGACTATTAATGGTACTGACAGGTTGTTTCCGCAACGTCGAGGCGGCATACAAGACCATAAACTGGGAAAGCATAGTTCTCATTGCCGCCATGTTGCCAATGTCGACAGCCCTACAGAAAACAGGCGTTTCGGAATGGATTTCACAATCATTGGTAACAGCCTTGGGCGACTACAACCCAATGATATTGCTTGCGGCAATATACTTCACGACATCGCTACTCACAATGTTCATAAGCAACACCGCAACAGCAGTGCTTATGGCACCGATGGCAATGAGCTGCGCAAAGTCGCTCGAAGTAAGCCCTGTTCCATTACTGTTTGCCGTTACATTAGGAGCAAGCCTCTGTTTCGCGTCACCGTTCTCAACGCCGCCAAACGCATTGGTCAAACCCGCCGGACAATATACATTCTCCGATTATATCAAAGTGGGCTTGCCACTACAACTGATATTAGGAATTGTGATGATACTTCTATTGCCACTATTATTCCCATTCTAAAATTAAAAAAACTGCCAAAACTTCTTGTTTTAGCCAATTAATAAGTAATTTTGTCAGAAATTCAAACAGTATGAATTCAGTTGAGGTACAGAAGGTAAAGCAACAGTTCGGCATCATAGGCAATGACACGGAGCTGTTAAGAGCCATAGACACGGCTATCCAGGTCGCCCACACCGACCTGTCGGTACTCATTACCGGCGAGAGCGGCGTCGGCAAGGAATTTTTTCCTAAAATAGTACACACCAACAGCATACGCAAACACGGGAAATACATTGCGGTAAACTGTGGAGCAATCCCGGAAGGCACAATTGATTCCGAACTTTTCGGACACGTAAAAGGAGCTTTTACCGGTGCCGTAAACGAGCGCAAAGGATACTTCAGCGAGGCCGACGGAGGTACAATCTTCCTTGATGAAGTGGCAGAATTGCCTCTGTCTACTCAAGCCCGCCTGTTGCGCGTACTTGAAAATGGAGAATTCATAAGAGTCGGTTCTTCGGACGTTGAAAAGACAAATGTCCGCATCGTCTGTGCCACCAACGTCAACCTCACCGAAGCCATCGCAGACGGGCGTTTCAGAGAGGACCTATATTACCGCCTCAGCACAGTCCCCATCAACATCCCGGCACTGCGCAAACGTGGCGAAGATGTAATACTACTGTTCAAGAAATTCTCAATGGACTTTGCCACAAAGTATAATGTTCCAAAGATACAACTCGACGAAAGCGCCAAAAGAGCCATCATTGAATACTCTTGGCCGGGCAACATACGTCAGCTCAAGAACATCGCAGAACAGATTTCCATCCTGGAGCTGAACCGCGAAATCAACAGCGAGGTCGTGTCGCGCTACCTGCCACAAGAGAAAAAGAACAACCTGCCAACCATTGCAGGACACAAGAACGAAGGCAAGACCTTTGAGAGCGAAAGAGAAATATTGTACAGCGTACTGTTCGATATGCGTCGCGACATTACCGACTTGAAAAAACAGATTGAGATACTGCGTTCATCACAAGAAAACATCAAGAACGACACGACCTACTACTCCGGAACAAACGAAGTACCGGTCATACAGCATCAGATACAACCATCATACCAGATACAACCACAGCAAGTACATTACGAACCTGTTGAAAATGTAGTCGAAGAGTATGTCGAGGAAGCACTGTCACTCGATGATGTAGAAAAAAAGACAATACTTCTTGCACTCGAACGCAACAGAGGCAAACGCAGACACGCGGCTAAAGAACTCAACATTTCCGAACGCACATTGTACCGAAAAATAAAGGAATATGGCATTGAATAAGACATTACGCAAACTCACATACACAGCAACACTATTGCTCGTCACCATTGTAACCGGCTGTACTGTAAGCTACAAGTTCACAGGTGCGTCAATCGACTACACCAAAGTGAAAACAATCTCGCTTGAAACATTCCAGAACCGTGCAGCATACCAATGGGGACCTATGGCCACAATGTTCAACGAATCGCTGAACGACATCTTTGTACAGCAGACAAAGCTTCAACAGGTCAACCGTGGAGGAGATTTGCAGTTTGCCGGTGAGATTACTGCATACGACCAGTTCAACAAGTCCATATCATCCGACGGCTACTCATCTATGGTTCAGCTGAAGATGACCGTAAATGTACGTTTCACAAACAACACCAATCACGAGGAGGACTTTGAACGCCAATTCAGTGCAACACGCGACTTTGACGCAACACAATCACTTGACTCTGTACAAGAAGAGCTTGTAGGTCAAATGATAAAGGAAATCGTTGAGGCAATATTCAATGCAGCGGTAGCAAACTGGTAATATGGAGAACCTTTCTACATACATATCACACCCCGAAAAGCTCAACCGCGACACGCTCTACGAGCTTCGTATGATAGTGGGCAAATACCCCTATTTCGACACAGCGCGCCTGCTGATGCTCAAGAACCTATACCTGTTGCACGACATTGAGTTTGGAAAGGAGATGCGCAAGGCTGCCATCTATCTCAAAAGCCGTTGGCCCATCTTTGAGCTTATGGCAGGCTATGGCACAGCCCCCACCATTGAAGAAGCCCCGGCAGACATCCCTGTTGACAGGACAATGGCACTCATTGACGCTTTTCTCGAGACAATTCCAAGCGAGAACCTATCACTTGAAGCCGAGAGCGCAGCTGCTGTGGATTACGTGTCGGCATACCTGAAGGGAGAGACCGAAGACAACAAGAACATTCCGGAACTACGAGGACAAGAGCTTATTGACAACTTCCTTTCTGCAGAGAACGAAAAAATCTCATTGAACCTCAACGCCCCCACAGATAACGAAAAAGAAGAACTTGTAGACACCCCGGACACCGAAGCTTCATTTTTTACCGAAACTTTGGCAAACATTTACATCAAGCAAAGGAAATATCACAAGGCACTCGAAATTATTAAACGATTATATTTGGAATTTCCGAATAAAAATCGTTACTTTGCAGACCAAATAAGATTTTTAGAAATTATAATAAAACATACAAAAAAAGAATAATATGTTTACATTTTTTGTACTACTGATTGTTTTGGCCTCAATTTTGATGTGCCTCATCGTACTCATCCAGAATTCAAAAGGCGGTGGCCTTGCTTCAGGTTTTGCATCATCAAACCAAATTATGGGTGTTAGAAAGACTACCGATTTCTTGGAAAAGGCAACTTGGACTATCGCAGCGCTAATGGTTGTATTCAGCATTTTCTCAGCACACGCCTTGTCATCAGAGAAGGCTAGCGAGCAAGAGACAGAGAACACCTACAACATACAGGGCAACGACAACGTAGAGGAATAATCCGGAAAAAAATCTGATAAATTGATAAAAATATAGAGGATATGCCACATATCCTCTATATTTTTGCACCCATAGCTAAGCTATGTTTTTACACGACAGGGCAACACCATTCCACGTACAGCCCTGCAATATGTCACTTACAGAAAGGCTTATCATCGCCCCAGCATTGTTGCATCCAGGACTTGGCCTTCGCCTCAACAGGATTATCCTGCGGAGTCCAAAAAGAAAAAGACTCACCGCCATCAGGCAAGAACTGCTGCTTTGCAAAATGCCCCGGATAATCGTGGGAATATTTATAGCCATCGGCATACCCAAGCTCCGCCATAAGCTTTGTAGGAGCGTTACGCAGGTGCAAAGGCACAGGCAAATTACCCGTTTCACGCACAGTCATCAATGCCTTGTTGATGCCCATATACGCCGAATTACTTTTAGGCGACGTCGCAAGATATACCACCGCCTGTGCAAGAGGAATACGCCCTTCGGGCCAGCCTATCTTTGTAACCGCATCAAAGGCGGCATTGGCAAGCAGCAATGCATTAGGATTGGCAAGACCAACATCCTCCGATGCAGAAATCACAATGCGACGGGCAATAAAGGCAGGGTCTTCACCACCTTCTATCATCCTCGCCATCCAATAAAGCGCAGCATCAGGGTCACTTCCACGAATAGACTTGATGAATGCCGAGATTATATCATAATGCATCTCTCCATCTTTGTCATACGCTGCCGGATTCTGCTGCAAACATTGTTTCACCTTTTCATCGGTAACAACCACAGGTGTTTCAACATCACTCTCGACCACCAATTCAAGTATATTCAGCAGTTTGCGGGCATCACCACCACTATAACGCATAATGGCTGCCGTTTCACGTAATTCAACGCCACGCGATTTCAGTACATCATCGGTAGTTATCGCATAGTCAAGCAACTGCATCAAATCATTCTGTTCCAACGATTTGAGCACATACAACTGACAGCGCGACAACAGAGGACGTATAACCTCGAAAGAAGGATTTTCGGTTGTCGCACCGATAAGCGTCACTGTTCCCGTTTCTACCGCACTCAAAAGGGAATCCTGTTGCGATTTGCTGAAACGATGAATCTCATCAATAAAAAGTATTGCACCACCACGGGAAAAAAGAGGGGAATTCTTTGCCTTCTCAATGACCTCGCGAACCTCCTTTACTCCTGCCGACACCGCGTTAAGAGTATAAAAAGGCCTATTAAGCGTATTGGCAATAATCCGGGCAATTGTAGTTTTTCCGGTTCCGGGAGGCCCCCACATAATAAATGACAGTATCCTGCCGGAATCAATCATACGTCGCAGCACAGCACCATCTCCAACAAGATGCTGCTGACCGACATAATTATCGAAAGAGGTCGGACGTAAACGCTCCGCCAATGGTTGTGCCATAACTGCTATATTAAAAATGGCGCGCACCAATGCGCGCCATCCAATTTATCACTAAACGCTTCCTTAGCTCAATCCTACGATTTCACCATCAACAAAATCAATGCAATTTGCCTGTGGTACCTTTGGCAATCCCGGCATACGGATAATATCACCGGCAATAGCAACAATCATCTCTGCACCGGCATTCAGCACTACATCACGGATTTGCAGATTAAAGTCCTTGACAGCACCATAACGTGTTGCATCCGCACTGAAAGAGAACTGTGTCTTGGCAATACATACAGGACATTTTGCAAGACCATACTTCTCGGCAAGCTTGATACGGTCAAGCGCAGGCTTTGCAAATGTAACCGAAGCTGCACCATATATCTTCTTTGCAACCTTCTCGATTTTTGTCTGAACACTATCCTCGTCGTCGTATGTGAATTCCAAAGCCTTTGAAGGATTGTTCTCTATTGTATCAACAACAATCTGAGCCATCTCCACAGCACCCTCGCCACCCAATGCGAACGCATTGTTGATTACAAATGGCAAGCCAAGTTCCTGCTCGCAGTGGTTACGGAGCAATGCCATCTCCTCATCTGTATCAGTAGCAAAACGATTAAACACGACAATAACCGACTGACCGAACGAACGGAGATTGGCAACGTGACGGTCGAGATTAGCAAGACCATTGCGCAAGCCCTCCATATCGGGCTCCTTAATCTTGTCAAGTTCAACGCCACCGTGCATCTTCAAGCCCTGAGCAGTTGCAACAATGACGGTTGCATCGGGCTGCAGGCCACTCTTGCGGCAAAGGATATTATAGAATTTCTCAGCACCCAGGTCGGCACCGAAACCGGCCTCGGTAATTGTATATTCACTATGAGCGAGAGCCATCTTTGTAGCCAACTGCGAGTTACAGCCGTGAGCAATGTTAGCAAAAGGTCCGCCGTGGATAATGGCAGGAGTATTCTCTGTTGTCTGTACAAGGTTCGGCTGAATGGCATCCTTCAACAACACCATAATCGCGCCGGCCACGCCCAAATCCTTTACAGTGAAAGGCTCACCGGCATAGGTGTAACCAAGCATAATATTCTCAATGCGACGACGCAAATCTTCTTCGTCGCTCGCAAGACAAAGAATAGCCATCAATTCCGACGCCGGAGTGATATCAAAGCCAGCCTGCTCTACAATACCATTTGTAGCAGGGCCAATACCTGTGATGATTGAGCGCAAAGAGCGGTCATTCACATCAAGTACACGACGCCACAGAATTTCCTTCAGTCCAAAGCCATCCTTTGCGTGCTGATAGAGATAGTTGTCAAGCAACGCCGAAATCATATTGTGCGCCGAGGTTATCGCGTGGAAGTCACCTGTAAAGTGAAGGTTTATCTTCTCCATTGGAAGAACCTGAGCATAACCACCACCGGCAGCACCACCCTTCATACCGAAACAGGGGCCAAGTGAAGGCTCACGAAGAGCGACAACAGCCTTCTTGCCAATTTTATTAAGGCCAAGAGCAAGACCAATCGATACAGTTGTCTTGCCGATACCCGCCTTTGTAGCAGTGATAGCAGTCACAAGAATCAACTTACCCTTCTGCTTGCCGATAAGGTTCAAAGGCAACTTGGCGATATACTTGCCATAATGTTCTAGGTCATTGGCATCGATACCTATCTGCGCTGCCACATTTTCGATACGCTCAAGTTTGGTTTCGTGAGCAATTTGAATGTCACTCTTCATAAATATGTGTTTTATTGGTTATAAAATTCATTTTACCACGCGAAGATAATAAAATATATTCATATTATTGCAATCATTCAGTAACTCGTTGTGAATATTGGAGCAAGTTTTATATCTTTGCAACAAAAGGCAAACATCACGGCTATATGTTATCAATATTAATCCCTGTCAAGAATTTCGATTCCCACCGACTCATCAACGAGCTCCACACACAAGGTGAAGCATTGGGAATCCCTTTTGAAATTCTTGTCGCCGAAGATGGCACCGACAGCGGTATGTTGCATCTGAACAAAATAGCCGACATCCTTCTCCATTGCAAAAGAATAGTAAAAAAAGACAACATCGGGCGAGCCGGCATACGCAACCTGTTGGCACACGAGGCACAATACCCCAACCTAATATTCATCGACAGCGACGCCATTGTCGAGAAAAAGGATTTCCTTGCTGCATACATTTCAGCACTAAAAGAGTATAAAGTCGTTTGTGGCGGTCTACATCACGCCGACGAGCTGTCGGACAAGCACTGTTCACTCCGTTACACATACGAGAAGAATGCCGACAAGACACGCTGCGCAGCCACACGCAACAAAGCCCCGTACGACAAATTCACGACCTTCAACTTCGCAATCAAGAGAGAGGTCTTTACGTCAATTTTATTTGACAAATCAATAACTGAATACGGATACGAAGATGTCCTTTTTGGCAAAGAACTCGAGAAACGTGGTGTAGAAATCCTACACATTGACAACAGGCTATTGCACACCGGTCTTGAGGACAACGCCACATTTCTCGCAAAGACCGAACAGTCACTGACCACACTTCACGGAATCAGAGAAAAAATCGGGCGCACGCCACTACTCAACATTGCCGACAAGCTAACACGTTACCACCTCGCCGGGCTATTTATGAGATACTGGCACTACCGCAGGAAACATTTGAGAAAGAACCTACTCGGCAATTCACCGTCACTGCTAAAATTCAACATCTACAAGCTAGGATATTTCCTTTCATTGAGCCGGTAAAAGCACCGGCTTAAACTTTTTTTGGCCACTACAAGATTTAAAACCACGGCAACAGCTTGTTTTAAGAAAAAAAGATTTATTTTTGTAGATTGAAATCATAGATTTCATAAAACATCGATTATAAACACTAAAACAACATAGCAATGGTAGAAATCAACGAAACTGAAAAAAGCGAGAAGAAAAGCATCAGTTTTATAGAGCAGATTATTGTAAACGACCTTGAAAAAGGCAAGAACGGCAACAAGGTTCAGACACGTTTCCCACCCGAACCCAACGGCTACCTGCACATAGGCCACGCAAAGGCAATATGTATGGACTTTGGTATGGCACAGAAATACAACGGTATATGCAACCTGCGTTTCGACGACACGAACCCCACAAAAGAAGATGTAGAGTATGTTGATGCCATTATGGAGGATATCAAATGGCTGGGATTCGATTGGGCAAACGTATATTATGCATCGGACTATTTCGACCAGCTATGGGACTTTGCCATCAAGCTCATCAAGGAGGGTAAGGCATATATTGACGAACAAAGCGCAGAGCAGATTGCAGAGCAGAAGGGCACACCGACACAACCCGGAACAAATAGTCCCTACCGCGACCGCCCCATTGAGGAGAGTCTTGAACTTTTCCAGAAAATGAACACCGGCGAGATTGAAGAGGGGAAAATGGTTCTTCGCGCCAAGATTGATATGGCAAGCCCCAATATGCACTTCCGCGACCCAATTATCTACCGCGTTGTGAAAGCAGCTCACCACCGCACCGGCGAAAAATGGAAAGCATACCCGATGTATGACTTCGCACACGGCCAGAGCGACTATTTCGAAGGCGTGACACACTCACTCTGCACCCTGGAATTTGTGCCACACCGCCCCTTGTACGATCTTTTTGTCGATTGGGTAAAAGACGGCAAAGACCTTGACGACAACCGTCCACGCCAGTACGAATTCAACAAGCTCAATCTCAACTACACACTTATGAGCAAGCGCAATCTGCTCATTCTCGTAAAGGAGGGATTGGTAAACGGCTGGGACGATCCACGTATGCCGACACTCTGCGGATTCCGTCGCCGTGGCTACTCACCAGAATCAATCAGGAATTTTGTTGACAAAATCGGATACACCACATACGACGCACTCAACGACTTCGCACTGCTTGAGAGCGCTGTACGTGAAGACCTCAACAGCCGTGCGACACGCGTATCGGCAGTCATCAACCCTGTAAAACTCACAATCACCAACTACCCCGAGGAGCAGGTGGAGGAGCTTACTGCAATAAACAACCCCGAGCGTCCCGAAGACGGCACACACACCATTGAGTTCTGCCGCGAACTATGGATTGAGCGCGACGACTTTATGGAAGACGCACCAAAGAACTACTTCCGTCTGACTCCAGGTCGCGAAGTACGTCTAAAGAACGCATACATCGTAATGTGCACAGGCTGCAACAAGGACGAGAACGGAAACATAACAGAGGTTCTGTGTGAATACATTCCACAAACAAAGACTGGCGAGGCCGATGCAAACCGCAAGGTTAAGAGTACAATCCATTGGGTAAGCCGCCGTCACTGCCTCAATGCCGAAGTCCGTCTGTACGACCGTCTTTGGAGCGCAGAAAACCCACGCGACGAGATGGCAGCCATCCGCGAAGCCAAGAACTGCGATGCACTCACTGCAATGACGGAGATGATAAATCCCGATTCACTAAAGATACTCAAAGAGTGTAAAGTCGAGAAATATCTTGCCGAGGGCAAACCTCTTGACTATCTGCAATTCCAGCGCATTGGCTATTTCAACATCGACCCGGCTTCAACACCCGAGAACCTTATCTTCAACCGCACAGTCTCTTTGAAGGACACCTGGAACAAGCTCAAGGGAAAATAAAGACAAAGGCTGTCAAGAATAGCAATGAACAACGACAAAGGATATTTTGAATCATCCGAGTTCCGCGAACTGCTTGCCAAATATGAGAACTCCATTAAGTTGGGGATGAGTATCTACTTCGGCATAGACGAGTTCGTGGACCTCCTGTCGTATTATCTCTCCATAGACAAAAGCGAAGAGGCCGAAAATGTACTCGAAGCTGCAAAGCGCCTTCATCCTACAGCACCTGAAAACACAAAAATGGAAATCAGACTACTGCTGTATGCTGGTGAAGCAAGAAAGGCCCTTGAACTGTTCAAGGAACTGAAGTACATTGAAGAGGCTGAAATGCTGACAATAAAGGCCGAAATTATGGTCGCATTACGTGATTTCAAGCAGGCTCACGACATAGCAATAGAACTATTGCAAAAATCAATGCCCGGACAAGAAAGCATTTACGAAGGCCTGGAAATACTTCTTGATTGTGGATTTGCGCTTGACGCCTTGGAAATTTGCGAAACAGCCTTAAAAGCAGCACCACAACAGACTAGCCTCTACGAGGTAAAAGCCGAGTGCCTTATTGAATTGCAACGCATAAACGAAGCTGTAAGAATATACAACAAGCTACTCGACAGCAACCCCTACTCAACATTCTACTGGGAGCAATTGGGACACATATATTATATGGTCAAGAAATTCGGCAAGAGTCTTGAGTGTTTCGAATACGAAAGTGCAATAAACGAGGATATTGAATATGCCAATATGATGCAGGCATACTGTTACTACCATCTTCGGGATTACAGTTCTGCAAAAAAACTTTTTGCTACGCTTGCCGACAAATACCGCAACACAGTAACACCAATATTCTACATAGGACTTTGCCACTATTACGAGGGGAAGATAGAAGAGGCCATCACCGCCTTTGACATTGCAATAGGCAACGCACAAGAGGGAACCATTTCAATGATGTTGGCAAGAATAAACAAAGCGATATTGCTCGACCTCTCGGGGGAGCAATCAGTTGCAGACGACGCAATGTCAATGGCACTGCTTATGCACCCCGACAATATGAAGCAGTTGGTACTCACGGAGAAACGCCTATACGATTTACGCGACAAGGAAAATCTCACCTTCGACGATATGAACATTATCGAAACAAAGGAATGGAACACCGAGGAGACATTGTACAGGCTTGGAGTCCACCTTGTCAAGCACAACCATCTGACACTCGGTAAAAGGGTCTTGAACTACTGCCGTGACATCTGCTACGACAAATCCGACGTTGACGCATATCTCGCCTACATCCTTTGGAACACAGACAAAAAAGAACAAGCATTGGAAGCTATTGAAAATGCACTTGACGGACGTTCCAACGAACTGTTCGAGCTATTCGACATCCCATACAATGCAAATATAAGTTCCACGTCATTCATAGAACAGATAAAACAGAAAGAGAGCAGTAACTAAGACACTGCTCTCTTCAATTATTTCAAAAATACGCTCCAAGCATATTATTTCTCTTCGGCAAAATCCTTTATCCTGTTTTCATCGGCCATCTTACAAACCAACAAATGACCCCCATTCTCTGCTACAATACAATCGTCAACACCAATCACTGCAACACTCTTCATTGTACGCGTATTTATTACACAACCACGGGAATCAGAGAACTTTGCATCCACGCCCAAAGCAGCATTACCATTCATATCCTTTGGAACATTACAGTACAATGACATCCAGGTACCAAGATCGCTCCATCCGAAATTGGATGGAAATACAAAAATCTCTTCTGCACGTTCCATAATTGCATAATCAACAGAAATACTTCGACATTCAGGGAAGTGCTCATTCACAAGTTCCTGTTCCTTATCTGTATAATAGTATGGCAACAGGGATTCAAAGACCGAAGCTATTGGCGATTGGTACACCCTGAACGCATTTACGATTGTTGAAACATTCCAGATAAAGATACCGGAGTTCCAATAGAAATTGTTTTTTGCGATATAGGACTGTGCAATCTCCAACGAAGGTTTTTCCTTAAAAGAGTCGACACGAAAGACCTCTTTGTTTGCCAACGACGAACTACCAAGCACAGCCTCAATATAGCCATATCCCGTTTCAGGTCGGGTTGGTTTTATTCCCAAAGTGAGTATTGCATCCGAATCTGCAACGAAATTAAGCGACGACTTTATCACACGCTGGAACTCTTGAACATCTGCAACAAAATGGTCACTTGGTGTAACAACCATATTGGCATTGGGAAAGCGTTTCTTTATCTTCCAGGCTGCATAGGCAATACAAGGGGCTGTATTGCGACGACAAGGCTCCTTCAAGATATTCTCTTCCAAAATCATAGGCAACTGCTCTTTCACCAACGGAGCATATTTCTCAGATGTAAGCACCCACACATTTTCCATTGGACAAATGCCCTTAAAGCGTTCAACGGTAAGTTGCAATAACGATTTACCACATCCCAGCACATCAATAAACTGCTTGGGACAATCGGCGGTACTCATAGGCCAGAAACGGCTTCCTACTCCACCCGCCATAATAACAATATGATTGGAAGTTTCCATATTCTTTGTTAATATTATTCAACAAAACCGGTTCTTTTTTGTTATCAAAACAAATGAAATCCATTGCAAATTTATATAAAAATACGAAAAACGTCAATATCAGATACATTTTATTCATATATCACATAAACAACTATATATAGAACTATTTTTATAATTCACAGATTTAAATTGACAAAACTATCTTTTTTAAAATAAAACAATTATATTTGCAAAAAGTAAGATAACAAATACTTCAAAAAACAATGTCAAGTATCCAACATATCATACTTCCAGCATTGCTTGCTTTCTTAGGAACATTGTGGATTCATCCCAAAGTTCTTAAAATTGCAATACTTAAAAACCTGGTAGACAACCCCGATGCAAGAAAACTACAGCGTAACCCGGTACCGGTAATGGGTGGCGTGGCTGTTTTCTTCGGCATCGTCATTGGCTTGTGCAGTTCACAAGCAATGTTCAACAGCGCAACCACTTTCATGCTCATTTCGGCAATGATGATTATGTTGTACATTGGAACCATTGACGACATCATCGACCTGTCACCAAACATTCGTTTTTTTGTAGAGATTATCGTTATTGCTTGGCTGATTTATGCAACTAAATCATCAATAAATTGTTTTTGGGGACTTTGGGGAGTGATGAATATTCCAGAATGGGCCTCATACATACTGACTATCTTCGCATCAGTGGGCATTATAAATGCTGTCAATCTGATTGACGGCGTGAACGGCCTTTCATCGGGATACTGCTTTATGTCGTCGGTACTATTCGCTATATTCTTCTATATATCGGGTAACCAGATTATGGCCTCTCTTGCAATATCAGCAGCAGGAGCAATTATCCCATTTTTTCTCCACAATGTATTTGGCAATAAAACAAAAATGTTTATTGGCGACGGAGGCACATTGGTCATTGGCACATTGATGGCAATGTTTGTAATGAACATCCTTGAACAACAGACAGAGTGTTCGGCACTTGCCAATGAAGGCGTAGGTCTAATACCGTTCAGTCTTGCGGTAATGTCAATCCCGGTGTTTGACACCCTGCGCGTGATGTCTACCCGAATCTTGAACAAGAAATCGCCATTCAGCCCCGACAAGACACACCTGCACCATTTGTTCATTGATTTAGGATTTTCACATATCGGCACAACAATTTCAATATTGTCACTGAACTTTCTTATCGTTGCAATATGGTTTGTGTCGTATAAATTAGGAGCATCAGTTGATATACAATTATATATTGTTGTAGGCTGCAGTCTTTTGTCAACATTCATTTTCTACTGGTTTGCTAAAAGACAAATCAACAACAACACAAAAAAACTGAAGGTATTAAAAAGCATCGCAAAGACATTGCAATTTGAAAAGAAAGGTATATGGCGTACCATTCAACGAATAATTGACAAGCTATAAAATAACAAAAAAGGCGGCTTTGCCGCCTTTTTTGTTACAATCAATCACGACCAATATTGTAGTTTACGCGGTGCACACCCAAGAGCCTGTCATATCTATCTCCAAATCCACGATAGAAAACGTAAATGGCATACTCGTTTTCAGTATTATAGAAATTTCCCTCAGCAGGAACATTATCAGCAACACCCGATTTTGACGGAACCCACACATACTGATAATTATACACGCCCATTTTCAATGGCACGGAGACAAAATAGTACTTCTCTTCCTCATCATACTCAAGCCTGTTCATAAGAGCAAATCCGTTTCCGCAAAAATCGCCAAGCAGATAATAACTGCCATCGGCACGACGTGGAGCATCGAGTGCAAAATGAACATTCATATAATCAGCCTCAATGGTTGTACCAAAGCCCTCAAAGGTGTTGACATAAAAACGTCCGTTCTCATCACGATAACTCGAATGAGAAACACGCGGCTTGTCCATATATAGCACTGCATTATAATAAGGTTCAACATACACTACCTCTTCAACACCTTCACCAGGCGATGTCGGGTCGGCAATCTCAAAACGGCGATACTCATTACCGGCATTGAACACCAGCTTTTCATTGTGTACATATTCCACCTTACCATTTGTAATGTATGTCGGGACAAGACCACTCACAAAATTATCCCTGCGTCCATTCTGATAGACAACCGGTTTAATTTCACTAGCGGGAGAGGCTACAAAAGAGGGATATTGGACAGTAAACGACACCTGCTGATGCCCCTCATTAAAAGAGATATCAGTATCACCACTGACAAAGGCATCAATCATCATTTTAGGTTCAACAACCGAAAAATCAAACACCACAACGGGCATATCACTCTCCTCTTCATCATCAAAGACCTCGACACGATAATTACCCGACACCTTGAGTGCCACATAATCATTCGGTATAACAAATTCGTAATGCGTATACAGTTGGGTTGTATTCACCGAGTTCTCCCAATCTTCAATTATCAAATCATTGAACCCTTCGAGATAATCAATATCAAAAAGTTCCGACTGTGTCCAATCAGCATTACAATGTATTATGCGATAAGTATAGCGATGATACACGTGTGACATCTCGTCAAACGAGAACTGGAGAACATCATCACTGCCAAGACTCATTACAGGCATTTCGCCCCAATTGCCGTTAAGCAGCATTTGCGGTGTACGCACCGTTGGGATGGTTGAGCGTGAGAACTGCGCATTGACTCCAACAGTCACAAATAACAATATGTATGTGATAATATGTTTGAACATATCTCTATATTAATCTAATTTACAAGGCGAAGATAATCATTTAAAAACAATATTTTTGTATATTTACATAGTTTATGACATTATACCGCAATGAAAAACATAATAACATATCTGATATTCGCCCTACTCCCCATTGCTGCTATGCCGCAAAAGGTCATATACAGTAGCGAAGACAGCACAAATATCACAAAAATACTGCACGGAATAAGCAACAGCCACACATCTGGCACCGGTGAGAAGCTAATCACCATAGCCGACAGGTTCATAGGCAAAAAATATGTAGGCGGCACATTGGAACAAGGCAAAGAGGAGCCACTGTTCATAAGCTGCACAAAACTCGACTGCACCACATTTGTAGAGCTGGTACTTGCCATTGCAAAAACGGAAAACGACGGCAGCACAAGATTTATTGACGTATGTCACAATCTTGAAACAATACGTTACCGCAACGGGAAAAACAACGGGTACACAAGCCGTCTGCACTACATAAGTTGGTGGATAAATGACAACGCTAAAGAGGGCATCCTCAAAGAAATCACCCGAGAGTTGAGCGATGAAAAACAGATTTTGAATCTCAATTTTATGAGTTCGCACCCAAGCAGCTACCCATTGCTTGACGAGAACCCCGAATATATAAAAGAGATTGAACAGTTAGAAATTCCGTACCGTAATTTGCAGACAAATTACATACCGAAAGAGAAATTAAGCCAGTCAATATGTAACAAGATAAAAGCCGGAGATATCATAGCAATAACAACATCCATCAAAGGGCTCGACGTAACACACATTGGATTTGCACACTATCACAACGGTGTACTATCCCTGCTACACGCTTCGAGCAGCAAGGGGGCGGTTACAAAAGATGTGCAACCATTACGCGAGTACCTTGCCGGGAAGAAACACCACACAGGCATCAGGGTTTTTAGAGCCGTCTTTTAATCAGCAGACAGACACCTGAGTGCCTGATTACTCATTTTTCAAAAGACGCTTACGGTTCTCGCGTCGGATTCTCTCGTGCTCTTCATAACCGGCACGGGTACGTTTCCATCGGTTATGTGTCCATAGCCACAATTCCGGATTTTCCTTAATTGCCTGTTCCAACAATTCGTAATAGCGGTTAGTAGGTTCAAATTCCGCCATTTCCGAAGCATCCTCGGCAAACAACTCAAGATGAGCTGTATAATGTCCACGCTTTACGCGCCTCATTCTAACAAAGAATAGCGAAGCCTTCGTGCGCTGAGCGATTTTCTCAGTTCCGGTAAAAACAGGAGTATCTCTATGCAAGAAATCTAACCAATGGTGAATAGACTCCCAACTTGGTACCTGATCGGCAATAAAACCAATTACAAACTGATTTTTATCTTTGATTATTTTAAGAATTCTCCGCAAAGTATTTGCCATTGTGATTGATTCGGCACCGTACTGATCTCTCATCTTCTTCATCAAACTGTCAATACGTTTATTTTGTAGCGGATGATATATATCTCCAACAACAACATTTTCATCATTGAAATAAAGAGAAATGGAAACCAAATACTCCCAATTTATGAAATGCCCCATATAACACACACAAGAGCGTCCCTCGGCTACCATACGATATACATCATCCAAGCCCGTAAAAACTAACCTCTTGCGTATCTCTTTCTCGCTCATTCCATAAAACTTAATGGTTTCGACAAAATAGTCACATAGCGAGGCATAAAACCTACGTTCAATATCCTTAATCTCCTTTATATCTTTTTCAGGGAAAGATTTTACAAGATTGTCGCGCACTATCTTACGACGATAACGTACCAGATAGTAAACAAGAAAATATATTATATCTGACAAAGCATATAAAATACAGAACGGCAATTTGTTGAGTACAAACAAAAAAGCCAACAGAATGTAATATAGAATTGTTTTCATAGGTTATTAACCGCAGATTTGGATTTTCACTTATGCAAAAGTATATATTTTTTTCAAGAATAAAAGACCGCAGCTTTCTAAAGTTATTACAGACACCAGAATTACGGTAGCCTTATGCCAAGTATATACAGCAGCACCCCTCGGAAATTCCGAGGGGTGCTGCTGTATAAGAATCGATTATTTCAAAGTTCCGTTGTTTGCTGCATCTATCATTTCGGCACTTGCATAAAGATAAATCTCGACTCGGCGGTTTTCTGCACGGCCAGCTGCTGTTGAGTTATCGGCCACAGGCTGTTTTGAGCCAAAACCCTCTACACTTTTTATCTGGCTCTCGGGCACGCCCTTTGACAACAGATAGCCAGACACAGCCTCGGCACGTTTGACCGACAATGGGTCATTTATCGCGTCACTTCCGGTAGAATCTGTGTGACCATAAATAACAACATCTGCATCACTGAATTCAATCAGCACCTTTGCAAACTCGGCCAAATTATTCTGCGCACTCTTGTTCAAAGAATACTTGTTTGTCTCGAACAACACACCTGAATCAAATGTTACCTTTACTGCCGTAAGGTTGTTTGTATCTGTTATTGTCTGCACGGTTGCATTCTCAACCTGTGCTGCCGCCTCGGCTGCATTATCCATTCTCTTACCGATCAAAGCACCCGTACCGGCACCGACTGCCGTTCCTACCGCAGCACCGATAGCTGCACCTGTACCGGTTTTTCCTGTAAATTTACCAATAATAGCACCAATTACTGCACCGCCTAAGGCACCGCCGGCAGCACCAATTGTAGTACCCTTCGCCAAATTACTCCAACTACCGCAACTCGATAAAATAAGCGCAGAAGAAAGCACAATGCAAATTGTCTTTACGAATTTCATATTCACAACTATTTTTTAGATTCTAACTTTTCGCAAAGTTAACTAAAAATATTTTTTCACACAAACAGCCTCCCTTAATTGAATATAAATTCATACAAGGGGAAAAACACACTATTGAAATTCGCAATTATATTAATATATTTTTATACTTTTGCAGATAGTATTCAGATATAAATAAATAACAGAATATATGGCCGAATTAAAAGAACTTACAAAGCGCAGTGAGAGCTACTCACAATGGTACAACGACCTGGTAATAAAAGCTGACCTTGCAGAACAGTCACCAGTAAGAGGATGTATGGTAATAAAGCCCTATGGCTATGCTATCTGGGAAAAGATACAGCGTACACTCGATGATATGTTTAAAGAAACCGGTCACGTGAACGCATATTTCCCTATGCTCATACCAAAATCATACCTCAGCCGCGAGGCAGAACACGTTGAGGGTTTTGCCAAGGAGTGCGCAGTTGTGACACACTACCGCCTAAAGAACGCCGAGGACGGAAGTGGCGTTGTTGTAGACCCTGCTGCAAGACTCGAGGAGGAGATGATTATCCGCCCGACATCAGAAACAATCATTTGGAGTACATACAAGAATTGGATTCAATCCTATCGCGATCTGCCAATTATGGTGAACCAGTGGGCAAACGTAATGCGTTGGGAGATGCGCACACGCCTGTTCCTGCGTACAGCAGAGTTCTTGTGGCAGGAAGGACACACCGCACACGCCACACGCGAAGAGGCCGAAAAAGAGGCACAGACAATGCTCCACGTTTACAACGATTTTGCAAACAACTATATGGCATTGCCGGTTGTTATGGGCGTCAAGTCAGCAAATGAGCGTTTTGCCGGAGCTCTTGACACATACACAATCGAAGGTATGATGCAGGACGGTAAGGCTCTACAATGTGGTACATCACACTTCCTGGGACAAAACTTTGCAAAAGCATTCAACGTACAGTTCGTAGACAAGAACAACAATCTCGAATATGTATGGGCGACATCATGGGGTGTATCTACCCGTCTGATGGGTGCACTCATCATGACCCACTCCGACGACAACGGCCTCGTTCTACCCCCGGCACTTGCACCAATGCAGGTAGTAATTGTGCCTATCTACAAAAACGAAGAGCAGCTTGCAAAAATTAAGGAGACAGTTGACCCAATGATTGCAGAACTCAAAAAGATGGGTATCACCGTGAAGTTCGATGACGCCGACAACAAACGTCCTGGCTTCAAGTTCGCAGAATATGAGCTAAAGGGTGTACCTGTACGTTTGGTACTTGGTGCACGCGATATTGAAAACGGCACAATCGAGGTAATGCGTCGCGACACACTCGAAAAGCAGACACGTTCAATTGAGGGCATCACAACATTCGTAAAGGAACTGCTTGATGACATCCAGACCAATCTACACCGCAAGGCTCTTGCTATGCGCGAAGCCAACACACGCAGCGTAGACACATACGAGGAGTTCAAGACCGAGATTGAAAAGGGTGGTTTCATACTTGCACACTGGGACGGTACACCTGAAACAGAAGAGCAAATCAAGAACGATACCAAGGCAACAATCCGTTGTATTCCATTGGGCTGGGACGAGACACCTGGAACCTGTATGGTAACCGGCAAGCCTTCGGCACGTCGAGTACTGTTTGCAAGAGCATACTAAACTTTGCAAATACACACAGACAAACAATACATAAAAGATGGAAATAGCAAATAAAATTTCAGTAGTCATCAACACATATAATGCCGAGGAGCACCTTGCCGAAGCATTGGATGCAGTAAAGGACTTTGACGAAATAGTTATATGCGACATGGAAAGCACCGACAGTACCTTGAGTATTGCCGAGAGGTATGGGTGCAAAATTGTAACATTTCCAAAGCAAAACCATAAAAGTGCTGAACCGGCACGCACATTTGCCATTCAATCAGCAACATCAAAATGGGTATTGGTTGTCGACTCCGACGAAATCATAACACCGGAATTAAAAGAGTACCTTTACTCAATTATCAGCAAAAAGGACTGCCCGGCAGGATTGTACATTGCAAGAAGAAACAAATTCATTGGGGAATACTCCAAGGATTGGTCCAACGACTACCAATTACGTTTCTTCATTAAAGAGGGAACCGTATGGCCACCATATGTCCACACATTCCCGACAGTCCAAGGACGCGTTGAGTATGCCCCATCAAAATACAAGATGCTTCACCTTGCCGACGAGAGCATACAACGTTGGGTATCAAAAATGAACGAATATACCGACAACGAGTCCATCAAAAAGGCCAATCGCAACTACGGCATATTTACCCTTTTTTGGCGTCCGGCTTGGCAGTTCATCCGTTCATACATAATTCGTGGAGGTTTCAGATCAGGCAAGCGCGGTTTCATGAGTGCTGTCCTATCGGCAAACTACCAAGTAATCGTCATTCTCAAAATGATTGAGAAAAGAATGAGAACGAAAAAATGATAAACAAAAGACTTGCGGTTTCGCAAGTCTTTTGTTTATCACCTAAATCCAGTGACCCCGGTGGGATTCAAACCCACGACCTTCAGAACCGGAATCTAATGCTCTATTCAGCTAAGCTACAGGGCCGTCACAAATGCGAATGCGAAGATAGCAATAATTTACAAAGAAACAATTGTAAAAATAACAAAAAAGAGAAAAGAAAAATAAATAACAACAGTGGCAATAGTTTCATTTAAATATATTAGCATTTTTAAAACAATATACCTATCTTTGCCACAAACAAGAAAGCAAAAACACAATCAATACTAAAAAATCACAATAAAAAACAGACAAACAAAAACAATTTGTCAAAATTAAATAAAATGAAACTCTATAAACTTCCGCAAGAATATACACCGCTGCTCGACCTGAAGCAGACAGAGCTGGCCATTAAGCAAATAAAAGAAACATTCCAGCTCAACCTCTCATCATCCCTTCGTCTACGTCGAGTAACAGCCCCTCTTTTCGTACTGCAAGGAACAGGTTTGAACGACGACCTCAATGGATACGAGAACGCTGTGAGTTTCCCCATCCAGGATATGAGCGGTGCCATTGCAGAGGTTGTACACTCATTAGCAAAATGGAAACGCGTAACACTTGCCGAGTACAACATTTCTCAGGGATATGGCATATACACCGATATGAACGCGATACGTGCACACGAGGAGCTGGACAACCTTCATTCACTATACGTTGACCAATGGGACTGGGAACGTGTCATATCTCCCGAAGAGCGCACAATCGCTTTTCTACGCAAGATAGTCAGCGATATATATTCAGCCATTCTACACACTGAATTCGCCCTAAGCGAAAGCTATCCGCAGCTAAAGCCATCACTCCCCGAAGATATCACGTTCATACACAGCGAGGAGTTGCGTTTGAAATACCCCGACCTCTCGCCCAAGCAACGCGAAGAGGCCATCACAAAGGAACATGGCGCAGTGTTCATCATCGGCATAGGTAACGAACTTGGCGATGGCATACCTCACGACAACCGTGCACCCGACTACGACGACTATAGCACAGCAAACGAAGAGGGTTTCTATGGCCTCAATGGCGACCTGATGATTTGGAGCGACGTATTGGGCAAGGCTATGGAACTTTCGTCAATGGGTATCCGTGTTGACCGCGAAGCACTGTTGCGACAACTAAAGAAATCAAACAAAGAGGAACGCAAGGAGCTATATTTCCACCGCCGCATGTTGAACGACGAGCTTCCTTTGAGCATCGGTGGCGGTATAGGACAATCGCGTCTATGTATGCTACTACTGAAGAAGGCACACATCGGCGAGATACAATCAAGCATTTGGCCCGATGAAATGCGAAGCAAATGCAAAGAAATGAATATACCTATTATATAATAATATATGGACGTAAAGATTGAGCAGAGTTGGAAAGAGGTACTTAAAGATGAATTCAATAAGGACTATTTTGCAAGACTTACACAATTCGTAAAAGAGGAATATAACGGAAGTACCCCGATATACCCACCTGCAAAACTCATTTTCAATGCATTCGACCATTGCCCTTTCGACAAAGTAAAGGTTGTAATATTGGGACAAGACCCCTACCACGGCACAGGACAGGCAAACGGCCTTTGCTTCTCGGTGAACAAGGGAATTCCCTTTCCGCCATCGCTATTAAATATTTTCAAGGAGATTGAGAATGACTTAGGAACAGCCATTCCACAAGACGGCGACCTCACCCGATGGAGCGACCAAGGAGTATTGCTACTCAACGCCACACTAACGGTTAGGGCAGCGCAAGCAGGCTCACACCAACGACGTGGCTGGGAAGATTTCACAGATGCGGCAATACGCGAACTTGCATCACGCCGAAGCGGCATCGTATTCATTCTTTGGGGCAGTTACGCCCAGAAGAAAGGCGCATTCATCGACCGCAACAAGCATCTTGTGCTATCATCACCCCACCCCTCTCCATTGTCGGCATACCAAGGATTCTTTGGCAATCACCATTTCAGCACCGCCAACAAATACCTGAGAGAACAAGGCAAGAGTGAGATAATTTGGTAATAAATATTTAGCGGGCAGCTTTCAAAAGCTGCCCGCTAAATATTATAAGTAATTAAAAATAAAGAGCTCTTTAATCGTTATACCACTGTATATTAGAGCTTTGACTGCTACGTTTATCAATCTTGAGCGCATCGGCAAGCATCTGCGACGTAGCACGGAAGCTGAAGTTAAACGATGTATAAGGCGCAAGCACTATACCACACGACATTTCAAAGCAGTGCAAGTCGCGCGAAATATTCAATGTCGTTGTTGTCAACTTTTTGAATTCAAAGTTGTAGCCCGACGTAAAGTTAATGCGCCAATTATCCGAGATTCCGATATTTCCCGATATATTCAAGTTTTGTGTAAACTTATATGGATAACGCATAGTCTTCAGATTAATCTCGGCACTTCTATCCTCGGCCATCGTTATACCATAGGAAAGGGTGACGTTCCAAGGCAATTTAAATGGCATATAGCCATCATCATCAACATCGGCCTTCTTTGCCTTGCCTTTCTTACGAGCACTCTTGCTCTCCTTCGCCGATACATCAAATTTCTTATCATCATCGGGTGAATCGGCCAAATCGTCATCTTCCTCTTTACCGAACTTGCTCTTGAACCACTCCTTTATTTTTGTAAAGGTCTTGTTGTTCAACGTATACGACAAGTTTTGGCTCATTCCTTGGAAACGGCCGAACCTACCATAAGACCACTCTGTCCTGTCGCCTACTATCACCTGACCTTTATCATTGAACGCATAGGCATACGTAGCCCACGTAGCATTGAAGTTAAACGTATAGTTCTTTGTCAGCTTCAACCTCAATCGGGTAGAAAGATTACTCCACGGTTTTGTCTTTGCAGCAAGATTATACGATAGCGACGCGCCTATTTCATCAATAAGGCTGATTTTTTTCAAAGAATCGTTCTTTGTTCGCCACTTCATTTCGACATTATTGCTCACATTCAACGATATGCTACCAGTCTGTCCTTTCGAAGGTATTCCGTACATAGCACCCTGATAAGGAGAATATTCGACAGTACGAGCCTCGCCATCCTCATCAGTATATACGTATGTTCCATAATATCCATATCTGGCATCACCGAAGTCGGGCGCATAACTGAATGAAATCGAAGGTTTGAATACGTGACGCACCGTGTGTATACGACTCTTCTTCATAAAACCTGCCGGCTTATAGAATCCATAGAGCGTGGTGTTTGCCGACAACGAAAGGTTATAGTCATATACTCTGAAGAAACCACCTACAGTATCGCGTACAACGCTATTGGTAGCCTCGTTCCACGACTGATTAATCTTCTTGAAATACCAACGTGCCGTATAATTGAAGCTTGGCGTAACATTTATATGATTGAACAACTGGAAAGTCGCACTAATAGGAATTGTGTGCTTGACACCATTGTTCCAATCTTTCAAAAAGTCCGATTTCAGCAATTTATTCTCCTTGGTAGATATGCTGTTGTTGAATTGTCCGCTATACGAAATTGAAATCTTCTCATACCAACGTTCATCACCCTTCCTTTTCTTGCGTTTGAACGGATACTTCTTCGACAACGCGATATTAAGGCTCGGCAAGTTCAACGATATGATAGAATCCCTGACATTCTGCGACAGGTTCATTGATGTAGAAACAGTCAAGCCTATCGAGGGGAATGTATGCGAATAACTGACGCTCGAAGTCCTCATACTCTGTGAACTGAGCAAAGGATTGTAAAGACTGGTAAGATTAGCGCGTTCATAGTTTGCCGTAGAGAAGTTCACACTTGCCGAAAAGCTGCTGTTCGGGTGAGCCTTGGCATCCTGTCTATGATTCCAGATAAAACGGAAGTTCTCGCCTACCGAATAATCGGGCAATCCCTTCTCGCCACTTTTTGTCACAAGATAACTGATATCTATATTTCCCGAAAACTTATAGCGTTTGGCATATGTAGATGCAGCACCTACACCCCAAGAACCCTTTGTAAATATCTCACCCGTCAAACGCAAGTCAAACTTGTCACTTATAGCAAAATAGTAACCACCATCGCGCAGATAGAAACCACGTTCCATTTCATCACCGTACGTCGGCATAATTATACCGGAAGAGTATTCGCTTGTAAACGGAAAATATCCGAATGGAAGAGCCAGCGGCAACGGCACATCCTCAACGACCAAATACAAAGGACCCGAAACGACATCTTTCTTAGGGCGTACCTTTGCACGGGTCAGCTTGATGTAAAAGTGTGGATGCTCGGCATCACAGGTGGTATACATTCCGTCTTGGGAATAGAAGACGTTTGCAGAGTCCTTCTTTGTCTTGCCACCCATAAGGAAGCCATCACCCTGTTGAGTATATACATTGCTGATGAATCCCTTGCGATTTTTAAAGTTATAGCTCATCTTCTCCGATTCATACGGAGTTCCTCCATCTACAAAAACCGGCAAGCCACTGACCACACCAGCCGAATCGGCACGGCCAAAAGCGTGGACAATGCTACTGTCCATATTCATTGAAATGATATCGGCAGTTAGTTCAATCTTGTCATAGACCACCTTACCGGCACCATACAGGAAAGCATTTCCGTTTGTAGACCACACCATTGAGTCTGTACTTTCATAGTACACTGGAGCATCAATAGCATCTTTTTTAGGGGTTGGTTTTATTGAATCGACTACTACTGCACTATCAACAGCTATGGAGTCCTGAAAAAATAGCAGGGGGATACGACCGGTAAACGACGAATTGGCGGCAGACACCCCCACAGAGGTTGCCAGCTGCAATAAAATTGCCAACAGAAATCCAATTGTCCTATGCTTCATTTACCCAATCATCAATATGAGTGGCAAAATTACGAAATAAAAAGGAGGTTTTTCTATTTTTTAAGATAAAAAATATTGTTATTTTATAATTAAGAGCAAGAAACAACAGAAATTGATGTATCACATAAACATCTCAGCCCATCGTCTAACCCTCTCAACCGACTCGGGCGATATCTTTGCCATACTCTCAACCACCTGTTCAAAAGAACGCCTCTCCTCCAGGTATTTTGTCTTTGAATAGAACTTATCGGCAAAGCATATCAGTTGCTCCTCCAATGTTTCGGGGACAAAATCCTTTACCGGCAATTTCCATCCGTTGGCTATTATAGCCTCCTTTGTAAGACCCGTACCGGTATGCCGCTCACAAACCCTTGCGTGACGTTCATAGCCCAACCCCCTCAACAGTTCGGCTCCAAGATAGCCGTGGCAGAGATAAGGTTCTGTACCATAGCAATATATACGCGGAGCATCCGTAAGGAATATCCCCAAATCGTGCAACATCGCAGCCTCTTCAACAAACTGCACGTCAATGTTGAGTTCGGGGTGTTTACCAGCCATTTCCAAAGCCAAAGAGGCAACCTTGACCGCGTGGACATTGTAAATATTTTTCAACTCATTATCTAATGGATAATATGCATCGATTATCCCTTTTACATCTATTCCTGCCATAAACATTCATTTACCGGTACCGAAGATACAATTTTTATCGCAGCACACAAAGGAAAACCACCTTTTGATGCGCAGAAACAACCATTTTGCTTAATATTAAAATAAAAACAGGCACTAGCAGGTTGCTTATTAAATAATTTTGATTATTTTTGTAAAAGAGAGAATTATGCCCAAGCCTAACGATGGACAAAATCGCTGAAAAGACACTTCTGCTCCCCCCGATAACCCTCGAGGAGATGTCAGGCATCAAGTTGATGAACAGGACGGACACAAAATTTGTGGCCACCCTTGAACAACTGCACGCTTTTTTGCTTGCCGTGCGAGGCAAATATTACATTCAGGAAATCAACAGCAAACGCATAGCCAATTACCACACGACCTATTTCGACACCGCCGACTACCAGATGTACGGCATTCACCACGCCGGACGGCAAGTGAGGGAGAAAATACGCGTGCGCACATATTTGGACAGCGACGACACCTTCTTCGAAATAAAGAACAAGAACAACCACGGACGTACAAAGAAGAAGCGCATATCGGTCAAGGGACTACATAGCATTGAAAAAGAGCGCGAAAACATTGTTCCTTTTATGGCGAAGCACGCCTGGTACACCATTGACAAAATCTCACCTGTAATTGAGAATTGGTTTAGCCGTATCACATTGGTAAATTACCAAAAGACCGAAAGACTGACAATCGACTTCAACCTACGTTTCCACCACCTGAAGAGTGATGGACGCCAACAGTTGCAGCGTGTAGCGATAATCGAGTTGAAACGCGACGGCAATGTTCCCTCACCAGCCTTAGACATACTTCGCGAAACACGCATAAAACGTTCCGGATTCAGCAAATACTGCATTGGCAGCGCACTAACCAACAGCAAACTGAAAAGAAACAACTTCAAGGAACGACTGACAATGATCAGCAAAATGGAAAATAAACGATAAAACTATAACAATGAAACTTCTAACTACCCTACTGCTTATTTGTTCGACAATGTTCGTCAAAGCGCAAGATGTCGAAACCGCCAACATTGCGGAAACCGGCACAGCGGCAGCCGTAAATGCTGTTGCATCAGAGATTGAGAAAGCCGAAGCTGTCAATGTCTTCATTGATTATGACGACGAAATCAACCAACCCGAGAAAATGTCCGTTTCAGTCAAGAACAAACGCCAAAGCGACGATTTCATTGACACAGACCACGTTATGAAACTACTTCTGGCATTCTTGATAAATCTGATAGCCATTATGATTGTTGTGCGATGGCTCTACTATCCCAAATGCAAACGGGGAGAGTTCTTCTTCACCTATATCCTCATCGCAATAAGCACGTTTATGCTCATATATGTACTTGGCGATGTAAAGCTCAAGGCCGGCATCGCCTTGGGACTCTTCGCAATGTTCAGCATCATCCGCTACCGCACCGAACAGATAGCAATCCGCGAGATGACCTACCTATTCATCATCATAGCACTCAGCGCCATCAATGGACTCACAATCAGCGAGTTGAGCATTGGCGAGGTTATAATAATCAACATCCTGTTCATCATCACCACCTGGATATGTGAAACAAAGTTGCTCATCAGCCATTACTCCTACAAAGTCATCAAGTACGACAACATCAACCTCATAACCCCCGACAAGCGCGAAGAGCTTATCGCCGACCTTGAAAAACGCACAGGGCTCAAGGTCATCAAGGTAGAGGTGGGTGCAATAGACTTCCTCAAGGATGCAGCAATTGTAAAGATGTACTACAAAAGCAACGAAGCAAACAATTCAGTTGACACAACCCTTAAAACTCCAACAGATGAATACAAGCTCAAATAACAATAGGAACAGCATAGTTGCATTGCTGATTGCAATATTCATGCTCACCCCATTGTGCAACACAAATGCACAAAGCAACGATAGCGAATTTGGTATTTGGACAACCTTTGAGGCATCGAAGAAAATCAACAAGAAATTCAAGTTCGTTGCCGACGCCGAGCTACGCACCTACGATTTTGTAAACAACATTGAGCGTGCCACCATTGGAGCAAAGATTGATTTCAAGATTCTCAAATGGTTAAAGACCAATGTAGGCTACAGCTTTATGTTCACCCACAAGCCCGAGTCAAAAAGCATCAAAGACCAAGTTGAAGATGAAGATGGCAACATATTCAACGAGTACAACATTGACCACGACTATTGGGTTATCCGCAACCGCGTGTACGCAACAATCAGTGGCGAGCACAAGATTGGACGCTTTGAGTTAGGATGGCGTGGCAGATTACAGTACACACATACAGCATCGGCAACCACTGATGAAACAAAGTATAGATACAATCTTGGCGAAGACCCTCTTTTCACAACCGAGGACAACCGTTGGGACATTACAACCGAGCCCGAAACAAAGAAGGCAAAGCACAATCTTACATTCCGCACACGCCTGAGTCTTAAATACGACATTCCAAACTGCAAGATAAGCCCATTTGCATCGGCCGAGCTCTACACCCGCTTTGATGAATGGAAAGCATACGACAAACTGCGCTATCGCATAGGTGCAAGCTACAAGATAAACAAGGACAACTCAATATCCTTGTATTACCTATATCAAGACGCCAATGACGATGACGAGCCCAAAGGACACGCTATAGGATTTGAATATTCAATAGACCTTTAACAGGAACAAGCATATACAATATGAAGAAAATACTATTTATCATATCATTCATATCTATTGCAGCCACAGCAACAGCACAGTATCTGATTATTGAAAAGCCAGGATATGAGAACGAAGTTCTGCAATTTGATGACCTCAAGCAAATCACATTCAGCGGAACGACAGTGAACATTGAACAGAACGACGGCAAAATCAGCAACGCCTCAATGGGCGACATCAGCCGCATCTACATTAGCGACAACTCGTCTATTGCCGACATAGAGCAACAGGAAGGGAATTTAGTTGAATACCTGTCATTTGACGAGATTGCCATCAACGCCGATGCCGGTTCAATGGCAACAATATACAACCTCACAGGTGCATTGATAATGCGCAAGCAGATTAATTCACAAGGTGAACCCATAAGCATTGCCACCCTGCCAAAAGGCATATACATAGTAAAGGCAAATGAAAAAACCACTAAAATCATAAAAAGATGAAAAAAGCACTATTGTTATTCGGGGTGCTTGCAGCATCTTTTACGCAGGCACAGGTATTGTATGTAAACAACAGCAACGGCACATATCAGGCCATTGACACCAAGGTCGCAGGCGATGTAACCTTTGACGAGGAACAGCAGCTGATACACATTGAGTTGGGTGACCAGATGGCAAGCCAGTTCGCTACAAGCAAGATAACCAACATTGCACCTGTTTCGAACAACGGCACAGAGTTGCTCCCCAACCTAAACCCCACCGTTGTTTTTGATGCAACCGATAAGGAGAGCTACAACGAGATAACACAACCCGTTCCCACCGACGAACTCTCGGACGAGTACGGCGATTTCATTGAGAACTACTCCACCTCGCGCATAATCACAGTCACATTCAGCGAAACAGGTGTAAAAACCACTTCTCTGCCAAGCGGTATCACAGCCACCATCAACGGTGGACACATTGTCATCAACTCCACTATCAGCAAGATTGGCTACCAAGTAAAAGGCACTTGTAGCAACGGTTCATTAAAGATTTACAGCGAAAAGAAGTTCCGTCTGCTATTGAACAATGTCAACCTCACCAACCCTAGCGGACCAGCCATCAACATACAGAGCGGAAAGACCGTATACTTATCATTGGTGAATGGAACCAACAACACTCTTTGCGACGGTGCGACCTACAATGCACCGGTCGTTGACAGCAATGGCAAGGCGGAGGACCAAAAGGGAACAATCTTCAGCGAAGGACAGCTCATCTTTGATGGCTACACCAACGGCACAGGCACTCTCAACGTAACAAGCCTGGGCGGACACGCAATATGCAGTGACGACTACATTATGGTACGCGGCGGCAACATAAACATCCTCTCTGCCGCGAAGGATGGATTCCGCACAAAGGAGAAGTTCATAATCGGACGTGCCGAAGCCTACTCCCCCACCATCAACATCAACGCCACAAGCAACGGCATAGAGTGTACCGAAGGAGCGCTCACAATAGAAGCCGGAAAACTTGACATAACATCAGGTGGCGAGGGCATAAAGGTCGTATATGAAGAGACAGACCCTACTGTAACACCCGACGCATACATCAAGGGAGGTTATATCAGAATTACCACTACCGGCGAAAAGAGTTCTGCAATACAGACCACAGGCAACTACACACAAAGTGGTGGCATCATACAAGCTACAGTAAATGGCAACGGCTCAAAAATCATCAACTGCGACGGAACCGCTAAATTCACCACTGATGAAAAGAACAACACCAGCGGCAAACTAACAGGCTTCGTATATGGCAGCGTCGCAACAGACGAGACATCGGCCGGTGGCATCAAGACTGCCGGTAATTTTGAAATGACCGACGGTATAATTGCTATTGAATGTAAAGGCAGAGGAGCCAAAGCCCTCAACTGCGGAAACGAAGTCATTATAAACAATGGAGAAATAGCTCTACTATCTACTGCCGAGGATTATACCGACATTGCCGATGACAAGAAGAGTCGCGCAATAACGGCAGAAATTGTCACCATCAACAACGGAACAGTGATTGCAAAGGCTTATGACAGTGCCATAGCATCACAGACAGCCATCAACATCAACGATGGTATTGTAAACGTATACAGTACAAACAGCATCGCATGCAACATTGAAGTAACCCAAACAGGCGGATGGCTGCTAACCAAGGATTAAAAGACGAAGTATATATTTAACAGCAGACGGAAGGCACGCCTTCCGTCTGCTGTTAAATATACATCAATACTTTTTACATATTATCTTTTACTCGCAAAAAACTTCTTCATCAAAGCTGTAGCTTCATCGGCACACACGCCGTCAACGACCTCGGTCTTTGGATGCAGCACATCGGGAGCATACCTGCGATAACCACGCTTTTCATCACCCGCACCATATACCAAACGCCCCATCTGCGACCAAGCGATTGCGCCAGCACACATTGGACAAGGCTCAACAGTAACATATAGCGTACAGTCATTGAGATACTTGCCACCGATATTCGATGCTGCAGCCGTTATCGCCTGCATTTCGGCGTGCGCCGTTACATCATTAAGCATTTCGGTGAGATTGTGCGCACGGGCAATAACGCGGCCTTTGCACACTATCACAGCACCGATAGGTACCTCATCCTCGTCAAAAGCTTTCTGCGCCTCAACAAGTGCCATTTTCATATAATCAACATCGGTCATCATCTGTCAGCGGCGCATATCGTGTTCCCCGAACAATGTGGGGTAATCCTCATCAAGGTTCTTGTATATAAACGACAACAATGTTTCACGCATCCAATTACTTTTATTGTTGATGCGATACTTCTTCAAATAATCATCTATGATTTTCATCTCCTCGTCACTCACAAGACACACTATACGCGAATGGCGCACAGGCTGCGTTCTTGCTGTTGTTGCTTTCGGAGTCTTTGCTTTCTTTGCACTCATTGTATAAACGACTGTTTTGTTGTCAAATGCAAAATTAAACCAACTTTAATCCAAATGCAAGTTTTTCATTTGGTTTTGAACGCCGTAAATAGTATCTTCGCTTAGAAATAGTCAAAAATTCATTTCGCGAAAGCAATATGGCACAACATAATCTATTTGGCAACAAAGGCGAGATGCTCGCATCAAGGTATCTGCTTGACAAAGGTTACGCCATACACCACCACAATTGGCGCAGCGGACACAAGGAGATTGACATCATAGCACAACAGCGCGACACACTTGTTTTTATCGAAGTAAAGAGCCGTGCATCGGAGGAGTACGGCAATGCCTATGATGCCGTAACAAACAAGAAGATAGGTCTTCTGATATCAGCGGCACAAGCCTATCTACAGAAGAACAAGATAGACCTGAAATTCCGCTTCGACATCATCACGGTTATCGGGAGTAACGAACCATACAGAATTGAACATATCGAAGACGCATTCTACCCCGAATGGTAAAAGAGCATTATGAACATTGAAGACGCACGCATATATTGCCTGAGCAAACAGAACGCCACAGAAGATTTCCCCTTTGACGAAACCATATTGGCATTCAGAGTAGAGAACAAGATTTTTGCCATTGTCGACCTTGACAATCCAAAATGGTTCTGCGTGAAGTGCGATGCCGACTATGCAGTAGACCTACGCGACAAGCACCCACAAATAACACCGGCGTGGCACATGAACAAACGCTATTGGAACCAGCTCGACATTGATTTGTTGGAAGACAGTTTTTTCTTTCATCTTGTAGACCACTCATACGACGAGGTCTTGAAGAAGCTCCCTAAAAAGACACGCATAAAATATGGCAGATAATATTTCCATCATAAAGCTCAATGAAGTAGACTCCACCAACCGATATGCCCGCGACGAAGCTAGCACGTTATGGCGCGAAGCCGGTACCGGCAAAATCATTGCCATCACGGCAAAGCACCAGACTGCGGGACGCGGACAGCTGGGAAACATTTGGCAGTCACAGGCGGGGAACAACCTTCTGCTCACACTATTGGTGCGCCCCGGGCAATCACTCAAGGTAACAGAACAGTTCAAGCTATCACAGACCGTAGCTGTAGCACTGCACTCCACAATGAAACGCTATGGGATAGATACAAGGCTAAAATGGCCCAACGATATATATGTCGGCAACAGAAAACTCGCCGGAATACTTATTGAATTGGACTATTCAGGGAATTTTGTCGAACAGGCCATAATAGGTGTAGGATTGAATGTCAATCAAGTACAGTTCCCGACAATGGACAGGACTCCTGTTTCAATGAAAATGCTCAAGAACAATGATTTTGACATAGAAGATATTCTATGCAATGTTCTCAAAGATTTTGAAATGTATTACAATGATTTGAGCGACGAACACCATACCATTGCCAGCGAATACAGCAGTCTGCTATTGGGGCATTGCAAGGAGAACAGATTTACCGACGCAGACGGTGCATTTACCGCAATCATTGAAGGTGTCGACTCCTATGGAAGGATTATTCTACGCACCGACGATGGAAGCATCAGGAAATATACATTCAAAGAGGTGGAAATGTTACTTTAATCCTTTTTTTCATTCTCTTCCCTCTCACGGCGCAACCTGCTACGTCGCCTCAGAAGCACCCATAGCAAAGCAAGCATCACCACCGAAGCACCAACAGTAAGCCACTTTTCAGTATCACTCATCTCATTGTTACGAGGAAAGAATATTATATATACGACAGCCGTATAAACAGCAAGCACCGCCACTGTCAGGTTAGGATTCTTAAGAAATCTCATAATCGCTATTTTTTACATAACAAAAGTAGTAAAAAAAAGGGTTATAGTAAATAAACTTAACCTTTTACCGCAAATTATAGCATATTTTAATAAATTGTCTTATTTTTACACAATAAAGTAACAATAAATCAACGAAAAGATATGGCAAAATTCAAACGCATACTTTTGAAGCTCAGTGGCGAGAGTCTTATGGGCGAGCAGGGCTATGGTATCGATGTTAAACGCCTCAACGAATATGCAGCACAAATAAAGGAGGTTGCAGAAATGGGTGTTCAGATAGGTATTGTAATTGGTGGCGGAAACATCTTCCGTGGCCTCACCGGTGCAGGCAAGGGATTTGACCGCGTAAAAGGCGACCAGATGGGTATGATGGCTACCGTAATCAACAGTCTTGCACTCAGTTCGGCACTTGGCGCAGCAGGTGTTCCCAACAAGGTGCTCACAGCTATCCGCATGGAGCCTGTTGGAGAGTTCTACACCAAATGGAAAGCAATTGAAGCTATGGAGCAAGGAATGGTTGTCATTATGGCTGCCGGCACAGGAAGCCCCTATTTCACAACCGACACAGGCTCATCACTGCGCGGCATTGAAATAGAGGCCGATGTTATGCTAAAGGGCACACGCGTAGACGGCATCTACACAGCCGACCCTGAGAAAGACCCGACAGCAACAAAATTCCACGACATTTCATACGACGAGGTAATCTCGCGTGGTCTTAAGGTTATGGACATCACAGCAACAGCAATGTGTCGTGAGAACAACCTGCCCATATATGTATTCAACATGGACATTGTCGGCAACCTTAAAAAGGTTATGGACGGCGAAGAAATAGGAACATTCGTTCACCCATAACAAACAGCAATATCAAACAGTTGGGGAGCCTTGCGCGCAAGGCTCCCCAACTGTTTGATATATGATACTTCAATCAATCTCTCCTCTTTCCAAAAGGAATATTTATACCGAACGAAACACTTGAATTGAAATCGTCTAACGGAATATACTGTTTGTTTACCTTAGTTATAAAGTAATCGGAACCGATAAAGAAACTGAATCCGGGACAGTGTAGATTCAACATGGCACCAAAGCCTAGACCGAGGTTTGTATTCGTTCCACTGATAGCAAAATTCAACCAGTTTACAGGCGAACAATTCAAAATCAATGATATTTGATTATAGGGATAAAGTTCATTGAAACGATTACTGAAGAGCAGCGCAGCACTTAACTTCTCATAAAATGGCATTCTATATTCCAAAGCAATGTGCAATGTAGCCGACAACATCTCGTCTTTATCGGCAACACCATTGTCAGCGAGCACAAACATATTGCCAATATCCTCGCCGACAGCGTCCAGCTGCTCCTCAATGGTAGCACCATCAGCTCCGGTAGCAATCTCATCAAAGCCCTCAAAGACATAAGGCTCGGGAGAAAAACCGGCAGTCGACACATTCTTCCACATCATAAAACCGAGGTCTGTCACAGAGGCCGAAATAACCAGGCCCTTTGTTCCAAGGTTGGTAAGGTCGTATGTAAAGCCCAAATCCGCACCAAAGCCAATACCGTGTATTCCCAAAGCAGGATTCTCATAGCTATTCACCATACCACTCTCATCGAACGTAAATCGTCCACCCAATGCAGCCGACAAGCTACCTTTGGCATCAATCATCCAGCGTTCACCCGACAGCTGCACTTTCATTTTATCTAGCATCAAGTCGGCATAAGCAACACCCAACAGCGCCTTCAAACGGACGCCCAAAGTAAAATCATCGTTCAACTTATGCGAATGGCCGAGTGAAATGTCAAAATAGTTACGCGTTGTAATATTGAATTTCGCAAGATCATACTCACCGCCACCCAATGTCTTCAAAAACTTGAACATATCGTAAGGGACATTCATCGCCGTACGTGAATGTAGAGTAAAATCCAAAGTGTTGTATCCTCCGAAAGCAAAGAATCCCATTGAAAAGACATCCATATCCAACTCAAGGGCCAATCTGTTATTGCTGTCGATATTGGACATGAACCCATCGGTATCAATTGAAGGATGCATAAACGTTACAAGGCCATTGCCGTTTGGAGCATCATAGATGAATTTCGAGATACCGAACTTTCCGGCAGTGTTCAAGTTAATTGAACCCAACATTGGGAAAGAGATATAATGTCTATCATTCATCAAAGCCGGATTCAATCTGTGACTATATGGGTTTCCCTTAAGGAAATAACCGGTTCTCAAGCTCTGTGCAGTGGCAGTAAATGAGATTGAGAATATCAGTGCTACAACAGCGAATTTTATTATGTGTTTTACTTTCATAGTCATTTAATTTCAGAATTCAAATCAATGGCAATAGCCTCGTCAATGCTCAATACAATATTTTTGAGTTGCAGATATTCCTTTGCATTAAAGACACCAAATCCAGAACCGGTCATTTTAATATCAATTCTGTCGAGTGCCTCGAGTTTATCCTCAGAAGCCGTGAGCTTTATTTCAACAGCAGAAACGACAGGCTCTGTAACCTCACCAGCCACAACTCCGTTTCCCTTTTTAATAGTTTCACCTGACAACACGGTTATCAGTTCCAAAGGATTGTTTGCGCTGTCATAGGCAATGATTTCGGGAGTCAACTCCAACGGAATTGTATTCAGGACATCAAAAGAGAGTCTGATAGAACCTATACCATTGACATAGTCCTCGGTGTCACCCAACAAATCATCAATAGTACTTGTATAAGACACATTAAACTCCTCAAAATCCATTGGCAGAGTCACTCTGTAATCGCCGGAGATTTCATAGCTCTGTCCCACTGTGAACATAGAGAAACGTGTTGTATCCACATTGGCATTGAGCTGAAGTTTCACCTTCTCCGGAATATGTTTCAGAAGATTGTTCAGGTTAGGAACGGTTACTGTTGTATAGCCATCAGCCCTATTACCGTGTCTATTGAGGAACAGTTTATTCTCTGTTTTTCCAGCCAATTCAACATCCACTTCAATATCAGCACCATCCAAAGGAGTGGCATTGGCATCCAAAGCCGCCAAATGGGCCGACGCAAATATTCTTGCATCAACTGGATTGTTTACAGTCAGGTATATACGAGGATCTGAAAAATCGAAATATGCATCTTTCAAGAAATCCAAGTCTTCGCCCAAGGGAAGTTCCACAACCTCGTCAACTGCATTCATCTCATACTCAAAGACTCCTTCAACATCCTTGACAGAAATCTTACCAACGCTCATTCCACACTCAATGTCAACCGATTGAATGTGAGTTATATTGTTATAGCCCAAAAGCACAGTATCACTCTCGATATATCCTTCGGCGCATAGCTCGTCGTGTATATCAACCACTCCATTGTTTACAGGCAGGAAGCCACCAGGAAGATGTGAGAAATCAAAAGCCTTCAGATGCAGGTCCTTTGTATATATCAATGATTTGCTATCATTATCATATTTTGCCGAACCGTCCAGGATTATAATTCCATTCTCGATGCCGGATTTTTCATCGAAAACAAGATATTCAGGTACTTTAAACAGGAAGCCATTATTCTTATTCGACTTGAAAGCAATTTCATTCACCAATTCGAGCAAATCGTCAGAGTCGTGCCTTTCACTGTTTATCTTAACATTAATAGTCAGTTTTACATCGTTCTTGAATGTCAGGCTACGTATCTTTTTTATCTCTTTAGGAATATTTGGAGAAATATCAATCCTTGTTGCATAATCAACATCGTTGCGCACGACAAAGGGATACTTTTGTTTCTTCATCTCCTCAATAATCCACGACGGCAGATTCTCAACTTCAGAGAGGTCCACAAGCTCAAAATCGTAGTGCTTGCGCTCGGGCGAAGTCTCGATGAGAAAATCCATTTCGCCAATATCAAATGCCTTGGAGTCAAAATCTCCCGACACTGATATTGAATAATCACCTGTTTGGGCATCTACTTCAAGGATATCTGTGCTTTCTACATCAATTATGTCGGAAAGCATCACCTTCTCTGTAGAACCGACAGGAACAGAAAGCCCCTTGCCAAATGAAATTGTCGCATCAATCTCTTTTGACAAATCGCACTGGTCCTTGACACAGGAACTCATTAAAAATAATAGAGAAACAACGGCGAACAGACCGTTCTTAAAGAGAATTTTTCTCATAAATGAATGTGTTTGTATTTGTTTGCAAATATAAAGTTTTTTTCACAATCATCAACAAACACAATGCATTAATAAAATCGACAAAAACGTGAATTTGCTATTTTATCTCCTCAAAGTCCACATATTCACCTTCGTTCTTGTCAAAAATCTTTTTGTTTTTGCTGTTCTTGGCCGAATTATTGTGAGCAGCCGCATCATTGGCCCTATGCTCCTCGCTCACCTTTCTTCTCTTTTGACCCAAGCCGAAAAGAGAAAGAATTTTCGATATGACAGATATAATGACCGTCGGAATGACAAAAACAAAAAAGATAAAAAGGAATAATAAAATTAAAATTATATGCATCTTACTTCATTCTAAATAAACAACACGTATGACAAAACCACAAGCCACTACATTAATAAACGCAGGGGTAGTCGTATGGTTCCAAATCACACGGAAACAAATAGAAACTCAAGCTTTTTTTCTTGAGAGAGCAACCGACAGTACAAGATACCACGAGATAATAGCCACCGGGGCAAGATATCCCAAAGCGAGCATCGGTATAGAAACGATAAGGAATATATATCTTGTTTTATTACTCTTCCAACTTAAATTCTTGAACTTCATAGAGAACATTGGAATTTCAGAGATAAGGAAGTATGAGAACAAGAATATCAACGCCAACAACAACGCCCAAGCGTATTCCATTCCCATCAACCACTCTCGGCCACCAACTATCAACGACGACCAGAACAGCGCGTTGGCAGGTGTGGGCAAACCGATAAATGAGGTTGTCTGACGGGTATCGACATTAAATTTCGCCAAACGGCACGCCGAGAACACGGCTATCAAGAAAGCGAAATATGGCAACACTGCATTAAAACCGTCCAGGAATGCCGGATAGGTCAACACGTCTTTCATAAATGAGAAAATCACGGTTGCCGGAGCAAGACCGAATGTAACATCATCGGCCAAAGAGTCCATCTGCACACCAAGTGGCGAAGAAACGCCCAAAAGGCGAGCCACCATACCATCAAAGAAGTCGAACACAGCACCCAAAACGATAAATAACATCGCATACTCGAAATTTCCCGAGAAAGCCATTACGCAGGCCACACAACCCGAAAACAGATTACAGCAGGTTATAGCGTTTGGTATATGTTTCTTGACAGACATCTTTTCGTTATTTGAAAGTAGCAATTACGGTTTCGTTACCGACTGTTTTTTGGTTCAATTCAATCTTCAGTTCAACGTCAAGTGGCAGATAAAGGTCGACACGCGAACCAAACTTTATGAATCCCATATGTTGGTCGATGAAACACTCCTCGCCGACCGACGCGTATGTAACAATTCTTCGTGCCATAGCACCTGCAATCTGGCGCACAAGCACCTCGCGACCATCCTCCATCTCAATAACCACCAAAGAACGTTCATTCTCTGTGCTGGCCTTAGGCAACCACGCCTTATGGAATTTACCCTTCTGATGCTCCACGCGCTTAACGACACCATCAACAGGATACCAGTTAGCGTGTACGTTGGTCGGACTCATAAATATTGAAACCTGGAGTCTTTCATCTTTGAAATGGTCGGGTTCAAAAACCTTTTCTATTACCACGACCTTACCGTCGGCAGGAGCAACCACCACGTTATCCACATCGCCTGGGAATATACGTTTGGGGCTTCGGAAAAAGTTTACCATCAACAGATAGGTCACAAAGAACACCAATGAAACAATGCAGTTCAGCACAAACAATTGGGGCAGATAATACCACAACAGGAAACTGGCCAAAGCAAACACTGTAAAACCCAAAAGCAGGATTTCTGTACCCTCTCTATGTATTCTGTAATCCTTTAACTTTCTTATTCTTTTAAACTTTTTCATACTCGGTATCCGATATTATTTCTCAAACACACAAACAATCAGGAGATATAAAGTACTGCCTTAATATACCCCAACTGACACCGTGTATTTTCGAGGTTTCTGCAAATGTAGTAATAAAAAATTAAAAACAAATAAAATAAATGTAAAAAAGCCAAAATGTCTATTTCACATTAGCTCTACGCACTCAATCATCCCAGGCATCAGCCTCCTCACTACAAACAAAAATAGACAGGCGTTGATAACTTTTTGCCCAAAACACTACTATATATAAACAAAAGGTATTACCTTTATCAACGATTAAAAAGTAACAAATGCAAGATTTCGTACACCTACACGTCCACTCACAATACTCCATCCTCGACGGACAGGCTGCCATAAAGAAGCTTGTCGACAAGGCTATTGCCGACAATATGAAAGGCATTGCCATCACCGACCACGGCAATATGATGGGTATCAAGGAGTTCTTCAACTATGTAAACAAGATAAACTCCAAGAAGAGCGATGAAGAGAAGTTTAAGCCAATCATCGGCTGCGAGGTGTACGTTGCAGAACGCCGTCTGTTCAACAAAGAGCTCAAGGAAGATATGCGTGGCCACCACCTCATTCTCCTTGCCAAGAACCAGACAGGTTATCACAACCTTGTAAAGATTGTTTCAAAAGCGTGGAGCGATGGCTACTACTACAACCCACGTACCGACAAAACCGAGATTGAAAAATACCACGAGGGCCTCATCTGCTGTTCAGCCTGTCTTGGAGGCGAAGTTCCGCAGCTGATTAAAAACGGAAATCTAGAGAAGGCCGAGGAGGTCATTATGTGGTTCAAGAACCTCTTTGGCGACGACTATTACCTTGAGCTGCAGCTACACAAAGCGACAACCGAGCGTGCCAACCACGAGGTATACCCCCTGCAAGTAGAGGTAAACAAGCACATTGTCGAACTGAGTAAAAAGTGCGGTGTCAAACTAATCTGTTCAAACGACGTGCACTTTGTCGACGAGGAGAATGCCGAAGCGCACGACCGTCTTATCTGCCTCAGCACAGGACGCGACCTTGACGACCCCACCCGTATGCTCTACTCAAAGCAGGAGTGGATGAAGACAAAAGCCGAAATGGCCGAAATGTTCGGTGACATCCCCGAAGCGATGTCAAACACCGTGGAGATTTGTGACAAGGTTGAGTTCTACACCATTGACAACCCTCCCATCATGCCAAATTTCGCCATTCCGGAGGAGTTCGGCACCGAAGAGCTCTATCGACAGACAATCACCCATCAGCAACTGTTCGACGAGTTCACACGCGACGAAAAGGGCAATGTAGTACTTTCCCAAGAGGAGGCCGAGAAGAAAATAAAGAAACTTGGAGGATACGACAAACTATACCGCATCAAGCTCGAAGGCGACTATCTGCGCAAACTTGCTTATGACGGCGCAAAGAAGTGCTACCCGGAGCCCTTCTCGCAGGAACTCACAGACCGCATAGATTTTGAGCTGCACATTATGAAGACAATGGGTTTCCCGGGCTATTTCCTTATTGTGCAGGACTTCATACGCGCCGCGCGTGAAGAACTTGGCGTGTCTGTCGGTCCCGGCCGTGGTTCAGCAGCAGGAAGCGTAGTGGCATATACCCTTGGAATCACACGCGTAGACCCCATAAAGTACGACCTTCTTTTCGAGCGTTTCTTGAACCCCGACCGTATCTCACTCCCCGATATAGACGTCGACTTTGACGATGACGGACGCGGACGAGTACTCAATTGGGTTACGGAGAAATACGGACAGGAGAAGGTAGCTCACATTATCACATACGGTACAATGGCAACCAAACTTGCCATTAAGGATGTTGCGCGAGTGCAGAAAGTACCGCTCGACATCTCAAACAAACTATGCAAGGCAATCCCCGACCGCCTGCCCGACGGTATGAAGATGAACCTCCCCAACGCCATACAGGCAGTGCCTGAATTGCGCGAAGCCGAGGCATCGCCCGACCCACTTCTGCGCGACACAATAAAATATGCGAAGATGCTCGAGGGCAACGTGCGCAACACCGGTGTTCACGCCTGCGGAACAATCATCTGTCGCGACGACATCACCGACCACGTACCAATAAGCATTGCCGAGGATAAAGAAACAGGCGAGAAGATGCTTGTAACACAATACGAGGGAAGCGTCATTGAGGAAACAGGCCTCATCAAGATGGACTTCTTGGGACTTAAGACACTCTCTGTCATCAAGGAGGCATTGGAAAACATACGTCAAAGCCTAAAGATAGACATTGACATTGACACCATCCCCATCGACGACCCCAAGACCTACGAACTATACAGCAAGGGCAACACCATCGGCACATTCCAGTTCGAGTCACCGGGTATGCAAAAATACCTGCGCGAACTACAGCCCAGCACCTTCGAGGACCTTATTGCGATGAACGCGCTATACCGTCCGGGACCAATGGATTACATCCCCGACTTCATCAAGCGCAAACACGACCCATCGCTTGTGCAGTACGATATTCCTTGTATGGAAAAGTACCTCAAGGATACATACGGCATCACAGTTTATCAGGAGCAGGTGATGCTCTTGTCGCGCCTACTAGCCGACTTCACACGAGGTGAGAGTGACACCCTGCGCAAGGCTATGGGTAAGAAGCTAAAGGCGAAATTGGATGAATTGAAACCGAAATTCATCAACGGCGGAAAAAATAACGGACACGACGAGAAGGTGCTTGAAAAGATTTGGGCCGACTGGGAGAAGTTCGCATCGTATGCGTTCAACAAGTCACACGCAACCTGTTACTCCTGGGTTGCATACCAGACCGCATACCTCAAGGCGAACTACCCTTCACAATATATGGCCGGCGCAATGAGCCGCAACCTTGACAAGATTACCGAAATCACCAAACTGATGCAGGAGTGTAAGAGTATGGGCATCAATGTGCTTGGCCCCGATGTCAACGAGTCGCGCCGCAAGTTCAGCGTCAACAAGAAAGGCGATATACGCTTTGGCCTATGCGCCGTAAAAGGTGTAGGCGAAAACGCAGTGCAGTGCATCATCGACGAGCGCGAGGCAAACGGTCCGTTCAAGAGCATATTCGACTTTGTGGAGCGTGTCAACCTCACCGCATGCAACAGGAAGAACCTTGAATGTCTTGCCTTTGCAGGTGCATTCGATGAATTGCCCGGCGACATTTCGCGCGAGCAGTATGCAGGCACAAACAGTAAAGGCGACCAATTCCTTGAAGCACTGATAAGATACGGCAACCTCTATCAGAACGACAAAGCCAACGCCACGGCGTCACTCTTCGGCACCACTGAAATGGCCGAAATTCCCAGACCCGAGGTGCCGGCAGGAGGCAACTGGAGTACCCTGGAGCGTTTGAACCGTGAGAGAGAGCTGGTGGGCATATACCTTTCGGCACACCCACTTGACGACTACTCTATTATCCTCAACGAATTCTGCAACACAAAAGCAGCCGAGATGGAGAACCTGGAAGCACTTGTCGGACGCAAAGTAACCCTTGGAGGAGTTGTCAGCGACCCACCACGCACCGGCTTCACAAAGAAAGGAAGTCCCTATGGCGTTGCAAAGATTGAGGACTTCACCGGAGCGGCCGAAATGTTCTTCTTTGGAGATGAGTGGATGAAAAAACAGAACTATTTCATCCCCGGCAACTTCCTATATATAAAAGGCAGTTGCCAACCACGCAAGTACGACCAGACAAAGTTCGACTTTGTGGTAGACAGCATAGAACTGATGCCGGAAATCAAGGAGGGGCTCATAAAGAGCATAACCCTGACGTTCGATGTAATGTCACTTACAGACGAGGTATACAGCAACATCATCGATTACACCGAGAAGCACCCCGGCAACTGCAAGATGATATTCAAGATAAAGGACTACGAACAGGAGTTCACCCTTGAGCTTACATCCAAGAACCGCGATATAGAGGTTCTTCCCGAACTTATCGACTATATAAAAGAGTTAGGAAATATAGAATATAAATTAAATTAAAAAAACAGTAATTATGGCAACAAACGTAACAAACGACAACGCAAAGGAATTTATGGCAACCGAATTGCCAATAGTACTTGATTTCAGTGCAGCTTGGTGTGGTCCCTGCAAGCAGTTGGCACCAATCATCGACGAACTGTCAGAGGAGTACGCAGGCCGCATCGCAGTGGGCAAGTGCGATATCGAAGAGGCCGATGACCTGACAATGGAATACGGTATCCGCAATGTTCCGACAGTCCTTTTCATCAAAGATGGCAAGGTTGTAGACCGTTTTGTCGGTTCAAAGTCTAAGGGCGACGTACAGGCAAAGTTTGAGGCACTTCTTTAATAAACCTTTATCCCCTACATTATGAACAACGACGAATTCGCAATGGACGACCTCGACGACGAGAAGACCATAGCATTTATACGTGAAAGACTGCCACAAGACCTAAAGGAGAAGTATAGCGACGACGAGTTCTATTTCTTCCTTGATACCATCTACGACTACTATGAGAAGAGCGGTATCCTTGACAGCAACAACGAATATGTCGACATTGACATAAACGAAATTGCCGAATTCATTGCCAAAGAAGCAAAAAAATGCGACATAGGCAACTTCGACCCCGAGGAGCTTTATTTCATTGTGGAAGGTGAATTAGCCTATAACGGAATAATAGACGAGGACTAATACTGATTACGCTAACAGAAAGACCAATCCTCCCTGAGAAAAAGCACTCAGGGAGGATTGTTTTACAATGACATCAAATGCCACACATAGTAGCAGAAAACATTCAACCAACTGCTGCAATCCAAAAATCCCTCACGGAGCATCACTGCTGCGTGAGGGACATAATGAAAAAATTTATTTCTATTGGATAAATATTGCTTTTACACCAACATCCTCAGTCACCACACAGCATTGCCGGGAAAACATATCCATAACATCGAGAAGGTAAATGTGGCAATAAAGACCCAGACCTTAATCTTCTGCAAAGGAAATACTTATTAAGGTATCCGATTAGTCCATTTTAGTCCTTATTGGATGAATGACGGCTATTTTCAAACCGACAATTACATTTATAGCTATTAAATGACTATCTTCGCGACGCAACAGAATGTAATGCATACATTATAATGAAAGACACAAAAAATGCTAACGAGCACCTTATAGAGAAGCTCAAGGAGTATGTTGAAAGCGTAGCAGGGTTCAATTTATATACCCCAAAGGATTTTGACAATCTCACAGAGTACATATTCAAAGAAACAGGCTCACTGCTCTCATCCACAACGCTAAAGCGTATTTGGGGTTATCTGCACGAGAATAAGGAGAATACACCACGATTGAGCACACTGAACATACTGTCAAAATTCATTGGTTACGTCAACTACACCACATTCTGCAAATATCAACAGATGCAGGGCGAATGCGAGAGCGACTTCATCAACAACAACTGTCTACAAGCAAAATCCCTATTGAAAGGCGACAAAATCAGACTTTTGTGGCAACCCGACCGTTGCGTTACAATACAGTACATTGGACTTTGTATGTTCAAGGTCATTGAGAGCAGAAACAGTAAACTGTCGCTGAACGATGTTTTCATTTGCGAACGTATCATCGATGGCGAGTCACTACTTCTGTCAAATCTCATACACAACGGCAGTGACCCGGTCAACTACATCTGTGGCAAGAAGAATGGTGTTAAATTCCAACTTTTAGAAAAATAATATATGGAGCATAGTTCCGAATTCATATTAAAGGGCAAAACAGCCGACGTCGAATTGCTCGACCTGTTTGGAGCAACATCTATTGCATACAAGACCAATATCGACGGTCAAGTATGCTTTATGAAAAAGTTACGTCCGGAGTTACGCAACGATAAACGCTATCGCGAGCTCTTTTACAAGGAATACAACACAGGCAAAAAAATCAGCAACCCCTATATTGTAAAGTATATAGACATTAAGGACGATGCAGACGGGCTCTGCATCATAATGGAGTATGTAAACGGATGTACACTAAAAGAGAAAATTGAAAAAGAGCCGGAATACTTCAAACAAAAGGAGAACATCAAAAGACTCTTGCTGCAATTATGTGAGGCACTGCATACACTACACAATGAGAATGTGGTGTACCTTGACATAAATCCTTGCAACATTATGATTTCGCAGACAAGCAACAACATAAAGCTTGTAGACCTTGGCTTTTGTCTAAGCAATTGGAACGACAGGACAGCCGGAACAACATCCCGTTTTGGCGCACCCGAGGTAACCAGGAACTCTACCGACGATATTGATGCACGCAGCGACATATATTCAATAGGATGCCTATTGCAATACATTCAAGAAAAGACTGGCACAGAACTACCTGGATACATAAAACGAATTGCCAGACACTGCCTGCAACAGGAAAAGAAACAACGCTATGCCAATGTAAATGAAATTATCAGGATTATCAAACACCAAAAAAGCAGGACAATAGCCAAAGCGACAGCCATTGCCTTGTTTGCAATGGTATTAATAGCGGGATTTATTGCAAGCGGGCTACATACAACTATCAGCAATTATATTGGGTGGGAGTGCGGAGAATATCCGACAAAGTTTGAAGCCGACGGAGTTTTCTACAACATTACCGACCACGCTGCACGCACTGTTGAAGTCACGTTCAAGGGCAACCATCCCGATGAATTCGAGTATGAATATACAGGTAACGAAGTCAACATTCCGCAGAATGTAAAATATTACGGTCGTATTTTCTCGGTAACATCAATAGCTGGCGACGCATTCAAGAACCCATATATATCAAAAGTAAACATACCCGATGGGATTGTCACCATTGAGCAAAATGCATTCAACCATTGTAATCTGAATGGTATAATCCACATACCGTACAGCGTAAAACACATTGGCAAAACAGCCTTTTATCCAATACTATACATCGAAGGTTTCGATGTGGACGAAAACAACACCGTTTACGACAGCCGTGATAACTGCCAGGCATTGATAGAAACAGTAACAAACACCCTGCTTGCCGGCGGAAGCAAAAGCACCATACCAAACACCATAACATCAATTGCCGAAAAAGCCTTCACGGGCACACAAGCAAAGAAAATAACAATTCCACAAAGCGTCACAAGCATTGGCAAAGCAGCCTTTGTACATTCAGAACTTGAGGAAATTCATCTACCCGACAATATTACAGTACTTGAGGAATATCTTTTCCAGCGGAGCGAAAAACTACGCCACATAACTCTACCCAAGAAGCTAAAAGAGATTCACCTTGCCGCATTATCACATTGCGGATTTACAGAACTGATAATTCCGAACAGCGTTACAACCATTGGCGATTACGCCTTCGATTACTGTGAACGTCTTGAAAAGGTTGTCATAGGGGAAAGCGTCGAATCCATTGGAGATTATGCTTTTGACGGTTGTAAATGGCTGACAAAAGTCGTTTCATACATACCGGCCGACAGGCTGTTTGAAATTAGCGGTAATGTATTCGGCAACATCAATGACAACTGTGTACTTTATGTTCCAAAAGGAGCAAAATGCGCTTACGAAAAGACTTTCGGTTGGGATTGCTTCGCAAAAATAGTTGAAATGTAAAGGATAATGCGCCCCAAGGGCGCATTATCTTTATCTATTACAGCAACTTGGCAAAAAGCTCAATTGCCTGATATTCGGGCAAGCCAATCTTGTTGAAGAGTGCCGCAGTACCTTGAGTACGCTCTTCGGCACGTTGCCAGAACTCGCGTGCATCCTCACCCGGGAATGGCACAATATCCTTTTGTGACAGGTGACGGAATATTGCGTGACGTTTGCGGATAAGTTCCTCGGGGCTTAGAGGCACAGCCATATCTGCTACAGCCAAATCCCACTCCTGCCAAGCTCCACGATAGAGCCATATATGACACTCCTTTGCCCACTCCTCGTCCTTGACCTCTTCAAAGGCACGCAAAACAGCCTCTATGCAGACACGGTGTGTGCCGTGAGGGTCAGTAAGGTCACCGGCAGCGTAAATCTGATGTGGCTTAATCTCACGCATAAGAGCCTTTACAATCTCAATATCATCATCGCTCAACTCACCTTTCTTTATACCGCCTGTTTCATAGAATGGCAAGTTCAGGAAGTGTGCGTTCGTGCGGTCATCGAGGCCGATAGAGCGGCATGCAGCACGCGCCTCTGCACGACGGATTGCACCCTTGAGATCAAGCAATTTGCGTGGTTCGGGTTCACCCACTTTCTTGTTGGCAATGATTTCACGAATCTCGTCAAAAGCATCGCCAAAGCCCATCTCCTTTGCCGTATCAATGTTCTGCAACACTACATCGTCATACACAGCAACATTACCCGATGTCTGGTATGCAACGTGAACATCGTGTCCCTGCTCTATAAGACGGTTGAATGTTCCACCCATTGAGATAACATCGTCATCGGGGTGTGGCGAGAATATTATCACACGTTTAGGGAACGGAGTTGACGACACGGGACGTGTACTGTCATCGGCATTCGGTTTGCCGCCGGGCCATCCCGAGATGATGTGCTGAATTTCGTTAAAGACGCGGATGTTCACCTTATCGTAAGTATCGACACGCTCCAAAAGGTCGGAAAGCGAATTCTTGATATAGTCCTGATGTGTAAGTTTGAGGATTGGTTTGTCAACAGTCTGGCACAACCAAATGACAGCCTTGCGGATAAGCTTGTCGCTCCACTCGATTGGAGGCGCAACGAGCCACGGCTCTTTCACACGGGTAAGTTCCTGTGCTGCAGCCTCATCAATGACAACCTGGACATTGTCGTGACCCTGCAGGCAGGTTGCGGGATACTCCTCATTCGCTTCGCCCTCAATCAACTTCTTGGCAACACCGGCCTTGTCCTCGCCCCACATCATAAGTACGATCTTTTTCGCGCTCATTATTGTTTCCAAGCCCATCGTAATTGCCATTTTGGGCACCTCGTTCGGATTGGAGAAGAATTTATCCTGATTCTTGCGGGTGTTGTAGCTCAACTGCACAAGACGGGTTGTTGAGTGAGCATAGCTACCCGGCTCGTTGAAACCAATTTGGCCAAGCTCACCTACACCCATTATCATAAGGTCTATGCGACCGTCTACCATCTGCTCATATTTGCGACAGTAATCGTTCACCTTTTCACGCGACACTGTTCCATCGGGGAAGTGTACATTCTCGGGCTTTATATCAATATATTTGAGGAAATCCTCATTTACACGATGATTACGGCTCTGCGACGATGACGACTCCATTGGATAGAACTCGTCAAGGCTATACACCTCTACATTGGCAAAACTCACCTCGCCGGCCTGATAACGCTTCACAAGTTCGGCATAAAGACCAAGAGGTGTACGTCCTGTTGAAAGGCCAAGAGCAAAAAGACGATTCTCGCTGTGCGACTTTATGGCATCTACAACCATATCGGCAGCGAATTTAACGCCCTCGGGTTCTGTGGGACAGATTTTGGTTGGTACTTTCTCGAATTTACAAATACTCTCTATTGGCGCCGAGACAGGCAATTCGCCTATCTTTGGCAATACAAATTTTGGATTCATAATTATTGGTTCGTTAGTTTAGTTTTTATTGTTTATTCTGTCATTCTGAGTGAAAATAAATTTCTCATTATCAGCAAAGAGTGACGTAACTTATTATTTTCTATTCATAATCTCCGATGCAGGCAGACCTTTCTCTATCAGCATCTTCATATAACGCATATGAGGGTCGGTGTGACGGAAGAACATCTTGTAACCGTCGCACAGCACATTCATATATGGTTCACCGTTCTTGGCGTATGCGAAACGGTGCTTCGGACACTCGCCGTGACAAAGGAAATAGTAACTGCAACGCTTGCACTCCATTGGCAAGGCATCGCGTTTGTCGCGCCCGAAAGTCTGCTGTTCGGGGCTACGATACATTGCTGCAAGTTCCTTTTCTTTTATATTTCCAAGACGGTATTCAGGATACACAAAGTGGTCGCAAGAGTAGACATCGCCGTTGTGTTCTACCACAAGACCATCACCACACACCTCGCTGAAAGCGCATAATGGAGGTTGGACACCACACCAATTGGCAAGAGTAACATCAAACAGCTGCACAAAACAGTGTCCGACATCAAACTTAACCCACTCGTCAAAGACATCGCACATAAATTGGCCGTATCCTTTTGCCGACACCGACCACGGAGCCTCAACAGCATCCTCCTCGTCGGGTGACACGATAAGCGGACGCTTTCCGGGACGTTCAATGACATACTCCACAACGGGCAGGAACTGCATAAAACGGTTCAGGGAACGCAAGAATTTGTACACCTCGGCTCCACGTCCTTCACTGCGGGCATTCACAGTTGAGAGGATATTGAACTCAACACCTGTACGCGTCATCAGTTCAACGCCTTTCATAACACGGGCAAAGGTTGGGGCACCGCCACAATCGCGACGGAAAGCATCGTGTATATCTTCGGGGCCATCTAGCGACAAGCCTACAAGGAAATTGTTATCTTTGAAAAAGTTGCACCAATCATCGTTGAGCAATATTCCGTTTGTCTGCAGGGTATTCTCAATCTTCTTGCCATCGGCATACTTCTGTTGCAGTTCCATCGCCTTGCGGAAGAAGGGCAACCCAGCCATCAACGGTTCACCACCGTGCCAACAGAATGAAATCTCCTCTTGTGAAGCACCTTCAATATACTGCTTTATATAAATTTCAAGCAGTTCATCGCTCATCTTTGGCATTGCTCCGCTGTAAATCTCACTTTTGTCGCGGTAGTAACAGTAGTGGCAGTCGAGGTTGCACGCCGAGCCAATAGGTTTAACCATTGTCCCGAATGCCGGTGCACGCCTCATCTTGGCAACATCGGCAAGATGCAGATTGTTCCTTTTATTACTTTTCACTTTCTATAAATTCCTGTTCACCATACTGCTGCTGCAACTTCGCCAGTTTTTCCTTCAACTGCGCAGTGATTTCCTCGGTTCCGGGCTTGCCGTAGATATTATTGAGTTCGTTTTTGTCATTCTCAAGGTCAAAAAGTTCCCAAACACCATCCTCATAGAAATGAATGAGTTTATAACGTTCGGTGCGCACACCAAGATGACGCTTGACGGCGTGCTCATCGGGATATTCGTAATAGTGGTAATAGACTCCATCACGATTAGGTTTCCACTCCTCACCCTTCAATACAGGAAGGAATGAACAGCCGTGAATATCTGATGGAACGTCTACACCGGCAAGGTCAAGGAAGGTGGCTGCATAGTCAATATTCTGCACCATTTCCATTGACTCGCCTTTTACACCGCCCGGCAAACGCACGAGCAGCGGAGTACGGAATGATTCCTCGTACATCCAACGCTTGTCGAACCAGCCGTGTTCGCCCATATAAAAACCTTGGTCGGAGGTGTACACGATGAGAGTATTCTCCATCAGGTCATTTGCCTCAAGGAAATCAAGGACACGACCCACATTGCGGTCGACAGATGTAATCACTCGCAGGTAGTCACGCATATATTGCTGGTACTTCCAGGCATCGAGTTCCTTGCCTGTGAGGCCTGCAGCCTTAAATTTTTCTATAACGACATCATAGTGGGCATCCCAAGCTCTCTTTTGGTCGGGATTCATATTGTTATATATGCGTCTGCCCCACTCTTCCAGGTCGGGACGACTATGGATTGTGCTATCCTTGTCGGCCATTTTAAGATCGTAGACAATATCCATATCCTTGCTGATGGACATCTTCTGGATTTGCGCAGCCTCGCGGGTTTCATAGTTATCGAAGAATGTAGCCGGCAACGGGAAGTTGCTGTCTGCAAAAAGATCCAGGTCACAGGTGTCGGGCATCCAGGTGCGATGCGGTGCCTTATGATGCAGCAGCAGACAGAACGGTTTGCTTGCATCCCTGCCATTTGTAAGCCATTCAAGTGCAAGGTCTGTTGTCACGTTGGTTGCATATCCTTCGCGTTGTACCTTCTCGCCATTGCAAATGAACGTGGGGTTATAGTAATCGCCCTGACCAATGAGAATATCCCAATGATTGAAGCCTGTCGGTTCGGATGTCAAATGCCATTTACCAATAACTGCCGTTTCATAGCCCTGCTGCTGCAACAGTTTAGGGAATGTCTGCTGACTGCCGTCGAACGACGAGCTGTTATCGGTAAAACCATTGGTAAAGCTATGCTTTCCGGTGAGCATACAAGCGCGCGATGGACCGCTAATGGAGTTTGCCACAAAGCTGTTCGTAAAGCGCAAACCATCGGCCGCAATACGGTCGATATTCGGAGTACGTATAAATGTGGTGTCGTATGCACTGATTGTCTGATACGAGTGGTCATCACACATAATAAAGAGGATATTCATCGGCTCTTTCGGCTTCTCTTCTGTGCCACAAGATGCCACAAGTGGCAACACCGCCGCACCGGCCATTGAAATCCCCAACAGTTTTTTTGTCTTGTCGTAGAAATTATTCATATAGGTCAATTATTAAATCAAACACATTGTCCTGGATGTTTAAAACCAACGCACGGACTGCATATTGCGAAGATATAATAAAATATTGAAATATTTTAGAATTTAAATATTTTTAGTTTTTCGGCATAAAAAAACGCCTGTTGCAACACAGCAACAGGCGTCATATATCAAAGCAAGAGCATCAATCCGCCCAACCAAGAGCTGAAGCACCAAGAACGGCAGCATCGGCACCGGGAAGAGAAGATTTAAGGACTTTTACTTTATCTCTCCACAAGAATACAACATTCTCGTTCATATGCTTACGGATTGGCTCGAGCAACAACTCGCCGGCATTTGCCAAACCGCCAAAGAGGATAATAGCCTCGGGAGCTGAGAATGCGATGAAATTACAGAAAGCCTCACCAAGAACCCTGCCTGTAAACTCAAAAATATCATTTGCAAGCTTGTCGCCCTTGATTGCTGCATCGAAAAGCATCTTTGATGTTATTTCATTGATGCAGACATCGCGCAACATACTTGGTTCGTCACGCTCCACAAGCCATTTTTTGGCTGTACGGACGATACCTGTCGCCGATGCGTATGTCTCAAGACAATCGGTACGGCCGCAACCGCAAGCACGGCCTTCGAGAACCGGTGCTGTAACGTGGCCGAGCTCGCCCGCAAAACCGTCGTGACCATAAATCAACTGACCATTTGCAACGATACCACTGCCGACTCCTGTACCAAGTGTGATATAAACAAAATCCTTCATACCCTGAGCCACGCCATATTTCATTTCGCCGATAGCTGCAGCGTTGGCATCATTGGTAACCTTTGTCGGAAGACCTGTCTTCTTCTCAATCAACCAACCCAGGGGCACAATGCCTTTCCAAGGCAAATTGGCAGCATTCACAATCTCGCCGGTATAATAGTTGGCCATTGGAGCACCAATACCAACGCCCTCGAGTTTGCCTGTACAACCGTTCTCCTCGGCCAATTTCTTGATTACATTCGCAATGGCATCAGTGTACTCCTCAATATCGGGGTGCGACTGTGTCTTGATTGTATCATCCTTTGCAAGGATATGACCTTTCACATCAACAAGACCAATTACGGTATTTGTACCGCCAAGGTCAATTCCAATTACATATTTTTCGCTCATAATTATAATAGATTAGTTACATTCTGAAGCATATAGGTTTTTACCCCTGCGAATGTAAACAAAAAAAATCAGTTATCACACACAAAATTCAGAAACTGTTCGAAAATATATCAAAAATAATATTTTTTATGATTTTTCCTTTTTTCTTTGGGTTGCTTTGCATTATCTTCGCAAAGTATTTAAAATAAATAATATTATTAAAAGATATGTTAAAGAAAATCTTGACACTTTTGCTTGTATTCACAGCAACCGCAACATTTGCACAAGAAAAAGCAATCCCAAGTATTCTTCCCAAGCCATCAAACGTGAAGCCCGGCAACACAAACATCAAGTTCGACTTCACAAGGGAAACAAAAATCATATATGGGTTCGATGACAATTTTGCAGAAAATGCAGCCGACGAACTGAACAGGATTGCCAAAGACATATTTGGCAAAAAACTGAAAAAATCGACCAAAGCGACAAGCGAGAACAACATAATCTTCAAGCACGACGCTTCGCTGAAGAACGAGGGATATATCCTTGACATCACCCCCGAGAACATCATCATCAAAGCAAAGGATGGCGCCGGTGCGTTCTATGCCATACAGACCCTGAAACAGGTCATTCCGGTTCAAGCATTCGAAACACCCATCGACCTTGAGAAGGTATCATTGCCGACAATGAAGGTAACAGATGCGCCTCACTTTCCTTATCGTGGCTTTATGCTCGACTGCTCACGCCACTTCTGGAGTGTGGAAACAATAAAGGAGGTGCTGGACATACTTGCAATGCACAAGCTGAACCGTTTCCATTGGCACCTCACCGAAGACCAAGGCTGGCGCATTGAGATAAAGAAATATCCATTGCTAACTGAAATTGGCAGCTTGCGCGAGCAGACCACTACTGGACACAACGAGGGGCTCGACGGAATTCCGTACGGTGGCTACTACACCCAAAAAGAGATTAAGGAGATTGTAGAATATGCACAGGAGCGTTTCATAACCATCATACCCGAGATTGAGATACCAGGCCACTCACTTGGAGCCTTGAGTGCATACCCTTGGCTTGGTTGCGAAGGCGAAAAGGGCAACTACAAGACTTGGGCATACTGGGGCGTATCAAAGCAGATTGCCTGTGCCGGCAAGGAGAGCACTTTCAAGTTCTGGGAAGATGTCCTTGACGAGGTCATGGAGTTGTTCCCTAGTGAATATATCCACATTGGTGGCGATGAGGCACCACGCGACATGTGGAAAGAGTGTCCCGATTGCCAGAAGCGCATCAAGGACAACAATCTCAAGAACGAGGCAGAGCTACAATCATACGTGAACAACCGCATCGAAGCACATCTCAACAAAAACGGCCGCAAGCTCATTGGTTGGGACGAGATTCTGGAGGGCGGTGTAAGCCAGAATGCCACCATCATGTCGTGGCGTGGAACAGAGGGTGGCATTGCAGCTGCAAAGAAGGGTAATTATGTAATAATGACTCCAGGCAGCTACTGCTATCTCGACTACCGTCAGACAACTGACCGCAAAGACGAACTTGACAGCAACGGAAGCTATGTTCCACTTCGCAAGACATATTCGTTCAATCCATACGACCAGTTGAGCAGCGATGAGCAGAAATACATTATGGGAGTACAGGGTAACCTATGGACTGAATATGTTACCACCCCGATGCAATTGCAATACAAGGCACTACCCCGCTTGGGTGCTATTGCCGAGATTGGTTGGAGCAACCCATCGCCCGAAACAAAGGACACTGAAGAGTTCATTGGCCGCGCAAAAGAACTGTCACGTTATTACAATGTATTCGGATGGTGCTTTGGGCGCCACTTCTACGAAGATGGAGTACAAGTGGGTTGGTAACTCAATAGAACATTAATTTAAATTCCATAACTAACTTTTATGAAAAGATTATTTACACTACTTCTTTGCAGTGTCTTTTCGGCAACTGCAATGTTAGCACAGGTTCCGTTTAAGGTAACCACCATTGAAAATGGCGAGTTTGCCAAAGGTACAACCTGGTACACCATGGGTATTGGAGAAGGCGCCAAGTTAATCAAGGACAACGCCGGTGCCGACCATATTGCACTTGGTATTTCAACCCCAAAGGGCAACGATGATGAACTTTGGTGCTTTGTAGGCAACGCCACTGACGGCTATGCAGTCTACAACAAGCAGGCCGGAACAACAAAGGTTCTTGCATCCAAGACCACAATGAGCGCGATAAGCGGTTATGGTGGCACAGGCGGTTCAACCTACCCCACAATGCAGGATGCCGCTAACCTGCCAAGCGGTTATGTTGGCCGTTGGGATTTTGCCGCATCAAACAAGATTGCCAACGTAAACGGTTACTTCATGAGAATACACGGCACAAACTATGCAGTGAATGACTTTGGCGGCATTGGAAAGCTCGCCTTCTGGGCCGAAGGTGCTGATGCCGGTTCAACCATCACATTAACAGCAGCCGAGGCATCTGTTGAAATCCTTGCTTCAAAAGGTGATTTCACAGCAAGCAACGCCAATGGCGATTGGCACTCAAAGTGGGAGAGCAGCGAGCTCGCAGGCTTCTCACTATCAACCAACGCCAACAACATGACAACATCAGGCGACTACATCGCCGGTTATTCAGGCCAGTCTGGAACATCATCCTATACACTGACCGCGCCCGAAGGTCTTGTAATCAAGGGCTACAGTTTCAATTATGTAAACACGAACAACGACGGCAGCTACACCCTCACTCTCACAGCCGAGGGCAAGAGCTACACAACATCGGCTACTCAGCAAAGTCTTGAGGTTGAAGTTGCAGAACCAGCACGCACAGTATATTTCACACAGAGCGGTGCCAACAAGGGTATCACATTCTCGAACTTCGTTGTTTACTTGGGACTTGACATCCGTACTCCGGAGCCTGCATTCGATGTGTTCCCCACACTTACAACAGGCGCCATACCTTACCGCATCCCTGCCATTGCGACAGCAAAGAACGGAAACATAATTGCCGTTGCCGACTACCGTCACAGCCGTGCAGATATCGGTATGGCAACAAACGGCCGCATCGATTTGCGTGCACGCATAAGCACCGACAACGGTGAAACCTGGGGCGAGATTTTCGACATCATCCAGGGTAAGGGTGCTGCCGGCATCGACGCTTCGAACAACGACATGTACGTTGGTTTCGGTGACCCTGCAATCGTTGCCGACCGCGAGAGCGACCGCGTACTTGTAATCAGCTGCTCGGGTAACGTATCGTTCCCCAACGGACAGCGCAACAACCACCAGGGTATCGCTCACTTCTACAGCGAGGACTGCGGTTTAACCTGGAGCACACCTGTTGACCGTTCAGAATCGGTATATGCACAGTTTGACAACACACAGCACGGCCCTGTACGCGCAATGTTCGTTGGTTCTGGAAAAATTTCACAGAGCCAGTACATCAAGGTTGGCGAATACTACCGTATATACTGCGCTATCCTTGTGAAGAACGTGAACGGCACACACGTGAACTTCGTTCTTTACAGTGACAATTTCGGCGAGAGCTGGACTGTACTTGGCGGTGGCGAGGTTTCTCCAATCCCAAGCGGTGGTGACGAGCCAAAGGCCGACGAGCTGCCCGACGGTTCTGTAATCATCAGTTCAAGAACTACCGGCGGACGTATCTACAACATATTCTCATACACCGACAGCGAGAAGGCCGAGGGTTCTTGGGGCACAGCAAAGTACTCTAACGCAAGCAACAACGGTACAATAGCAGTGAGCAACTCAACCAATGGTGAAATTATGTTTGTTCCTGCAAAGCGCACTGCCGATGACAAGAAGGTATATCTTGCACTACAATCTGTGCCTCTTGGCTCGGGACGTGCAAATGTAGGTATCTACTACAAGGAACTCGAGTCACTCGAGGACTTCATCTCACCCGATGCAATTGCAGCCGATTGGGACGGACGTCATCAGTCGAGCTATGTCGCAGGTGCATACTCTACAATGACATTGCAGCACGACAACAACATCGGTTTCCTTTACGAGGAGGACACTTATGGCACAAGCGGTGGCGGTTACACCATCGTTTACAAAAACTACAGCATTGAGTACATCACCGACAGCGCGTATGTCTTTGACGCAGATGTTGACAAGACAGCCATTGTTGCAGCCGGCATCGATGCAAAGATTGCCGAGTTCGACACCGAGGCTCCAACATACGTGGGTTCTGTTGACAGCGAGTCACTCAACACAGTGGCAAGCCTTATCGAAGCATACAAGGCAGAGCCTTCATACGAAACTTACGAGGCCATCAATGCAGCCATTGCCAACCTTCCACGTCTTGAGGTTGAGGCCGGCAAGTGGTACCGCATACGTAATTCAGCACGCAGCAATGCGACACTTTACCTGAATCCCGAGGCAAGCCGTGTATCAACAGCTACATCAAACATCAGGAATGCGAACCAGTTGTTCACATTCGTTCCAACAGGCAACGACAAGGAGTTCTATCTCTACAATGGCAACTACCAGTATATGTTGGGACCTCTTGGCAACAACGAAACACAGCCTATTGTAACAACCGACAACGCAGCAGCCGGAAAGTGGAAGATTGAGAGCACAGCAACCGGATTGAGTTCTATCATCTGTCAGAACAAGACTGGCAGCAACACAGGTCTTCACCTTGCAGGTGACAATGCGCGCCTTGTACCCTGGACAAACAATGCCGAAGCATCATTGTGGTACATTGAGCCGGTAGACGAGTTTGCTTTGACCATTAATGAGTTCACAGTAGCTTGCATGCCATTTGTAATGACATTGCCCGAGGGTGTCATCGCATACACAGCAGGCGCTCCACAGACAGCCGACGGTGTAGAGTTCATTCCTTTGACCGAGTGCGGTACCGGCGTTATTGCAGCGAACACCCCTGTAGTGTTGGCAGCAGAGAACGGCACATACAACATTGGTGTCGGTGGTGAAGCTGAAGAACTTGAAGCCGACAACCAGTTGCGCGGAGTTTTGAAGAGCGCATCTGTAAGCGGTTCAAATGTATATACATTCAAGAATGGTGCTTTTGCAAAACGTACAGCTACAAGTGGTACAATGTCAGCCAACATCGCTTACTACACAGCCGACAGCGATGCAACAACGCTCAACCTGGTAAAAGGTGAAGCAACAGGCATCGAGGAGGTAAAAGGCGAGAACAACAAACTCAAGTTCTACGACCTTAAAGGCAATTTGATTGAAAGACCTCTCCACGGTATTTATGTAACATCAGAAGGCAAAAAGATATTGGTTAAATAATCAACGCCCGAATATAGTAAATACAGATAGGACTTAGTGCGTGCCCCGGCACGCACTAAGTTTTTTATTACAATACGCTTAATTAAAATTAATATTAATTTTATAAATAGTATTATCCATATTTGTTATATTTGCAACATATTGCGCATTGTGCGCAAAGCCCAAAACGAACAAACTAATCATAAATTTATGAAAAGATTATTTACATTACTCATTTGCGGCCTTCTTTCGGCAGTCAGCATGTTTGCCGACGAACCGTTCCGCAATCACAGGTACGATTCGTTCAAAGTACTTGAAACCAACAGCGAAAGCATTGTATTTATTGGCAACAGCATCACCGACATGCACTGTTGGCCCGAGGCTTTCAAGACTTCTACCGGCGAGTACCTGCCAATTGTGAACCGTGGAAACTCCGGTACATACTCTACCGAGCAGAGCAACAACCTTGAGTCATACATCAACGGCAAGCCCAAGAAGGTGTTCATGATGATTGGAACAAACGACATTGCAACATCGGGTGGCCTCAACTTCAGCGGAGAACAGGTACTTGCATACGTAAAGAGCATTGTGGAGCGTATTCACGCACGCTCACCACAGACAAAGATTTATCTTTACAGCATTCTCAACAACAGAACATCCAACCGTGTTGAGTCAACCTGGCTGCATACCAATGAGATTGTAAAGGAGTACGTAGACACCAAGAACGTGGAGTGGCTGAAATACATTGACCTTTATGACAAGCTCACCGGCATTGCTCAGGGCGGTGTGTGGAGCTACGACTACCTACACCTCACCGCAGCCGCTTACCAGGTTTGGTGCGAAACAATATGCGAATACCTTGCAGAAGGCGAGGAGTACACTGTTTCAACCGTGTACCCCGGCAACACTTCATCGGTGCAGAACAACGGTAGTCTTGGTAGCGCACACGGTATGCGCGCCACATATTTCAGCGCACTGCCCATCAGCGACGACGACATTCTTGTGTTCGGTGACGAGTTCATCAAGAACGGCGAGTGGCAGGAACTGCTCGGCAACTGCAATGTAAAGAACCGCGGTACAGGCTGGGGCTATGGCGGCGACATCGCCACAACAAGCAAGATTGTTGATGCCACATACGCAAACACCGGCGTGGAGAAGAAGGATGCAAAGGCAATCTTCATCTACACCGGTACAGGCGACTGCAATGGTAGCACAGATATTGCTACTGTAAAGAGCAACTACAAGGCTCTTGTTGACAAGATTGCACAGAAGTCACCTACATCGAAGATTTATCTCATGGCTCTTGCACCTACAAACAACGCGACAACAAACACATCACGTATTGCGGCGTTGAACAGCTACATGCAGAGCCTTGCGACAGGCAACATCCGCTATGTCGATACATACACCCCACTACTCAACGGCAACGTTGCAAATACAAAGTATTTCTACCCA
>JAGCMB010000015.1 GCA_017646665.1 Bacteroidaceae bacterium
CGAACCTGCGACCCCCTGGTCCCAAACCAGATGCGCTACCAACTGCGCTACACCCCGAATGACGGTTTAGAATATTCGGCAACCTCGTTGCCCGGACTCAAGTATCGGCACCGCTGAACCGCTCCTCATCCTTCAGTTGTCGGGGTGACAGGATTCGAACCTGCGACCCCCTGGTCCCAAACCAGATGCGCTACCAACTGCGCTACACCCCGAAACTGTTTTTGTATAATCTCAAGCAATCACCCAAGTGCAACATTACGTTACAAAAAAACAATTGTCTGAGAACCGGATTGCAAAGATACATCTTTTTTTCTTTCTTTCAATACATTTCACAAACAAATTATCAAAAAAAAGCCAACGGATAAATTTTCCGTTGGCTTTTAATATTTTAAGATAGTAAAATAAAATCACTTACGCTTGCTATCATCCGAGTATGAATAGCCATAAGTCGAATATCTGTTACTACCCTGCGAACCATAGGTTTTTCTGTTCAAATCATCACCGTTTACAACAAGTGCGAGATTTTCAAACTTCTTCTCCTTAATTAGCGACTCAATGAATTTAGCATCGGCCTTGTGTGTATAACCGATACGTACAACGTATGCTACAATATCGGCAACACGGCTGGCAATCATAGAATCGGAAACAAGACCGGCAGGTGCAGCATCGAAGATTATATAATCATACTTGTCACGCAAATACTCTATTGCTCTGTCCAAATTACTACCTGATAGCAACTCTGCCGGGTTTGGAGGTATGATTCCGGCAGGAAGCAAATCAAAGCCGTCAACAAGTTTTGATGGTATTATAAGGTCGTCAAGCATTTTCACCTCATCCTCCTGAGCTGCCAAATAACTTGTCAAACCTTTTATGTTACGGTCCAAGTTGAATACCTCGGCCAGACGTGGACGACGGATATCGCAACCTGCAAGAAGCACCTTCTTACCAAGCAGTGCTGTACTTACAGCAAGGTTTGAGGCAACGAAAGTCTTACCTTCACCCGACACTGTTGATGTAAACATAATAACCTTGCCCGATGTCTTTTTCATCATAAACTGCAAGTTTGTACGCAGTGTACGGAACGCCTCGGCCATTACATCGTTCTTGTTTTTCTCTACCACAATAGGTCTTTCGGGCGCATCCTTCTGTTTTCCACGATTGTCATTCAATGGAATAGAACCAAGGAATGGAGCCTTGACTGCATCCTGAACCTCATCGACAGAATCGAACTTATTACGCATTATATGGCGTATATATATGAACGCCACAGGCAAAAGAAGTCCTATGAACAATGCTATAAGATATATCATCTTTCTGTTTGGCGACACAATGCCGGAACTGAGCGGAGCGTCAATACAGCTAAGATTGTCAGACTGAACCTCAATGCTCAACAATGTTTCCTCATATTTTTGCAGAAGCATCACATAAAGGTCGGACTTGATATTACACTCACGGGTAATTGTCAAGAGTTGACGCTCTACCTCGGGCGACATCTCAAAACGTCCGGTATACTTGTCGGCAAGAATAGCAACAGCCTTGCGCTCAATTGACAATGACTGGTCAAGTGCCTGCAACGCTGCACGCAAGTCATCCTGCATTGCCGCAACAACTGCTGTCGAATTCTTCAGCAGAAGGTTGTCATCGCTTGCGGTGAGCAAAAGCGTCTTGCGTTCAACAACCTTTGAGTTATAGCTGTTGATTAGAGCAACAAGCGATGGGTCCAAATCAACGCCAAACGATGCCGGAATAACCTGCATATCATTCTTTGGGTTATTCACAAAATCGTTCATATACTTTGAAGCCTCAATCTTAAGGTCTATCTGCTCAAGCAGTTTAACATACTCGGCCTTCTTCTGACTCACCATTGTAACATCCAACTTGGTGTCAACAAGCTCATTCTGCTTTTTGTATGCAGCAAGACTTCCCTCCATCTCCTCGAGTTCCTTCTTCAATGAGCGTAAGCGTTCCGATATAAAGGCCTCTGTGCGACGAGCTACCTGACGTTTTGTTTCATTTGTCACATTATTGAAGCTCTCCATAATAGAGTTCAGGAATGTGGCACCTTCAGTCGGGTCGGGAGTATTGTATGAAAGAACCGCCACCGACGCAGTCTTTGAGAGTGGATAGACAGAGAGGGCTGCCTTATACCAACCTGCAACCTTATTCAACGGAGAAACCATTGCAAGGAGATTACCCTGTGTCTGTTCAACATTTGCGTTACGGCTGATTGTAACTTTACCTACTGGCAACTCAATAACATGAGGGAATGATGGAACCGGCTCATATGCACTAAGTTCCTCGCCAAAGCCATAAGAAAGAGTAGTCTGGCCATCACTGCCGGCAACGACATCAATTGTCATCACATCATACAGCCACGAAAGGGCAGCTTCATCAAGTGACACAATGTATGGAGTAGTATTCTTATATAGTGTACTATCCTTACCCCATTGATATTTGATATACAGTTCTGCATCAAGGACAGCACCACGGACAACAGCCATTGACGACATCAACTCAATCTCATTCTCAACATTCGACATTCTGTTCTGCATACCGAAATCAACCAACATATCCGCCGGCGAAAGAACAGAGCCACCCTTTTGAGTATCCTGCAACAAAACCTTGGCTGTTACATTGTATACCGGAGTTGCATAACGCAGATAAACGAACGCAAATGCACAACAAACAACAACAGACAATACAAAAAGTTTCCAATATGCGCGCAAATAGTCCAAAATCACGCGGATGTCAAAACCACCCTCGTCATTCTCTTTATCAACATTGATATTATCGTATTCCTGCATAGCCATTATTTTAGGATATTATACAAAAGTGATGTTAAAGAAATCAGGATTGATGTACCCGAGAACCACAGTGATGTGCTTGAACCGATATCGGAGTTCTTTGCCTTTGATTCATTTGGAGTAACATACACAACGTCGTTCTGCTGCAGATAATAATAGGGCGAGCTTAGTATTGAAGCATCGTTAAGGTTCAACTCTGCAATCTCCTTTTTACCATCACTGTTCTCACGCACCACCTTCACATTGTCACGTCTACCATAGATAGTGAGGTCACGTGCAAGAGCCAAAGCCTCAAGGATATTTACCTTGCCATCCTTTATTGTAAATGTTCCGGGATTTGTTACCTCGCCAAGCACCGACACCTTGAAATCGACAAAGCGCACTACAACAACTGGAGTTGTCGAGAACGCATTCTTTACCATTCCAAGAATATGCTGCTCTGTTTCATAGATGGTTTTTCCGGCAACATTCACCTTGCCTACGTTTGGAATTGCGACATCACCCGCTGCATCGACAAGGTAGCTCTGCAACACAGGCTGTGACAACATAGATGTATTGCTATTATCAGATGGTGTCAACTGGTTATAAGCCATCGAAGATGCCAAATTCCCGGGATTAGAAACAATAATACTAAGCAAGTCACCAGGCTGTATTCTTGGTTCGTGCACAATGGCAGATTGCTCTGTTCCGGCCCATTCCTTGCTATTCTGCAAATAGGGCACCTGCTTGTACGATGTACACGAAGCAAGCAACATTACCAAAAATAAAGAGAGAAAAACAAAATCCTTTTTCTTCAAAATTCTCATTTCCTATTTTAATTTAATTATTATTCAATTAGCATAAATGTTCCCAACGGGCACCATTCACATTAACAACAATACACAATTATTCATTAATTATGCAAATATACAAAACATTTGCCATTGTTTATTGATTTTTTTTAAAAAAATAGCGTCCACAAGAAAAAGAGCGAGTTATCTTGACATTAAACCTTCATTATTGTATTTTTGTACAAATTTATCTCTATGGGAAAGAAAAGAAAAATAGGAAAAAAGACACTGGTTTCCATCATCATCACATCAATTTTGACAATTACCGCTGCGGCTTATGTCGCCGGCACTTTGGGCTATAAATATTACACAGTCAAAATATCCAAGATTGAACTTGCCGAGGAGGCATATATATACGTCACTCCACAAGACAACACGGCATCAATCATCAAAAAGATAAAAGAGATTGCACCGGAAGCACGTGTATCCGGTTTTGCGACACTTGCAAGCCACAACAATTTCGACAGCCGCAAACGCAGCGGCAAGTACTGCATAAAAGACGGTGACACGATGAGGGATATATACAACCGCATCGTCAGCAGACAGCAGACACCCGTCAGAGTAACCATTCCCGCAACAAGAAACATACAACAAGCCATAGGAGCCATCAGCCGACAGATTATGGCCGACTCTGCCGAACTTGCAGAATACACCCATCCCGTTGCAATGTCCTGTTTCGGATATAGACAAGCCGAAACACCGGCATTCTTCATCCCCGACACATACGAAGTATATTGGGACATCACGGCCAAGGAATTCTTTGAGAAGATGGCATCGTGGAACAGAAAATTCTGGGACGACAACCGCAAAGCAAAGGCAAAGGCAGCCGGTCTGACACCCATTGAAGTATCAATTCTGGCATCTATCGTAGACGAAGAGACTGCAAAAACCGCCGAAATGCCAACAGTAGCCGGACTTTACATTAACCGTCTAAAGCGCGGTATTCCGCTACAGGCCGACCCCACAGTAAAATTCGCCATTGGCGACCCCACACGCAGACGCATCCTAAAGAAAGACCTTGAGGTAAACTCACCATACAACACATATATAAATACAGGATTGCCTCCAGGGCCGATACGTATCCCATCAAAACAGGCTATTGAGAGCGTGCTCAACTACACAAAGCACAACTATCTGTATATGTGTGCAAAAGAAGATTTCTCGGGCACACACAATTTTGCCAGGACACTCAGCGAACACAACAACAACGCCAAAAGATACCAACAAGCATTGAACAGACTTAACATAAAGAAATAGTAATGAAAAAGTTAATATTCGCCGCTATAATCGCGCTCACAACCATCACTGCCACAGCGCAGAGCAACACCCAAGCACTCATACCCTACCCCAACAAGGTAGAGTCACAGCACAAAGGGAAGAGTTTTACCATAAACGGTGCCACAGCAATCAAGAGCACACTGCCAAGCGACGCTTTTGCTTTAAAAGAGCTCAATCGCATAGTCAAAAACCGCTTGGGAGCATCATTAGAGGTTGACAACAGCCGCAAAAAGAACATAATCTCGATAGAAACAGACAGCAGCATCGAAGGACACGAGCACTACACCCTCGAGGTGAACAAGAACGGTGTTTTCATCAAGGGAGCATCTGAAGGTGCCATATTCCTGGCCTTGCAGACACTCGACCAGATACTCATAGGCGACACGCACAACACTGCCGAAGGCAAGATTGCCCCCATACGCATTGACGACAGCCCACGTTTTGATTTCAGAGCCATAATGCTCGACCCCGCACGCCATTTCATCCCCACAAAGGACGTGAAGCTGTTTATCGACCAAATGGCACGTTTCAAGTTCAATGTTCTGCAACTGCACCTCACCGACGACCAAGGCTGGCGCATTGAAATAAAGAGCCATCCCGAACTGACAAGCAAGGGTGCGTTCCGCAAAGCGGGAGGCAGCGACCAAGGCCCCGACAACGGCTTCTACACACAGGAAGAGCTAAAGGAAATCATCCAATACGCAGCCGAAAGAAATATCGAGGTCATACCCGAGCTCGATATCCCCGGACACTCTGTTGCCATTCTGGCCGCACACCCACAATTGGGATGTGCGTTCCGCCACAATGACAAAAAAGACCTTGGCAGCACCACCAATATGATGTTGTGCGCAAGCAACGTTGACGTTTACAGCATATACGCCGATATCATAAAAGAGGTTGCAGAACTGTTCCCATCGGAGTATATACACCTAGGAGGTGACGAGGCAGCCGTAAAGGAGAACTGGGCAAAATGCAATGATTGCCTTGACCTCATGAAACAGCTTGGTTACGAAAAGCCATCACAACTGATGATTCCATTCTTCAACAACATACTTAATATCGTGCGCAACAATGGCAAGAAAGCCATTCTATGGTGTGAGCTCGACAACATCTGGCCACCGGCTAACGACTACCTATTCCCCTACCCAGGCGATGTAACGCTTGTGACGTGGCGTAACGCACTCACCCCCAAATGTATTGAACTGACACGCAAGTACGGACATAACTTGATTATGGCTCCGGGAGAGCACGCCTACTTGGACTACCCACAATACCCCGGCGACCTACCCGAATACAACAATTGGGGAATGCCGGTGACAACACTTGAGCAGAGCTACAGGCTCGACCCGGGATATGCCCTGCCAGCAGAGGAGCAATCACACATACAGGGAGTTATGGCAACATTATGGGCCGAAGCAATAAAAGACATCAACCGTGTCACATATATGGCTTTCCCTCGCGCTATGGCCATTGCAGAAGCAGGTTGGAGCAATATCGAGCAACGCAGTTGGGATAGTTTCAAACAGCGCATATATCCTAATATCACCGACATGATGAAATGCGGTATTTCTGTACGTGTACCGTTTGAAATAGTAGAGAGAGAATAGCCTCACCTGCAAACTCCAGGAGGTCAAAAGTTCTCGTTTTCTCTCACTATGATATTATACGGTTCTACTCAACCTTAACCGTTCGCTTGTATTTTCTTCAAGTCGTTCTTTACGTGCTTTTTGTCGCGCAAAAAGCACCAAAAACGCCCGGCACAGAGTTTACAAGTCGAATAAAGTTTTGTTCGCGAGTCGCAAGCGACATCACTCAGTCACTTCATTCTTGCCATCATTGTCCTGACGCGGCAAATTCGGGGATGGGAGAACTCGCTCTTCACGCAAAAAAATAACCGAATAAATGCAACGCTCAAACATCACCCATCCTTATTCCTCATTTGCCGCTAACAATGACTGTTGCTCACACAGTGCCGGTTTTTCTGTTTGATATTGCCATTGTGCGCATTAAAGTCAACGAGGGGCAGTAATGAGCATTTTGGAACAAAAGAAGCACTGGATGCTGTACACGACTGCCCGGTTTTTGCTACTTTTTCAAAAAAGCACAGAAAGCAAGACCACTGAATGAATATAAGATAACTGTACTTTAGTCTATTTAATACGTCAATAGGCTAGCTCACTAAACTTTGCCGGTGAGGCAGGAAACAGCCCTCTCAACCAAAAAAATCCACACGACATTTGCCGACGGCTACAACACAAAAAAAGCAACAACCGCAAGGTTGTTGCTTTTTTATCGAAGTATCGTTAAATTACTTCTTAACCTGATCTACAATTGCCTTGAAGGCTGCAGGATTGTTCAAAGCGAGGTCAGCAAGAACCTTACGGTTAATCTCGATACCTGCCTTGTGCAAAGCACCCATCAACTGAGAGTAAGACATACCCTCGATGCGAGCTGCTGCATTGATACGCTGAATCCAAAGTGCGCGGAACTCACGCTTCTTGTTACGACGGTCACGGAATGCGTATGTCAAACCCTTCTCCCAAGTATTCTTGGCTACGGTCCATACGTTCTTTCTAGCACCAAAGTAACCTCTGGTC
>JAGCMB010000016.1 GCA_017646665.1 Bacteroidaceae bacterium
AGAGGTAGAGCTTCACGGCTTCGATATGTACGACTCCGGTGCCCGTTGGCAATACTCGCTCATACCGCGTTTCTCCACCATCGACCCCTTGGCCGAGAAGTACTACCACCTCTCGCCCTACGCCTATTGTGCCGGCGACCCTGTGAACCTTGTAGACCCGGACGGGCGGAAATGGGAAACTGTTAATGATGAAAATATTGCAAATGAAATAAATAAGGAAGCGGAGAAAAAACTAAATAAAATTCGAAATAAATTGATAAAAGCACAAAAGAGTTTGAACAAAAGACCATATAGTGAAAAAAGACAATCAAAACTAAATAGATTAAAGCAACAAGAAGAACTTCTGGTTTCTTTTATAGATGGACTTGGACAACTTACAGCATCATCAAATACTTATACATTTATAAACTTGGGTGGAAATCATCCAACAAACTCTGACGAGATTAATCAAAATGAAAGTGGAATGTTAAAAAATGGTTTTTTGTATAAACATTCTTCAGGAAAAGTTGATATTAATTATGTAGACAATAGTAGTAATATCTATCATGAAACACAACATGCAATACAATATGAATCTGGAGAATTTGGTATCGATAAAAGCCGCTATTCTAATACAAAAAGAGAACAGGTTTGGGGGTTCGAGGAGGAAGCATACAAGGTTGAATATTTACTCGGGACGCTATTCCGGTTAAAATTCGGTGTCTGGAAATATAATAATATAAATACAGAGTGGGTAAAAAGTCTAGGGTATTAGAATGGCAAATAGGCTTATGAACAATAGAATCAATAAAGTTATATATATGTTGGTATGTCTAGTATTTTACTCATGTAGAACATTTGATAACATACCAGGTATGTATATGAAAGGTAATGAATTTACACAAGTATATAATGTGCTTTATATGTATCCCGATAGTACATATATGTGGCATTATTGGCAGCATGGACTTGAAGAGGCATGTGATTCTGGAGTGTGGCACGCAAATGTAGACAGAAAAAGCATTGATTTTAGAAGTACATTGCCAGATCTTATGAATATCCCAATAGATGTAATAGAAGAACAAACAGATTCTGGTGGAATTACAATAATTTTTGATAGACCATATGATTATAGCATTAATGCTGAGGAATCGGGGATAGAAAAAGACATGTTAGAATGGGAGATAACAATTGACGACAATAAATTTCTACTGGAACATGATACATTGTGGCTAAATAAAAGTAGCATAGAGAATATCTCTTTGGCAGCGGTGTGTCCAGAACCTATTCGCAATTACTTCTCTCCCCCTTTCATAAATCACGAAATAAGAACAGAGGTGTATAATGTAAAAGATAGTGGATGTAATAGATTTACCATATTTCTACCACCATATACAAGACCTGCAGAGTACAGAGGTTCTAGAAAGGTTGAGATATACAACGCGGTGCCGTTGAACAGGACTATTTATTGGAAAAAACTCAAGAAATGCAGAAACTTCAAGAATTTCAAAAGAAGCAGAAGGCTTGGTTTAATCCGTTTTTTATTGTGATACCATTATCGTTCTAAACAAACCATTAGTGAAAATAATGTATATAAATATGCACACAAAAAAGCGGTTAAAACATCTCCTGTTAGACAAAGATTGTTTGATAAACATAATGTGGAGGTTTTTGATATCTTAGATTGCAATAAAGCAATATGGTATGTTGAATATAACTACAGAATATTCAAAATACAAACTTTTCCATAAAAACGAAAGCGAATATGATATGTATACACAAAAAAGTAAAACAATAATTCTCATTTTATTGCTGTTTGCATTGGTCTCTTGCAAAAGTCATGGATTTAGGAGAATTCAGGATGGTTTGTGCTCCGAATGGCAATCAGGAATGCTTATGCCAAAAAACTGGCTATTGATACCAATCCCGGCAGATACTCTTGTTGCTCCTTTAGCTATTTACAATGCTTACAAAAGCTATCCATCATACTATTCAGACAAAATTGCGTGTCTGTATTATAATGGGGAATATGCTGTAAGGCTTGATTCGTCGTTTGTGCTTATACCTCGTGACACAATAAAGGAAAGAATTAATGAAGCGAGATTTTATGTCGATTCCTATTTATATAGACATTTTGTTGACACAGACAGCATAGGATATGCAATGACACACATTCCTGCTGAGAACAGGTATAGATTCTATATATTGGAAAAGAATTTCGATTATACAAGATTTAAACAAGATACTATTTACAGAAAATTTGTAGAGAGAGAAAAAATCCATATTTTCGAGGACAAGGAATCTTTTGTGCTTGCACTGAAAGAGAAGGATATTGAACCAATATTTGAAAATGTAGAAGGATGGGATCCTGAACCTGACAGTATAAAGTGCGTATATGATATACAAAGGGCTATTAGAGACCGTACTTATAATGTTACATCATTCAGGCCTTCCGATAAGACAATATTAAATTATACACATGATGCTATTCTCAATACATTTTTGCCTATATCTAAAAAAGAAGGCAAGGCAATTGACCAAATGAAAATCATAGATTATTCCAATGATACGTTGTACATTTTTGAAGAATCCTTAGAAATGGAGGATTTTAGAAGCCGTTTTTATGTAAAAAGCAAAACAGGAATGTTAGAAATTATCAATTCCATAGGTGAGGTTTTTCGTAAAATAGAAAAGATACACAATCTGGAACAAAGGGTGTTGGACAGAAAGTATTATGATTGCGTTTTTGAGTGGGGAGACTTGCTGACTTTTTTACGAAAGAATTGGAGTACAAAGAATAGGGCATATGCAGAACTGACAAGGATTATTATAAAAGATTACAAAATCAAGCATATTGACAAATGGAATTTCGAAGATATAGATATACCTATAATTACAAAACAATGAATAGCTTCACGGCTTCGATATGTACGACTCCGGAGCACGTTGGCAATACTCGCTCATACCGCGTTTCTCCACCATCGACCCCTTGGCCGAGAAGTACTACCACCTCTCGCCCTACGCCTATTGCGCCGGCGACCCAGTGAACCTTGTAGACCCGGACGGGCGGAAGATTTATTTTGCAGATGGTGTCCCTGAATGGTTCAAAGAACGTTTTGCTGCAACAATACAATATATGAACGAAAAAGGTACATCGTGGATATTTAAAAAAATTCAAGACTCTGACAATATTTATTACATCGATTATGTTGAGGAAATGACAAAAGACAAACATACAATGTATGAACCTGATAAAAAAACAATTTATTGGAATCCAAATTTCTTTGTAAAAACAAGTAATGAGGTTGTTTTGTATCCAGCAACAATACTTGCCCACGAAGGAGCACATATCTTGCAAGACATTAAATATAATAATAGTTGGAATGAACAAGCAACAACAAAGGACCCAGAATATGGTAATCGGCTTGAAAGAGAAGTGATAACAACTATAGAAAAAGAAGTTGCCATAAAGCATGGTGACACTTATAAAGGAAATGTGACACGCAAAGATAATGGTGGTGAATATATAATACTAACCGAAAATGATTATAAAAAAATCTTCAATAATGCTGTTACAAATGAAATTCCAGAGATAAATAGGGAACTTATTGACATTTATTTATATAATACAAGATGGATAAAAAAATATTAACAATATTAGTAATAGTATTTATGTCTGTAGGTTGTGATAAAAACAGGCATAGCAATGATATGAAAATAACTCCTGTTGCTATAGAAGAAAAACATTTTGATGTTTATAAATGCAATACTGAACTTAGAGAAATATCAATATTTTTTGTGAGCGGTTCCGGAATTTCTGAAATCGGATTTAGTTCGAATAGTATAATTGATATGGTCAAAACGGGAGAAGGAATTGATACACTAAAAATTACTGACAAAAATGATAAATTGTTTACACAGTTGCAGAAACTGCTTAAAACTGCTATAATTGATTCTACTTCGTTTATTGGACGTCCTGATTCCATCATAAAGTATGAACAAGTAAAGAATGTCGCTGGGTTAGGTTTTATCATTAAGCGTGAAGATATTAGAAAAGTTGATACTGTAGCAATAAATACTTATAGATATAATAAACTTCAAAATGGGAAATATTGTGATGTAAAGCCAGGAAAAACTTTTATGATCTCATATTACCCTGATGAAAATGACATAGCTGCAGATTGGATGATATTATACCAATATAGAGACAATAGTATCGCAAATGACACATTGTGCTGTGACCAATTTTTAGCACCTACGGTACGCTTAAATTCATATGTCGCGACTATGGATTCTTTACTTCTTGAGATGGTTGTTGATAGTATTAGAAAGAAGATTACATATCTTAAAACTGAAATTTTGCTAGAAAACAATTGGGAGCATTTCATAAATAATAGAACCTATTTTAGGCGTTATGTGAAGAATAATGAAATTATCTTGTATAAAGATTCGTGTTTGAACTCAGAAATTTTGCTTCGCACTAATGATTTTAATGAAGGGAAACTCTTTTCTCACAAAGGAAATTGGCGGCGTGTTATGTTAAGAGACTTTGAAGGCAAAGAAATAGATGGTTGGATATACCCCACAGATAAATAACCTGACTACCCCCATCACATAGCGCCCAAAGTGATTGAACGGGAGAAAGAACCTGGAAGAGTTAGAGCTTCACGGCTTCGATATGTACGACTCCGGAGCACGTTGGCAATACTCGCTCATACCGCGTTTCTCCACCATCGACCCCTTGGCCGAGAAGTATTACCACCTCTCGCCCTACGCCTATTGTGCCGGCGACCCGGTGAACCTTGTGGATCCGGACGGAAGGTGGTTTGTAAAGGTTAGCGCTTCGTCAAATAGGGGAAAAAATCCATATGCTTTATATTCTGTTTATGATAGGCATGACAATTTGATATATAGAACTGTTGTAAAAGTTAGAGGAGCTAATGGCAGAGATAGAACTAAAACGAACTCAGATACCCCCACTGGTAAATATCGAATTGTTGAATGGAGAAAAACTGGTAATGCAAATTATCCGATAATATCGTTTGGCCCCAATGATATTCTCGCAATGGAGTATTTAGAAGGTGAGGCTGCACCAGGACGAAACGGTATACACACTCACGGCGGTAGAATCCAAGAACCGGAGCTTTCAAACACTCATGGTTGTATAAGAATGGCAGATGAAGATATCAAAGAATTGAAAGAGATAACAGAACGACTTGAAGTTTTTGATAGTAAAGAAAAAGAAGAACGTTTTTTGTATGTGGAAAATAATTTGGAAGAAGAACTTAAATATTCGGAACGTGAGGAAATTAAATGGGGATGGACTAGAAATGGTGGCTTTTTGACATTAATAAATGTTATTCTAAAACAGTAATATTATGCATACTATTCTATTGATATTGTATTGTTCTGTTATGATAGAGTATAATAATCCTATTAGATTTGATTTAGACAATCTTGACATAAAGATAGATACTGTATATTGCAAACAAAATCAATATAGTGAATTTTTGCTAAAAGAACTTGGAAAGAATGCTAAGGATATGAATGATATGCAGCGTAGTGATTATGTGGTGAAGATGCTTGCTGTACCCGATAGCTCATTCTTGAAAGGTGAAGACTTTATTATATTTGTAAACTACTTGCAAGGAAAACGTTCTGAAGAGTACTCTGAAGGCATTGGATATTATCTTATGCGTATATACAAAGAGTATATACCGAAAATTAATGAAGTTGAAAAATGTGTGGATTTGTTGCCTCTAAAGATGAAAGAGGAAGCTTTGAAAGGATTATGCGAGGTCTTGTTCTTTGAATATTCAATAGAAGAATCAATAAATGATACTATAAAAAGATGTGAAATTTATAAAGAACTGCCCATATTAAAGAAATATGAAAAGATGACAGAAGAAATAGCTCATCAGGCAGGGTATGTGCTAGTTGATAAATAATTAATGATTTTGATATTAAAGTTGACAGGAACTTGAAAAATAGTCAAAGGCACGAGTTTGTCATTTTGAAGAATGACACATAAAGAAAATGTTCCAAAATGGGTTAGACAACGCTTTGCCGCTACAATACAATATATGAATGAGAAAGGAACATCATGGATCTTTAAAAAGTTACAGGATTCTGATGAGGTTTATTATATTCAATATACCCAAAATCGCAAAATTGGATATAAGCTTTCCAAAAAAACAATATATTGGAATCCTAATGCTTTTTATAAAAATACAAATGGAACAATTGTTTTTCCAGCAACAATACTTGCCCACGAAGGTAGGCATGCGCTCCAGCATGATGAATACGGAGAAGAAAAGTATAAAGAGTTAAAAGAAACTGCCGACCCGGAATATGGCGATTTGATTGAAAATAAGGTTATTACAACAACGGAACAAGTGATTGCAAAATTACATAGCGATATTAAAGAAGAAGAAACAACAAGAACCGACCATAAAGGAAAAATGTTTGTAATGGATGAATATTCGTTTATGGATGCTTGCAATGAATCTTATACTGCAATTCCTGAAAGATTTAGAGAAAATATATTAGAATATTTGCGTGTAATATGGAATATTGGAGAATGACAAAAATATTGATGTTAATTGGACTACTATTTATCGGCTGCAAAAACAAAGATTCCCAAAGTAGTAGTAAGGATAGTGATGCTATAGAAGAGAAATTACTAAAAACAGAACAAACAGGTTTGCAAGAAACGAAATATAATGAAATCGAAAAGATTCTGTTGTTATTCTCTGAAGAAGATTGGAGATTTCAATCATTTAGTGATATTGATACGGATGATGACATAATCAGTTTGATTCGTGATGGTAAAAATGTTGACACGCTTGTGCTGAACAATAAAGAAGATTCTCTTTTTATAAATCTGCGTAATCTGCTTACAACTGCCAGAATTGACTCAAGCTTTGTTTTCGGATATGATAAGTGTATATGTGATACTATATATGTTTGCTATAATGTAACAAATAATCCAGAAATTGGATATATAAAAATAAGAACATTGGGTAAAACTAAGACCGCAGTCTTGAGGACAGACACTGATACAATATTTAAAGACACTCCTTTATATGAGAAAGTAAGCGAAGGTCTATACAAAGACATTGCTTTGGGAGAGACTATGACAAAAACAGTTTTTGATCTAATATTCAGTGAAAATCGGAAATATTTTGAAGGTAAATATATGATAATATATCTACGTAATAATGATTGTGTATCTAAGGATACAATTATTCTTGGTACATCTAATCAGATGGTGCTTAATTCGTGCAGAGCAATAAGTGATTCTGCGTTGTATAAAGCAGTTGTGGGTTCAATTGAGAAAAGGCTGTCTCTACCTCGCTGAAATAATGGCGTAGAATAGCGATTCAAGGCTTTAGACCTAACATAAATATTATAGAGTAATTTTATGAATAAGAAAATAGTATTAATGCCATTTGTGTTGTTGCTCTTTAGCGGATGTTCTTCGATTTTATATTTTACATTAGATGATGGGTATGTAAATGATAAATATAAACTTGAAGATGTTGTTGAAGAGAGAAACTTGATAAATGATTCTAATGAAATTCACTGCATAGCTAAGATTATTGGAGACATAAATAAAGAAGGAAAATTGAAAGACCAATACGGTAATTGGTTCCGTTACTATCATTTACCTTACAATTCTAATTATAAAGGATTTATACGTGTCGATGATGAATCTGCTGAGGAATATCTTATAGGCTATGACCAATACAACAATGAAGATATAATATTAGTGGCAAGAGATTACGGTGATGGCGCAGACTTTGAAACAGTATATTCAACTTTTTGTAACGATACAATTTATTCAATAAAAATTATTGGACATTATTTAATAGATGAAATGATGGATACAATACTTTTTAATGTGCTACCAGACTGTGATACTATATATGGGAAAAAACTCTTTCACCTAAATAAAATTAAAACACATTACTAATGGCTGTATTGTTAAAAGCGAAGTTAACTTGTACGACTCCGGTGCCAGTTGGCAATACTCGCTCATACCGCGTTTCTCCACCATCGACCCCTTGGCCGAGAAGTACTACCACCTCTCGCCCTACGCCTATTGCGCCGGCGACCCGGTGAACCTTGTAGACCCGGACGGGAAAATATTATTGCGCGAATCGGTTATCCTATTCGCGCAATTGTCTTTATGTTACTTACCTTTTTCAGGTTCTCGCAGATGTTCTTTACATCCTGCACATCGTGTACATTGACCCAAAAAGTGCCTTCGAAGATTCCGTTGTTGCTCTCGATGTGCATCTTCTGGATGTTGGCATTGAGCTGTTGTGACAATATCGTGGTTATCTCGTGCAGCACGCCCATATCGTCAATTCCTGTTATTTGTATTGGCACTGCAAAATAGAGCTGTTTGTGCGTTTCCCAACTTGCTGCCAGAATCCGGTCGCCGTGGCTGCTCTTCAGCGTGTTTGCCACGGGGCAGTTGCGTTTGTGTATGACAATCTGTTTCTGCTCGTTGTAGTATCCCAGGACGTCATCACCGGGAATGGGGTGGCAGCAGTCTGCAATGATGTAGCCGTTTTTCAGGTTTTCATCGGTGAGGTTTATCGGGGTTTTGCGGTCCAGCTCCTCATATTTCCTGACATCATTGCTCTCTTCCTTCTTCTTGTCGCGGTTGAATGAGAAGAGTGACTGGAAACTGAATTTCTTGTTCCCGAGCAGGGCGTCCTTGTCATCACTGCCGAGCGTGACAGTACCTTTCCCTATGGCTGCAAGAAGCTCGTCGCGGTCGTTGAGTTTGTGTAGCTTCCAGAGCTTCTCGATATTGCCTTGGTAATTGCTCAGTCCCTCTTTTTCAAGGAAATTATTGAGTTTTTCTTCGCCATCCCTTTGTAGAATACGCTGTTGGCGACGGAGTGCTGCCTGTATCTTGGCACGGGCCTTTGCCGTGGTTGCGTATGATAGCCAACTCTCGTCAATACGTGATGAATTTGATGTCAGGATTTCAACCTGGTCACCGCTTTGTAGCTGGTGGCTCATTGGAACAAGTTTGTGGTTTACTTTTGCTCCGATACAGTGGTTCCCAAGGAATGTGTGTATGCTGTATGCCAGGTCGAGTGCTGTGCAGTTCTGTGGCATTGTCTTTATCTCGCCTTTAGGGGTAAAGACAAATATTTCAGTGGCATAGAGGTTCAGTTTTATTGTGTCCAGGAAATCGAGTGCGTTAGGCTGTGGGTCGTCAAGAATCTCCTTGATGGTGTGTAGCCAATTCTCAAGTTGGTCGTCATTGGAACTGTCATTTTCGCTCTTGTATTTCCAGTGTGCGGCAATACCTCTTTCTGCCACTTCGTTCATCTTCTCGCTACGTATCTGCACTTCAATCCATTCACCACGTTGGCTCATAAAAGTGGCGTGCAGGGCTTTATAGCCATTGGCACGGGGTTTGTTTACCCAATCGCGTAGGCGGTCAGGGTGGGCGTTGTATAGCTTTGTGAGTGCGATATATATGTTGAAACATTCGTTGTTCTCGTCCTTGCCTTCACGTGGAGTGAATATGATGCGTACGGCAAGAATATCAAAGATATCCTCAAAGGCAACGTGTTTCTTCTGCATTTTGTTCCAGATGGAGTAGGGCGATTTTACACGTCCTATTATACTGTATTTAAGTCCCATTGCATCCAATTGGTCACAGATGGGCTGTGTGAACTCCTTGTACAGTATATCTCGCTCGTTCTGGGTCTTTTCGATTTTTTTCTCTATGCGTGCATACTCCTCGGGATGCTCATATTTGAAACTGAGGTTTTCAAGTTCTGTCTTTATGCGGCTTAGTCCCAAGCGGTAGGCTATCGGTGCATATATGTATAGTGTTTCGCCGGCAATCTTGTACTGTTTGTTCGTCTGCATGAATTTTAGTGTTCGCATATTATGCAGACGGTCGGCAATCTTTATGAGTATTACTCGTATGTCTTCGCTCATTGTGAGCAGGAGCTTCTTGAAGTTCTCGGCCTGTTGCGATGCGTGTGCTCCGAATACTCCTCCCGATATTTTTGTTAGGCCGTCGACAATGCCGGCTATCTTGTCACCAAACAGGTTGCGTATATCTTCAATGGTGTAGTCTGTGTCTTCAACGACATCGTGAAGCAGTGCTGCACAAATGGATGTTGAACCTAAGCCTATCTCCTTGCATACAATACGTGCTACGGCGAGTGGGTGCATGATGTAGGGCTCACCACTGTGACGTCTGACACCTTTGTGTGCCTGACGGGCAAAGTTGAACGCTTTGGTTATCAGTTCAACCTTTTTTCGATGTTGTGACGCCAAATAAATGTCGAGCAGCTCTTGAAATACTTCATTTATTGTGGCTTCTTCATCAATATTCCTTATCTCGTCGTAGTTATCCATTTTCTACTTGTATATTTTCAGATACTTGCCGGCGCGTATGTTTGAATTACGCAGATTGTTCCATTTCATTATCTTTTTGACCGAGACTCTATATTTGAGTGCGATAGAACCTAGTGTCTCGCCGTTCTTGATTTTGTGTCGGATAAGGTTGCCGGCACCGTTGTTCTCCTTTGCCTCCTTGAGCATTTTTTCAATGTCGGCCTTTGGAAAATATTTATCGGCATTGTGCTTGTATACGGTATCTTCGTTCTCAACAAACTTTGTTATAGTGTTGTTGGTAAGACGCAGGATGTATGTTTCATTTTCACCGGGAATGATATCCTTCAAATATTGCGGGTTCAATGTGCGTATCTCTTCAATGTCGGCTCCGCAAACCTCAACGATTTGGTTGAAATGAAGGTTCTTGTTTATGTGTATCGTGTCTGTTGCTATGGGCATCTCCGGTTCCATCGGGCATATTCCGTGGTCTTCGTAATATGTCATAATGTAGCTCGCGGCAATGAATCCCGGTAGATAGCCACGTGTTTCTCGTGGCAGCCAAGGGTATATCTTCCAAAAGTCAGTGCTACCACCCGAGCGTTTGATGGCCTTCTTTACATTGCCAGGGCCACAGTTATAGGCCGCTATGGCAAGTTCCCAGTTCTGGAACATATCATATAGGTCTTTTAGATAGAGCAGTGCGGCTGTTGTTGCCTTTGAGGGGTCAAACCGTTCGTCGATATAGTTGTTTGCCTTCAGGCCATATAGTTTACCGGTGGTGAACATAAACTGCCAAAGACCTTTTGCACCCATTCTTGATGTGGCTTTTGGGTTAAGTGCCGATTCAATAATGGGGAGATATTTCAGTTCGTGTGGAACACCTACGCGGTCAATCTCCTCTTCGATAATCGGGAAATAGAATTCTGAAATTCCGAGCAGATATGATACTTGTGAGCGTCCTTTCTTGGTGTAGCGGTCTATGCAGGCGCGTACCATATTGTTGTAGGGCATTCTTACAATGGTTGGCAACGCTGCAAGGCGTTTTGCATACATTGTATCGGTTATTGGAAAAGATTCCCACTCCGAGCCGTCACAGTCGAGCTTGTTGAGCATATTGCGTGCTTGCCAGCTGTTTAACAGGCTGTCAATGTCGGCATTCATACTCTCGGGTATCTCAAATGTGTATCCATTCCCGGTCATTGAATCGAGGTCTATCTCGTATCTTACGTTCGTGACAATGGTTTGTGGAGCGTTATCGGTTTCTGTCCATAGGTCTGCCGTTTCCACATTTGTCGCATCCTCGCCCTTTTGTGCGCTCTTGAACAGGCTGCACGAGTGTAATGTGGCAAGAATTGCGAATATTGTTATGATTGTTCTGATTTTCTTCATTGTCGTTTAAAAAGAGATGTTGCAGTTGAGTCCGTAAAAATCTTTTCCATACATCTGTCTGCTGTCTATTATTTGCGGTTCAATGCTCAGATGTATATCTTCACTGATATCAAAATTCGACAGCTGTGCATCTACGTATGCATCAATTACAGAGAGTGCATATACTCCTATGAAAGCGAAGATGCTCAAATCGCGCCAGCGACGATAACGGTCTTTTCTCTTCTTGAACACATCTGCAAGGTACTCCTTGTTGGCTTCAAAATCATATCCCGGGCGAAAAAAGTCCTTGTATGAATCAGTGTTCGGATTGTTGTCCATTATGTCAAGATATGCTTGTCTGTAATCCTTGTACATCTGCCCATTCCAATTGTATGCGTATAGACAGCCTACAAAACCACCGTACACAATGGGGAGCTTCCAGAATTTTCTGTTGTAGATTTGTCCTCCTCCAGGAATTACCAATGCAAGCCAGGTCGCAGTTGTAGGGTTGGGCTTTCTTATTGTTATTTTTTCTGTGGTATTCTGTTTTCCCTGTATGGCTGCTGATATACTGTCGGGAGTGATTGAGGCTGTTGCAGCTACAATTTCCTGATATGTACTGTCTATAACTTGTTGTTCCTGCATAGTCTTTTCCAAACGCACTGCATCAACAGTGTCGTTGTGTACAAACTGTATGGTGTCACTCGCAACGGGGTACAACATCCAAGCAAGGGCGTCTGTTGTATGCATCGTCAGCAGAGTGACAATAAATAGGAACTTATATGTAAGCTTTTTTATAGCCACGTGCGGTTATTTGTTTAGTCTGTCAAAAATAGATATGATGCGTTCCAGTTCTTTTTCGTTCTTGAACTTGATGCTGATTTTACCACTTCCTTTTGCCGAACAGGTCAATTGTACCGGTGTCTGGAAGAAGTTTGTCAACTGCTTCTTCAATTGGTGAAATGCGGCATCCTGCTTTTTATCTGCATTTTTCTTCTGAGCTACAGCCTTTGTGTTGCTGCCCTCCTTTATGCGTCGCACCATCTCTTCGACCTCGCGCACTGAATAGCTGTTCTTTTCAATCTCGCTGAACAGCGCAATCTGTTCACTGTGTGAATCCAGTGACAGCAGTGCTTTGGCGTGGCCCATATCAATTCTTTTCTCTTTGAGTGCTACCTGGATTACTGCCGGCAATTTTAGCAGACGAAGGAAATTTGCAATAGTTGCACGTCCTTTGCCGATGCGCTTGCTCAACTGCTCCTGAGATAAGTTGTGCTGCTCTATCAGTTGCTGGTAGGCAAGGGCTATCTCAAGAGAATTCAGGTCTTCGCGCTGAATGTTCTCAATGAGTGCCATCTCCATTGTGTCCTCATCATCAGCTTTGACTATGTACGCGGGAATGGTTGTCTTCTCGGCAATTTGGGATGCTCTGAAGCGTCTTTCTCCGGCAATGATTTGATAGGTATCGTCCTCCATCTTGCGCAGAGTGATAGGTTGAATGACGCCAAGCTCACGGATAGAGTCGGCAAGTTCCTGCAATGCCTCTTCGTTGAAGTCGTGGCGTGGTTGGTTGGGGTTGGCGAAAATTTTGCCAAGTTCAATCTCTCCTATTGATGATGAGCCCGATGTGCGAACCGCTTCGGTTGATATAAGTGCATCAAGTCCGCGACCGAGTGTGAATTTCTGTTTTGCCATCTTGGAATTTATTGCTTATTTGTTCCTGTTTAAAATCTCCTCGGCCAAAGATAGATAGTTCTTGGCGCCGGTAGACTCTGCATCGTACATAAGTGCCGGAATACCCATGCTGGGAGCCTCGCCCAATCTGATGTTGCGCTGTATTACGGTGTTGAAGACCAGTTCTCTAAAGTGCTTCTTTACCTCGTTGTATACTTGGTTGCTCAAACGCAGACGGGAATTGAACATTGTCAGCAGAAAGCCTTCAATGTCGAGTTTGGGATTGAGGTTTGACTTTATGATTTTTATGGTGTTCAGCAACTTGCTAATACCTTCGAGTGCAAAGTATTCACACTGCACAGGTATTATCACAGAGTCGGCGGCTGTGAGTGAGTTGACTGTTATGAGTCCTAATGACGGTGAACAGTCAATCAGAATATAATCATATCTCTCTTTGACAGGCTCTAGTGCTTCGCGCATAATCTTTTCTCTGTTGGGCAGGTCGAGCATCTCGATTTCCGCTCCTACAAGGTCGATATGTGAAGGTATGATATCCAAACCCTTCACGCAGGTCGGGCTGATGCTCTCCTCGGCTATGGATTTGTTTATCAGACATTCATAAATAGAACTCTTTATTTCTCGTATATCAATGCCTAGTCCCGATGAGGCGTTTGCCTGCGGGTCGGCGTCAATGACAAGTACTTTCTTTTCAAATGCAGCAAGCGATGCGGCGAGGTTTATGGCTGTTGTTGTTTTTCCCACGCCACCTTTCTGGTTTGCCAATGCAATTATCTTTCCCATTTTATCTCAATTATTTAGTGCGAAAGTACAGGGTTTATATCTTATTTGTCGAAACCGGATGAAACCCCGAATATATATATTCGCAAAGGTAGTAAAAAAAGTTTGTAGGCAATAAAAAAAACTCCTATACTTATCAACAACTGTGCATAATGAACTTTAAATAGTGAAAATACGGGTTTGGATATGAAAAAAGCAGCTACGTAACGCATTACGTAGCTGCTAAATGATTTTGTATTAATTATATATCGTTGCGTATTTATTCGAGAAGTAGCTTGCTGATACCGTTTTTGTCGCAGCTGCTCGCTTTTACGATGTATAACACACCTCTCTTCAGACCGGCAAGTGGTAGTCTGTTGCCGGTGCAATGTCTTATGAGCTGTCCGTCGGTGGTGTATATTGTTATGGATTCTGTATTGCTGTCTGTCGTGATGAAATCCTCTGAGATATTGAAACTTATATCTTCTGACTTGATGTTGCCGATAGAGGTGTCATCGCCTTTTCTTATAATCCTGACGGTGTAGCTGTCTGATTTTGCAACGTTCTTTGCTTCGAGTCTGTCACCCGAAACAACAATGTAGCTTACTCCATTCTTTATTGCCGATTGGGTCCACTGGATTGACCACATATCGCTCATTTTAGTTAGTAGATAGGTGTTCCAGTCACTATAATACTGGTTTGTACCGAATACGCCATATTCGTTGACGTATCTGCCATCGGCATTGCTTGTTATCTTGTAGCATTTGCCGCCATTTGTGTCGGGTGCAATTTTCCACTCCTGCGCTTCAGCCGGTTCGGCTACGCTCTTGAAGGTTGGTGTTCCGCCGTTCCCTTTTATGTTGTTGTTGGTGAGATAGCGGTCGTTGTCCATAATGTAGTAGACCTCATCCTGCTCAATAAAAGGCTCTTTTGCAGTGCCACCCAGTGGAACAATGTCGAATATATACTTGTCAGGCATTGCGGTGGAGTTACCCTTCTGTATCTGTGTTCCGCTTACAGTCCAGAATGCTGTTCCGGCACTACCGCCATTTTGAATGGCAAACTTGCCATTTGCAAGCAAGGTAATTTCGTATGTGTGCCAAATTGCTTCGTATGGGTTGGTGGCATCGCTGACCGTGAAACTGCCGTTCTCGTTGAGGTAACGATTGTCCTCAAGGTTGATTATCTTGTAACGGTTAGTGCTTGGGTCAATGCTTATCTTCCACTCCTGACGCTGTGGGCGTATATTGTCCTGCTCGGTCAGGAATGTCGGCTTTGCTCCTGCGGCCTTGTTGTTGTTTGTCAGGTATTTGCCATTGTACTTTATATGGTAGGTACCGTTCTCAAGAACTTGCGCCGGGAAAACATCTGTGCGATAATCATAAACCTCTTTGTATTCTGCAACGAGCGTGCCTATGGCATCCTTTATGAATGGCTCGATATGTACAGTGCCAACAACCGGGGTGGCAACTTTTAGCGAGCCTGCAAAGTCACGTGAGCGAAGTGTTGTTTGTGCCTCATCATACTCCTTGTATTTCAGATAGTTGTCGATGAACTTTTCAGGGTTTTTCTCTGTGAGTGCGTTGTTCATTTCAATGATGCATACGCCTTTTTGTCCAAGATACTTCATTGACTCTATCCAAGGCTTGATCTCGTTTGTCAATGCCGGAGCCTCGTCGGTTGTCAAGAGTGTATTGGCTGTATTAACCAACTTGTTGAACTGCTCGGCGATAGCTGCGTATGCCGCCTCTCTGTCTGTTGTGACTTTGCTGTTATAAATATCCTTTGCCTTCACGAATTCGGGTGACTCGTCCATACGGCGCAGACCGTGTGTGTTAACTCCAAGGTCGATGTTGTTCTCGCAGAAGAAACGGAATGCCTCGTAGTTCTCGGGCATAAGGTATTTCATTGCTGCTTCCCATGATGCATTCGAATCGTATGCCGGCATGTTCCAAGTGTAGTCGGCAATGCTGAAAAGAGAAACCTTTGATGCTTCGGCGTACTCCATAGGGTTCGATACGAAACCTGAAAGCATATCGGCTATGTTAAGGTCGTTGCCGTATGTGGGTCCCATCAACAAATGGTTGATACAATAGTCGCTGACAGGATAGTTCAACCATATATATGCCTTACGCTTTATCTGGTTGTTAATCCAGGTCATGTCGCTGTAGTTTATCATATCGACAACGCTGTTTCCTGTCCACATGACGTTGATGTCACTGTCCATAATGTCACCGAGCGCCGGCAGGTAGATACTGTTGGCCCAACCGCGGTTATACTGTGTCGGACATATTGTAAGTGGTTTTACATCGGGGTAGGCCTTTCTCAGTTCTGCTGCGATGTGGTTCATCAGTTCGGCCTGCTCGTCACCATGTGTTCCGTCATCGCCCCAAAGGTCATCCCAAAATACAGCAAAACTTCTCACTCCCAAAGCGCACATCGCCTTGAGTTTGTTCACGATATTTCTCCTGTCGGTGTCGTTCCACTGTATGTCCTCGCCCGGGTGGATTGCCCACATGAACTCAATCTTGTTGGCTTTGGCAACCTTTACATATTCAGTGATTTTCTGGGCGAGCTCGGCGGGGTACTCCTCGCGCCATTTGCTCTTGTGGTAGGCATCGTCCTTGGGACCATAGATGTAAACATTCATCTTCATTTCACCGAACATTTCCAGTAGTCCCATACGGTCGGCCTCGCTGTAAGGATTTCCATAGTAGCCCTCTACGAGTCCGCGCTGTGGCACGCTTGGGTAGTCGGTTATGGTGGCGCACATTACATTGGGCTGTGAAGCCATCTGGATGAATGTCTGCACGCCATAGTATGTACCTGAACCGTCGTTGCCGGCAATGACCACCTTATTGGCTGTTACCTCAAGGTAGTATCCCTCGGCTTTTGCGGGTATCTGGCTCTCGTATTCAGCTACGGCAGCATCGCCTCGTTCTCCAATGATAAGTTCTACTGTACCGTTTGTGGTGTTGAAGTTCTTTTTGAAAAGGTTGATGGCGTCAACATCTGCATCAGACTCGCCTGTAATTGTGTAGCTTGCGCTGTTCTCAAACGCCGTTTCATTGCCCCAAGTCGTGTTTTGTGGGATGGGATAGATCTTGGCTGTCTGTGCGCTTGCGTCCAGAGTGATTGCCACAAAGAGAATAGCGGCAAAACCGAGAATCAGTTTTTTCATATTATCAATAAGTTATAGTGTTTTTACAACATTTGTACTTCAAAGCAAAAATAGTTATTTTAAGTGGAATAGCCAAATTTTTTGTATCTTAGCGCCATTAACTGAAAAGAAGAGTGATATTATGAATGAAAGACCGCTTATATTGGTGTCCAATGATGATGGTTATCGTGCCAAGGGTATCAACTGCCTTGTGAGGGTGCTGATGGAGTTTGGAGATGTAGTAGTTGTTGCACCGCACACCGGCCGTTCGGGTAAAGGATGTGCCATTACGAGCGAGGTGCCTTTGAAGGTTGAACCTGTTGCTTCGGAACCTGGTCTGAAGGTCTATTCCTGTACCGGAACGCCTTGTGATTGTGTGAAGGTGGCTTGTCATAGTATTCTTGACCGTCGTCCTGACCTTGTTGTCGGTGGAATAAACCACGGCGACAATTCTGCGGTCAATGCTCACTATTCCGGCACTATGGGTGTAGTGCTTGAAGGTTGTATGAAAGGGATTCCTTCAGTTGCTTTTTCTCTATGCTCGCACGATGCAGATGCCGATTTTTCTCCTACTTACAATGTTATTCGTAAGGTAGTGACGGCTATTTTTGAGCGTGGATTGCCAAGCGGGAGTTGTCTGAATGTCAATTTCCCCGATTCTAAATCTTATGCAGGTGTAAAGGTCTGTCGTCAGGCTATGGGACGTTGGGTCAATGAGTGGGAATCTCACAATCATCCGCGTGGGGGCGAGTGGTGGTGGCTTACAGGTGAATTTGTTGTTGAAGACAATGACCCTTCGGCCGACCGTGTGGCTCTTGATGATAATTATGTGACCATCACGCCCACAACAATTGATATGACCGATTATCGTCTGCTCGCTGAAATGAAAAAGTGGAACCTTTGATAATTATCCCTGTTTATGAAGTATTATCTTATTGTTGGTGAAGCGTCAGGCGACCTGCACGCCTCTAATTTAATGAAGTCAATAAAGGAAATTGACAAAAATGCCGATTTCCGCTTTTTCGGAGGTGACCTTATGTCTGCGGTCGGCGGTACCCGTGTGAAGCATTACCGTGAACTGGCTTATATGGGCTTTATTCCGGTTCTAATGCACTTGAGGACTATCTTTGCAAATATGAAACTTTGCAAAAAAGATGTTGAAGAGTGGGCTCCCGATGTGCTGATACTTGTAGATTATCCCGGTTTCAATCTCTCTATTGCTGAGTATATCCACAAGAATACAAAAATCCCCGTATACTATTATATCTCACCAAAAATATGGGCGTGGAAGGAGCATCGTATAAAGAATATCAAGCGCGATGTTCACGAACTCTTCTCCATATTGCCCTTTGAGATTGATTTCTTTGAGAAAAAGCATGATTACAAGATTAATTATGTGGGAAATCCTTGTGTTGATGCTGTTGATTATTTCAAACGTAACAAGGCTCTTTCGCGTGCCGCTTTCCTGGAAAAGAACGACCTAACTGATAGACCGATTGTGGCATTGTTGGCCGGTAGCCGCAAACAAGAAATCAAAGCTAATCTGCCAATGATGATTGAGGCAGTGAAGCAGTATCCTGAGTATCTCCCTGTCATAGCCGGTGCTCCGGGAATTGACCGTGAGTTCTACGCCCCCTATCTCAAGGATGATGTGAAGATTGTCTTTGGACAGACATACGATATACTCAATAATTCTCACGCTGCATTGGTTACATCGGGTACCGCAACCCTTGAAACAGCGTTGTTTAATGTCCCTCAGGTGGTGTGCTATGCAATGCCGATGGCGCGATTGTATTCTTGGCTTAAAAAGATGTTCATAAAGGTGAAGTATGTTTCGCTTGTCAATCTTGTTGCCGACCGAGAGGCTGTCCGTGAGCTTATAGCTGCCGATATGACTTTGCAGAATGTGAAAGAAGAACTCGGCAAGCTGCTACCTGACGACAGTAAAGAAAGAACGGCTATGCTCAAGGAGTATAGCCGTATGATGGATATTCTTGGCGGCCCGGGTGCTTCGCAGCGTGCCGCTTCGAAAATAATATCTTTGCTTGGCAATAAATCTTAAAGGATTCCTATGAATGCCAGATAGACAATTACGCTTGGTATAGCAAACAGCGTGCTGTCGAAACGGTCGAGCAATCCACCGTGTCCGGGAAGGATATTTCCGGAATCCTTTATTTGCATTTCGCGCTTCATGCTCGACTCTATAAGGTCGCCCAATGTGCCCGAAACAACAACTACAAGAGCCATTCCAATCCACTGCCAGATATTCATTATGGTGAAATAGTGCGACATGACGACGCTCGCACCGACGGCAACTGCCACACCACCAAAGAATCCTTCCCAAGTCTTTTTGGGAGATATGCGCTCAAACATCTTGTGACGGCCAATTGTACAGCCAACGCAATATGCTCCGGTGTCGTTGCACCATATAAAAATAAATATTGATAGCGGGAACAGCCAATGGTATGTTTCGCCAGCAGGAGCTCCGGCTGTTGCCAAAATGTTCAAAAGTGAGAATGGGAGTGCCACATAAAGCTGTGTCAGAGCAAAATATGCGTGATTCTCAAGAGCATTACCCTCCTTTGAGAACAGACGGCTTATGAATATGTAGGCAATTACTATTATGTATGGGGTAAATAACAGTATCGGTGGTACCTTGTCGTTGTGTGCAAGTGTCGCAAATGCAAAGAATAGCAACATACTGCACAGAACGGTCAACAGGACGTTGAATGTCGTTTTCTTGTGCTGTTTCAGCAAAGTGCTGAACTCATTTACAGTCAACGCTGTAAATACGAGGAAAATAGACTTGAATGACTGCCATCCGTAAAGTATTGAACCAATCAGGATGGCTACAAACAATGCACCTGTCAGTGTACGCACAATTAACTTTTTCATATTGCCTTGTTTTATGGTTGTGTTATATATTCCTGTGGATAAAATTCTGCGACAAATACTTTTACTCCTCGGCGGCAGATTCCTGGGGCTCTTCTGCCACAATTTCTGTCACATCTTTTTCCTCCTCTTTGTCGTTTGCTCCAAAAATCTCCTCGCTACGTGATGTCCAAGGACGTTTGCCGAATATCTTTTCAACATCTTCGGCAAAAATGACCTCTCTCTCTATCAGTATTCTCGCGAGTTCTGCGTGTCCATCCTTGTGTTTAAGGAGTAATTCCTTGGCTCTCTCATACTGCTCTTTAATCATATTGTGAACCTCGTTGTCAATCTTCTCGGCGGTTTTTTCACTGTATGGGCGGTTAAAAGAGTATTCCTGGTTGTTGTAATAGCACAGATTTGAGAGGTTGTCGCTCATTCCGGCGTAAGCCACCATTGCATACGCTTGCTTGGTTACTCGCTCAAGGTCGTTCATCGCTCCTGTTGATATATGGCCTATGAAGCACTCCTCGGCAGCGCGGCCACCAAGTGTTGAGCACATTTCGTCGAGCATCTGTTCCTTAGTGGTTATCTGACGCTCTTCGGGCATATACCAAGCTGCACCAAGTGCTCTGCCACGTGGTACAATCGTAACCTTTATAAGTGGGTTGGCGTGTTCAAGGAACCACGATATTGTTGCGTGCCCGGCTTCGTGTATGGCTATGGCCTCTTTCTCTTTTTGTGTCATAACCTTGGTCTTCTTCTCCAGTCCTCCGATTATACGGTCTATGGCGTCGAGGAAATCCTGTTTGTCGACAGCTTTCTTTTTGTTGCGTGCAGCGATAAGTGCAGCCTCGTTACATACATTGGCGATGTCTGCTCCTGAAAATCCGGGTGTCTGGCGTGCCAGAGTGTCTACGTCAACCGATGGGTCGAGTTTCAATGGGCGTAGGTGTACACCGAATACCTCCTTGCGCTCGTTGAGGTCGGGCAGGTCTACGTGTATCTGTCTGTCGAAACGTCCGGCACGCAACAATGCTTTGTCAAGTATGTCGGCGCGGTTTGTTGCTGCTATGACAATTATTCCGCTGTTTGTGCCGAAACCATCCATCTCGGTCAATAATTGGTTCAAGGTGTTCTCGCGCTCGTCGTTTCCTCCCATAGAAGGGTTCTTGCCACGGGCACGTCCCACAGCGTCAATCTCGTCTATGAATATGATGCAGGGAGCTTTTTCTTTTGCCTGACGGAAAAGGTCGCGTACACGCGATGCTCCTACACCGACGAACATTTCCACAAAGTCCGAACCGGACATTGAGAAGAATGGAACGTTAGCCTCTCCGGCAACAGCTTTTGCCAAAAGAGTCTTACCGGTTCCCGGAGGGCCTACCAGCAGTGCGCCTTTGGGGATTTTTCCTCCGAGCTCAGTGTATGTCTGTGGACTCTTCAAAAAGTCTACAATCTCTTGTACCTCTTGCTTGGCTCCCTCTTGTCCGGCAACATCCTTGAATGTGATGCGTGTGGCGTTGCTCTCTTTGTCAAAAAGCTTTGCCTGTGACTTGCCGACGTTGAAAACGCCGCCTTGTGCTCCGCCTCCACCACTCATTCTGCGCATAATGAATATCCAGATGAATATCAGGACAGCAAATGGTACAATGTTCCAGAAGAGTTCGCCCCATAGGTTGCTCTGCTCTTCGTAATTTACGACGCCTTTGAATTTGCCATCTTCGCTTTCTCTCTGCTGACGGATGAAATTGTCGAAATTGTCGATAGAACCGATGGTGGTCTCGACTTTCAGGCGTGAGCCATCAATTGTCGGTTTCTCGGCAACTTTAAGTGTAGAGTCCTTAAAAATGTAGGCTTCGAGCGTTCTGTTGTTCACAACAGTAATCTCTTCTACGTATCCGCTTTTTATGTAGTCTTCGACCTCGGTATATGATTTTCTTATTCTTTGGTTGCTGTTGCCTTCGTCAAATATAAGCAGGAACAAAAGCACGCCACCTATTATCAAATATAGCCAGGTGAAAGATATTTTTGGCATTTTATTGTTATTCTTCATTCTTTATCAGTCAATGTCCGGTATTGTTGTTAATGTGGCATCAGCCCAAAGGTGTTCTATGTCGTAGAACTTGCGTACGTCGGGCAGGAATATGTGTACCAAAATATCACCGTAATCCATTGCCACCCATTGTGAATTGCGCAGGCCATCAATGAAGTAGGGCTTTTTCTTGCAGTTTATTCGCACAGTGTCCTCGATGGAGTCTGTTATGGCACTTACCTGGTTGGGTGAGTTGCCTTGGCAAATGACAAAGTAGTCACATACACTGTTGCCGAGCTTCAGCATATCAACTACAACAATTTCTTTACCCTTTTTGTCCTGTATTCCTTCTATTATTTGTTTGATTACATCTTGCGCATCAAATTTTTCTTTTTGCATGGTCTTTTTCCGTTATATGATTAGTGCAAAGATATTTCTTATTTTGTCTATTTAAAAATAAAAACAGAGGGTTTTTAGTCCGAAACACTGAAAAAAGAAAGTTTTTTCGTTTTTTTTAGCAAAAAATAGGCGAAAATATTTTTTTTACCGAAAAAAGTTGTACCTTTGCATCGCATTTGAGCATTGGGCTATGGTGTAATGGTAACACTGCAGATTCTGGTCCTGCCTTTCCTGGTTCGAGTCCGGGTAGCCCAACAGAGAGATTTCCAACGGAAATCTCTTTTTTTGTTTCAGATTGGAAAAATAAAAGGCACTTCAAGTTTGCAGATGAGCCAAAATAAATCCCCGCTGTTACAGCGGGGATTTATCTTTTAATATGCCAGTGTTTATTGTTTGAAGCACTTTTCTTTGATGATGTTCACCAGCTCTTCTTTGCCCATACCGCCTGTCTTGACACTATATCTGCCCTCCATTGGAATGAAAAGCAGAGTTGGAATAGCCTGGATGTTGAAAGCGTCTGCGATTGCCGGGTCGTTGTCTACATTAATCTTGTATATATAGAGCTGTCCGGCGTACTCCTTGGCAATTTCTTCAAGAATGGGAGAAATAGCCTTGCAGGGACCACACCAATCTGCGTAGAAGTCAACAACAGCGGGCTTGTCGCCTAGGTATTTCCATTCTTTGCTCAAATCGGCAACACGATTCGCGAAGCCTTCGGCGTTAAGGGGGATGCAGCCTGCAGGCATTTCTGCACATTGCACTTTCTCGCTACATTCGCTCTTCTCGCATTTCTTTTCGCATTGCTGTTTATTGCAATCCTGCTTCTCGCAATTCTTTTCGCACTGCTGTTTATCGCAATCCTGCTTGTCGCATTTCTTTTCACACTTTTCCTTGTCGCACTCCTTCTTGTCGCCGCAACATTCGGTTTTACACTCACCACATTCGCTTTTTTGTGCTTTGTTCTCGCTGCAAGCCATCAATAGAGCTGCGCACGCAATGATAACGAATATACGTTTCATAATTCTTGTAGTTTGTTTAAGGTTAGTAATGTTGGTTTTGTTGCAAATATATCAAATAAATTCTATTTCTTTTTATAATACCTGTTAATATTTTGTAATTCTTCGTATTGTTGTCGCATCGCGATTATTGGATGGTGCATTTATTTCCTATAAAAATGTGTTTTTGTACACTTTTTATGCAGTTATATATTTTTTACATAGTGAAAGGCTCTGTTTTGTTTCATTTTGTTTGCATATAAATGCAAAGATGTGTAATTTTGTAATCTGTTTTGGTAAAAGCACATCCGTGCTCTTTTTTGTATATGGAAAATGATTTTTAAAATGAAAAAGAGATTATTTTTATTTTTGTCTTTATTACTTGTCGTGATGTCGCTGTCGGCTCAACGTGCCGGTTTTGAGATTTCATTCAAAGCGACAGTGCCGGCCGATTTGTCAAAGGTCTATGTTCTGCCATTGAGCAATGATGTGGCATCGCAGACTGTTCCGTTGCGTTTGAAGGACGGTAAATATTTCGCAAACGTACCTGTTACCAAGTCGGGCTTCTATGAGGTTGTAATGGTTGTAAACGGAGGTCAGTGGCTGACAACTGTCTATTCTCCAAAAGTAAAGAAGGTGAAACTCAATATTCTGTTTGACGGTAAGGGACTTAACGAGAACTCTTCGGCAGACAACAGGGCAATATCGGCTTTGAATGCTATAATAAATGCCAATAACCGCAAGTTGTGGACGGCTGACAGTCTGTCTGATAATGGCTTGCGTGTACTCTTTGAGAGTTATCTTTCTGCAGTTGATTCTATTGCTGATGCTTTAAGGCCGTCTGAAGAGGTCGTCAAGTATATGAAGGCATCTGCTTATGCAAACGCCAAGAATTTCTATGCGTCAATTCCTCGTGCGCAGAAGCGCAGGCTTAAGGATTTGTCGTTTGTCGAGGCTGATGTCTTGCCTTCAATGATTGAAGTCTTTGATAATGAGTGTGCCGCGCTCATTCCTACGGCAATGCAGTTGGTGTATGCTGTAGTTTCTGCCGATGCCAAGTTGGATGTAAGAGGTATGATGGATTTGCTGTACAGTGAATATGGATGCGAGGCTGTCAGGGTTAAGGTTGCCGATTTGCTCCTTAATCGTTTTCTGGTGCGCCATAACTATGCGGCAGACTTTGATGGCGGTCTTGAATATCTTGAGAATATTGTAAAGGATTTTAACTTGTCAAGACAATATGTCGATGAATATATGAAGCGTAAATCGGCTTTGGTGGGTGCTGAATTTCCCAAAGAGGTGGTGCTGGTGAATCCCGAAGGTGAAATCGTCGATTTCTCTGTATTCAAAGGTAAGTATGTCTATGTAGACCTATGGGCTTCGTGGTGTGGCCCTTGTTGTAAAGAAATACCTCACTTGCAGGCTCTTGAGAAGGAACTGGATGGTAGCAATGTTGTTTGTGTGTCAATATCTACCGATACGGACCAAAGTGCTTGGAAAGCAAAACTTGTAGAGGCCGGTATGCACGGCTATCAACTGTTTGACCGCGACAACAAGTTGAGCAAGGATTTGAATGTGGGTGGTATTCCATTCTTTGTGATATATGATAAGGAGGGTAGGCTGCACACATACGGCGCGCAGCGTCCTAGTAGCGGCGAGGTAATCAAGAATATACTTCTTAATTTGAAGTGATTTGTATTTTTAACACGTTGTTTATCTTTTATTAATAGATGTAATTTATCAACGTAGCCGATATTTTGTTACTTTTGTCGCCCTGCCGGGGTGCTTGATATTTTTGTACACATTTTTTATTAAATATTTAAATTTTTAGCTTATGAAGAAAAACTACTTTTTGTTGGTTTGCCTTATGCTTATGATGGCAATACAGGCAACAGCTCAGAGTTTTACAATTGACCAGTTGTTCGGAAAGTGGCAGTTTACAGCGGATGTAGAGTTTACAGATGCTGCAACACAGGCTCACAAGGAAACACTCTCTGGCAATTGCGAGGCTGTTATCTCTGCCGATGAAACTTACATTGCAAAAATTGTTGGTTTTGCTGGCTCATCAGTTCAGCAGAACGTCAACATGATTGGTGCAAAGAACGGTCAGGACATGCTTAAGATCAACAATCTTAACAATCCTCAGTTGTGGGGTTCCCTTTATCTTGCCAACGAAAACGGCGATAACCCTTATGGTATTTGGGAAAACGGTACAGAGGTCGTAAAATCTTATGGTCCTGTCTATTACAATGTGTACGCTACTGAAGGTCTGATTACAATACCCGACTTTACAGTTGTAGCACTTAATGGTTACACCGATAAAAATCCTACAATCATTGCAAAGTACACTAATGTAAAGATGACACTTGTTGAGGCTGAGGTTGTTGAGGTTGCAGACATCAGCGGTGACTATCAGTTCAAGGCCGGTGCAGGTACTTATGACACAATGGCCGGTTCTGTTATTCCAACAGAGTTTGCCGTAACACTTGCAAAGACTTCTGACGACAACAGATCTTACGATGCGACTATTGCAATCGAGGGCTACGATGCTGTTACTCTCCCAGCATCTTACAATGGTGTATCTGTTTTGTTCGACTACGACAACACTTATCTCGATGAGGCTAACGGCATCCGTTTCGCTCCAATGTATGGCGATGTGACTGCGGGTTCTATTGAGTTTATGTCTCAGAACGAGACAACTTTCTCACTCTACAGCGGTTTTGCTTTTGCAAGCGATGCTACAGTGAAGGCTGCCGATGGTGTAACCGATTCTTTGGTTGTGAACGGTAACTATCACCAGTGGTACACATCTGGTACTTTGAAGATGGCAACCGATGCTCCTGCATTTGATTGGGCGGGTGTATATACAGTAAAGACAACCGACGAGAACGGTCTTTATATAGCTGATGCTGCAGGATTTGACTGGCCGACAGAGTTCCAGATTGAGGTTGAGTACAACGAGGATTGGGGTCTCTATCTCGTGACAAAGGTCTTTGGTTTGGATGTCGTAGAGTTGAACTATGGCGGTCTTG
>JAGCMB010000017.1 GCA_017646665.1 Bacteroidaceae bacterium
ATGTCGACCTCACTCTCTTTCGCTTCGCCCAATAGGTGCTTGCTGAAGAAGTCGGCCATCTTCCAGAAGAAGTACTCGTCCTTGGTCTCGAAACCGTGGCGGTCACCGGGGAGTATGAGCATCTCAAATCGCTTGTTGGCGCGGATGAGTGCGTCTATCACGCGAGTGGTATTTGCAGGATGTACGTTATTGTCCATATCACCGGTTACCAGCAACAAATGACCTTTGAGGCGGCCTGCGAGCTCTTGGTTGGTGCTGATGTTGTATGAGAATGTTGTATCACATTCAACAATGCCGTCCTTGTTCTTCTTCTCCTTTATATTCTCTTTGATACCGTGGTGCTTCTCGCTCCACCAATTGTTGTAGATGCGGTTGTCGTGGTTACCTGCGCACGATACAGCAACCTTGAAGAAGTCGTTGTATGTGAGAATAGCCGCAGTTGACATGAAACCACCGCCTGAGTGTCCGTGAATACCTACATTGTTGCCGTCGATGAAGCTGTGGCGTGCAATGAGCTGCTGTGCAGCAACTTTCTTGTCGGCAAGACCATAGTCGCGCAAGTTGCCGTAACCGAAGTTATGATACCACTTTGAACGGTTGGGGTGTCCACCACGGTTGCCGACGGTGATGACAATAAATCCCATCTGTGCAAGGCGGTCGATGCGGTTCATGCCGCTTGACCAACTTTCGTTCACAGCTTCGGTCTGTGGACCCGGGTATACATATTCAATGAGTGGATAACACTTTGTCGAGTCAAAGTCGAAAGGCTTGTACATTACGCCGTGAAGGTCTGTAATGCCGTCTGCAGCCTTTACAGTGAAACGCTCGGGGAACTTATATCCGGCTGCAAACAGTTGTGAGAGGTCGGCAGTGCCAAGCTCAACGCTCTTCTTGCCGTTCTTGCTATATACATGGTTCACGGGGGTTGTGTCCACGCGTGATGACGTTACAATAAAAGCCTCTCCATAGGCTGCCGGAATGAATGTACTGTTCATGTCGCTCTCGTCAATCTGCTTCAGGCCGCTACCGTCGAAATTTACGCTGTAGAGGTGCATGTAATATGGGTTCTCCTCCTTGTTATAACCGCAGGCGGTGAAGTATATTTTCTTCTCCTTGTCGTTTACAACCAGCACATCCTCAACGTGGTATGCGCCATCGGTTATCGGGTTTACGAGTGTGCCGTCGGCGTTGTAGAGGTAGAGCATTGCCCAGCCCGTGCGCTCCGACCATTGGATGAACTGCTTGCCGTTGTTGACTGGGTATATTGGTTTGCTCTCGATACTTGTATTCATCTCCTCGTGCACAAGCATCTTTGTGGTGTCGAGGCTCATGTCATAATAGCAAACCTCAATCTTCTTCATATCGCGGCTGATGCGCTCAAAGTAGAAACCGTTGTTGTCGCCAAACCAAATGGCTTTTCGTGGGTTCTCATATCGTGTGAGGTGTGAGCCTGGTTTGCTGAACAGGCCTATGCGCTGCTGCTTGAACTGCTCTACATTGATTGCCTTGCTTGTCTTGTTCTCAAAGTCGAACAACTCGACAGTCGTCTTTGGTGTCTCCTCGCCCGGCATCTGGTAGTAGTATGTCTCTAGCTTTGGACGTGGAGTGCTCAATGAGTTGATGACCCACATCTTTGACAAAATTGAGTCGGCACGGTGTGTCATTACAAAGTGACGTGAGTCGGGGCTCCACAAGGCGTATACGCGGTAACGCTTTGCAGTGTCAAGCTTCTCATCGAGTGAGTGGTATGCATAGCACCAGTTGGGACGGCCGTTGAAGGTGAGCTGGTGCTCGGTGACAGTACTGTCCTTGTCCCAATATCTCAGTTTGTCAAGGTCTTCACGCGACATGTACCAGAGGTTGTAGTTTTTCTCATATATGGCGAACTTTCCGTCGGGTGAAACGTTTGCCCAATCGGGGTATTTGGGGTAGAGGTCTTCAATCTCGTCCTTTGTGCGCTCAATGAGCTGCTTAGTCTTCATGTCATACTCAAAATAGAAGGTCTTGTTCTCCTTCTTGCCCTCGTTCTCCTTTATCTTGGTGCTGTCGTTGCGCTCGTGGCGTGGAAGCTGCTTGGGAACCTCGAGCTTTGATGCAATGTCGAAACGCACATAGCGGTCTTCGCGTATGATGCGGTTAATTCCAACGGGCAAGTGCTGTGCGTCATAGGGGTCACCTGTACGCATTGTAATCTCCTTGGCCAGCCACTCCATGTCCCAAAGTTCCTTCTTTGTGCCTTTCACCGCATCAACTACGTAGAAATTACGCTCCTTTGTGTCGCTCCATGCATAGATGAACTGTTTACCGTCGGCAAACCACACGGGTTGTACCCTTGTCTGTTTTACCATACGGGAAATCTTTCTTGGCGAGAAACGCTCTGCAAGTGCGTAGTTGGGGCGCACATCGTTGCTCTCTTGTGCTTTAAGTGTGGTTGTTGCCAGCAGGGCGGGCAGAACCAGAAGTAATAGTGCTTTTTTCATTAATTTATTATTTTGTGTTTTCGTTGTTTTTCTTTGTGAGGTGTAGCGTGTCGAGCATTTTCCTGAAACCACGACGTTTGCTGATATCTATTTTGGCAATTCCGCCGGTCGAGGTCTCTTTGTACAAGCTTGGCAGGTCGTGGCCTGTTTCCTTCATCACTTGCACAATGCGGTCATAGTCAATCTTGTGCTTGCCGTCTGAGAGTGCTGCGTAGGTGCAGGCGTCGAGTGCGCGTGATGCCGCGATGGCATTACGTTCAATGCAAGGCACTTGTACAAGGCCACAAAGCGGGTCGCATGTCAGGCCTAAGTGGTGCTCAAGTCCCATCTCTGCTGCATATTCAATTTGGTTTATGGTGCCACCGAACAGCTGGCAGGCTGCAGCAGCTGCCATAGCGCAGGCTACGCCAATCTCTCCTTGGCAGCCTACATCGGCTCCCGATATTGAGGCGTGTTCCTTTGCTACATTGCCAAAAAGGCCGGCTGTTGCAAGAGCGCGCAGAATTCGTGTGTCCGAGCAGTCGTGAGCGGTTGACAGATGGTAGAGTACCGCGGGCAATACTCCGCTTGAACCACAGGTGGGTGTGGTGACGATGGTGCTTCCGCTTGCGTTTTCCTCGCTTGTTGCAAGAGCGTATGCGTAGAGCTTTGCCTTGCTGCTCACAGCTGCATTGTAGGACATTGATTTGTTCAGGTATGTATTTGCCTTGCGCTGAATTCCAAGTCCGCCAGGCAACACTCCTTCGTTTTCAAGGCCACGTTTGATGGTGGCTTGCATTGTAGTCCACACTTCGCTAAGATAGTCCCAAATTGCAGGGCCTTCATATTTTTCAACATATTCCCAGAACGAGCAACCTGTTTCGTCGCACCAATCCATAATCTCGTGTATGGTTGTCAGTGGGTATATATCCTCCTCGTTCTTTGTTGTTTCTTCATTTGCAAGCTCACCACCGCCTATGCTGTATATTCTCCAACTGTCGATTACTTTACCCTCCTTGATACCCTCGAACAGCATACCGTTGGGGTGGAATGGCAAGAATATTTCGGGCTCCCATACGAGTTCTATGTTTGCAATCGGTTCAAGTACGGCTATAATGGCTTTGTCTGTCATATGTCCTTCGCCTGTGGCAGCAAGACTTCCATACAATGTTACACGGTATGTGTCGGGGGATGGGCAACGTTGCGCGAAGATCTTGGCTGCACGGTTAGGCCCCATTGTGTGGCTGCTCGAAGGGCCAAGGCCTATTCTGAAAAGTGAACGTAGAGATTTCATTTTATTTGTTAATGTGGTTTTATAGGTGTTTTTTGTTATTCTCTTTTATCGCTGTTAAATCAGTCTATGAAGATTATACGTCCTTGTGGTGTGTTGTACTCTGAACCTATAATGCTGTCCAGACTCGCTTCAAGATAGTTTTGCAGAATCTCCAAATCGGAACCCCAATATGTCGGATGTGGCTCGACATCCTTGAATATGCCAGAGCCTCCCATTTCAAGTATGAGATAATCCAATGAGGCCATTGTGTATTTGCGCGAGAGTTCAACCTCCTTGAACTCGCCACTCTGTTTGTCCAATATCTCGACATTGGATACGCGACGCTCTCCATTTCCTACGTGTGAAAAGAGTGAGCTCTCGGCATCCACTACGACTGGTGACGGTATTTTGGGGTTTACCTCGAAACGCAGTCCACTTACTTGCATAAAAACGCCGGCTTCATTCGGTAGTGAAGAAACGGAATATTCCAATACGTCGAGCAAATGTTCTCCGGTGATGCTGCCTGTGGCAATCATATCGCCAAAAGGCATTACATTGTATAAGTCGTTGAAAAGAATCTCGCCCATATTGATGTCTGCACGGATACCGCCTCCGTTTACAAGCGCAATGTCGGCACCGGTGAAAATTCGGAATGCGTCGGCGCAGAAATCGCCGATGTTTGCTTCCTGTTTGCGTACAATACGTTCTCCATTTGCGTCGCGTATCGACAGGTCGACTTCGCTGTATCCGATGGTGAAATTACCGGCACTCTTCACCTCTTCCTGGATTTTATTGACGAACTGTTTGGTGTTGCTGTCGGGTTGTATGTCGCTGTTCTCTATGTTTATGAGTGTTGAGTGTATTCCGCCTTCGGTGCAGATGATGAGTTTACCCACATTCTGGAAATTTGAACCCGACGAAGTGAGCAATATCGGTTTCCCCTCTCTGTTATTAACGTACATTGCTTCAATGATGTGGTGGTCGTGTCCGTCAATTACGGCATCCAGTCCTGTGGTTTGGGCTATAAGGCTTCTTGAATCAGGGTGTGTCGCGTCATTCTGGCTGTCGCCCAAATGTGATAGGGCTATGACATACTCCGCACCATCTTTACGCGCTTTGTCAATGAAGTATTGAGCGTTCAGGTAGAAATCGTCACGCATAAAGCTATATAGTGGATTGCCATCTTCATCGCTTAGGCTTGTAACCGTTCCGCTTGTAGTTGTGGTAAAACCGATATAGGCAACATCAACATTCCCATATCTGACAATATGGTAGGCAGGATAGGGGTATGTATCTGTTTGAACATTTTTGAGATTGGCGCATACTACTTTTGTATTCAACGAGTTTGTTATGTTGAACATTTGGGGAATTCCATAGTCAAGCTCGTGGTTTCCCAGAACAACGGCATCATACCCGATATAATTCATAATCTTGACAATTTGTTCTCCCTTTGAGATAGCTCCAACAAGGCCACCGCTTGCAAAATCGCCACAAGACACAGTTGAAACATATTTGTTGTCGGACAAACATTGGTTGCGAATGGATGCAAGTATCGGATATCCATCAACAGAACAGTGGACGTCGTTCTCGTATAAAATAACAATTGGTTTTGTCGGTAGATTTGAGTGTGTACTCTCTATATTGTCGTCGTTGCAAGCAACAAATATAAAGGAGAATGCAATGAAAAATAATTTAAAAAAGACTTTCATATTAATCGGTTGAATTGCTTTTGATTTTGCCTTTTAAGCAGATTATTATTAAATTAGGTATATTATTTTGCGAATATACGATTTCCATTTGATAATACGTGTATTTTGCGTGGTTTATTTCTTTTTTGTTTTCATTGCAAAATTGTAATTATTTGTGAAAAAATGCTCATGTTAACAAAATTTATAAATGTCCATTTGTTAAATGTTAACGCATTTTTGTAAAATTGCATTGACAATAATTAGTGTTATGTAAAAATACAATGGATGAAAAGAGAAATAATAACTTTATTACTAACTGTCGGTATATTTAACTCTTATGCAATTGCCGGCAATAAAATAGTTACAGATACAGTTGCTACAAGTGTAAAGCAACAAAAATATGACCCATATTTTGTAGAGGCTTTGCCGCTTGATGCTCCCGAGTGGATGGAACGTATTGCAGCCAATCCTTCGGGTGTGAACTTCAAGGAGATGCAGCAGTTGTACAACGAGTGGCGTGCTGCCGATGACGATGTGCGTGTGCGCACTGTTGACAATAAACAGGTTGTCAACTATTATCGCCGTTGGATGGCAGCCTATCGCGATTATGTTGCTCCAGACGGTAGCATTGAACTCCCGACAATGGAGCAGTATGCAGCGCAGGTCGATTCAATGAACCGCAAGGCAGCGGCAACAAGAAACGGTGACACGGAGCCCATCTGGCGTAATATAGGCCCTAACCGTACATATTCAAATGAAAATGGCGAGTTGAAACGCAAAGACTCGCAAGTGTGCGTGTTCCGAATTGCCGTTGCTCTCAGTGATAGCGCGACGCTCTATTGCGGAACTGAGTCGGGCGTTGTGTTCAAGACAACCGACCACGGAACAAGTTGGCAGCCTTGTGCTCCACAGCACAATTTCGGAGGTTCAATTTTTAGTATTGCAGTGCACCCCACAGACAAGAATACCGTTTACGTTGGTGGTGGTCCCTGGCTTTGGAAAAGTACCGATGGTGGTGAAACCTGGAACCGTTGCGGCGGTATCAGTAACCGTGTGAATTCTATTAAGATTGACCCTACAAATACCGATTACATTACCGCTGCCGTGGGTAGCAAGCAAGAGGGCTCTTCGGCTGCCGGGTTTTTTATATCGTCCGACGGCGGTGCAAACTTCTCCTGCACTCTGCGCGGAATCTGTTTCGACCACGAACTGCAACCCGGCAATCCCAATAGGGTATATCTCGTTCGTCGGGAGTCAGGTCCTTGGGCTGGGATATATATGTCGGATAATGCCGGAATGAGCTGGCGGCAGTTGGAGCTCCCTGTATATATGATGATATGCGGTCGTCTGGCCGTGAGTGAGGCTCCTGGTGGCGAGAATTATGTATATGCTCTTGTTACCTGCGATTCGTGGGGCTACGATGCCGGCCCGCAGGGTGGCAAGGGAACGCCGTATATCCTGATGTCAAAGGATGGTGGTGTCAGTTGGGAAGATCAGACCGACAAGGGCGGAAAATACTATGACATTACCTTCTCTCCAATTATGGACTCGGCCGGCGGACAGGGATTCTTTGATATGATGATTGGTGCATCGGCACAGAATCCTGCACACGTGCTCTTTGGCCTTACATCGCTCTATCGTTCAACAGATGAGGGCGTGGCAAACTATCGTAACAATGCCATTGGGGGGTATCAGCGCAGTGATTGGATGCATTGCGATATACAGGATATAGCCATTCACCCCTGTGGAGATACTTGGATATGTAACGATGGTGGAATAAAATATTCGCGTGATTTCTTTGAAACAAAGGGAGAGGATCGTTACGATGGTATATACGCTTCGGACTATCAGGGTCTGGGCGTTGGATGGAACGAGGATGTTATGGCTGCCGGCCGATGGCATAATGGTGATGTGGTGCACGCATCGACATACGGCGAGGGCAATTCCGTTCACGTCGGTGGCGTGGAAATAGCTACCGGATATGTCATGAAGAGTAATCCTTGGAAGGTGTACTTTACCGATGCCTCAACGCGCATCATGCCACGCGAAATGGACGGCGCTATTGGCGAGGATTTCCGCACTTGGTTTGCTGACAAGAAACCATACGAGGCTTTGCGCATAAACGGCGAGATTGCTACCGACCCACGCTATGCCCTGAAAGTATTCCTTCAGGATATGACAGATACATGGGGTGGTTATCTCTCGTATGACGAGGGCGCGTCGTTCCAAAAGGTTTTTGACAGTGAGGGCGAGGATTTCTACAGTTATGAGTTCGCGCGCTCTAACCCCGACAGGGTGTATATTTCGGGCTGTTGGAATGTGTGGCGTTCCGACGACGGCGGCTTGACATTCAATGAGTGTACACAGCCCTTCCCAATCACCGACGACTATATCCACTATACAAAGGTTGTCGTTGACCCCAACGACGAGAACCACTTGCTTGTGATATGCAACGACCGTTATGGCGCTGTCAGCGAGAGCTTTGACGGTGGTGACAGCTGGAGTGAGTACAACCTTGCGAACATTGCTGACAAGCGTGTGCATCAGATAATTCTTGTGGGCGACGAGTATAACAGCACTTACGTAACAAGCTACGACGGTGCGAGTGTCTACTTCCGCGACAATACAATGAGTGAATTCATTGATTATTCGAGCGGCCTTAACCCCGGTGCGCGAATTTCAAAAGTCGTACCATTCTACAAGGGTGGTGTCTTGCGTATGGCTACCGACCAGGGCTTGTGGGAAGCGCCTTTGTACCATCAGGATTTTATTCCTGTGGCACAGCCTATGGCACTTAATCTTGGTAGCGGCAACCTCACGGCCAATCCGCAGAAAAGCGTGCAGTTCGACAGTTACAGTATCGTACGTCAGGACGAAAATACCCGTTGGCAGTGGAGCTTCTCGCCACAGCCGCAGTATGTGAGCGATGCCACGGTGCGCAATCCCATTGTAGTCTTTGGCAACCCGGGTAATTATGATGTTACCTTGACAGTGACAACCGCTGCCGGAACTTCGTCGCGCACCATAAAGAATATGATAACCATTGAGGGAGAAACATCTGTCAATGAGGCCAAGGTGGGCGAGGTCGGTATTGAAAAGACTGTGATTGATGTGGGTGAACCATTGGTTGTGCTTGCAACAGGTCTTATGGACGATGCACGTTTCACTGTACACGGAATGAAGGGCAATCTGCTGCATAGTGCGCCAATACCTGCGCGAGGAGAACGCGTGACAGTGGCTGTAAATGACCTGCCCCCGGGCGTATATATCTACTCAATAAGGAGCGCGACACAGAAATTCTTTGGACAATTCATAATAAAATAGCAACTATGAGAATAGGAAAAATAATACTGTCACTGCTTTGTATATCATCAATGTTTTGTGCGAATGCGCAGGAAAGCAGTGTGAACGATACATATTTTACCCCATATAAATTGAATTATTTGCCGGCCGGTTCGCCTGCTTGGATGGCGCAGCTTGCCAATCCGCAGGGGCTCGACTATAATGCGATGGTAGACAGTTTTGAGGTCTATCTGAGCAACACCCCTGGTGCGCGATACAAATCGCGCGATACAAAACAGGTTGTAAACCACTTCCGCCGTTTCCAGAAGGCCTATCTGCCTTTTGTGCAGGCCGATGGTATAATCAGGTTACCTTTGGCAAGTGCCTATCACAGCGACATTGACAATGCTGCCGAGGAGGTTCGTCAGGAGCGTGCACGAAAGCGTGCCGCAGGTCGCAATGCCGCAGCACCGGTTGAGTGGAATGTGATTTCGCCAATCATAACATACGACTATCTGCACAAGAAACTATCTCCTGCCCAGTCGAATATCCAGCGTATGAGAGCATCGCGTTCCAATCCGAATGTACTCTATTGCGGTTCGGAAACGGGGCTTGTGTTCCGCTCGAGTGATAAGGGCGAGTCGTGGCAGCCTTGCAACGACGGCGAATGGATGGCCGGCGAGATAACAACCATAGATATAAGCAACACAAACCCCGACCGTGTGCTTGTGGGCGCAGGCGGTGTCTTTTGGATAAGCAATGACGGTGGCGTGAACTGGGAGAATATTACTCCGGCAAAGGCTACATACGCACGTACCAGCAATGCCTGTTTCCACCCAGGGAATGACAATATAATCCTTGCCGGTGACCGCGCGCAGCTATGGCGCTCAACCGATGGCGGCAAGTCGTGGGAGTGGATGCTCGGTGGAATGGTGTTCGATATAAGATACTCTGTGCAGAACCCTGATGTCTGCTATGTCGCTATTGAGCAGGAGAACACCGTGAAGATGTACAAGAGTGTTGACGGTGGCGCATCGTGGAATCTGCTCACTCTCGACGGCCAGCCGCTCATCAGTGCTCGCATTGGTTTGAGCGAGGCTCCCGGTGGTGAGGATTATGTATATCTTTGGGCTTGTCGCAGAAATCATCTGTCGCAACCCGGTCCTCTCTATTTCAGTGGCCCGCCATTGCTCTACAAGAGTACCGACGGTGGTGCGTCGTTTACCGTAACCGATCCTACATCACAGATGGAGGCTGTTGACAAGAAAGGTGGCCAGGGATATTACGACCTTGTATGTACGGCATCGGCTACCGACCCCGAGGTTCTGCTTGTGGGTATAATACAGCTCTATCGCTCAACCGACGGAGGCAAGACACTTGAGAACGTTGGCGGTTACTATGGCCGTTTTGACCTGCATTGCGATATGCAGTCCATCCAGACCAATGGTGCCGGCGATACTTGGCTCTCGACCGATGGCGGTGTCATTTACAGCAATGACTTCTTTCTGGCCGATGCGCAGCCGAAGCTCAATGGTCTATATGCTTCGGAGATGTGGGGCTTTGACCAGGGCTGGAACGAGGATGTTATGGTGGGCGGACGCAACCACAATGGCAATATGTCGCAGATTGACCGCTACAATGGAGTTACGCTCTTGATGCGTGGCTCGGAACGTCCCACAGGTTATGTGTTCCTCTCCAATCCGCGCAAGATTGCTTTCAGCGATTCCGAGAATGTGCTTATGCCCGATGACTGGCGCGATGAATTCGTTCCCTTCCTCGACTACTGGACCTATCCCAAGGAGTCGTCGCAGCACGGCTTCTACTTCGAGTTCGACCCACGTTATGCGCAGTGCTTCTATATTGTGCAGGAGAGTGACCGTGTAGATGCCAACACTCTTTGGCGTACACGCGACGACGGTGCTTCGTTCTCCTCGGTATATACATTCGACGACCCCATAAATGCAATAGCCGTGTCGCGTTCGAACCCCGACAAGATTGTGGCTTCTACTTGGGGACGCATATACTGGTCGCTCGATGCCGGTGCGACATTCACGGAGTATAACCTCCCCGACGAAATGACATATAGCATCTGCTATAAATTGGCCATTCACCCGACCGACGAGAATGAGATTTGGGTTGCCGACGGCAATGCGGGCGGTTTCTGGCGCACAGTGGACAATGGCGATAGCTGGGAGAAAATAGACAATGGCCTCACGATTCCCAATTGGGAGGGCAAGGTGGAGAAACACAGTATCGGCCGTTTCTTCCTCACCGGCAACGAGAAGAATGCCGCCTATGCAATTGCCCACACATTAGGATACCTCAATGAGACTTACAGCACCACACGCGGCCGTGTGCTATACCGCGATGATACCACCGACGGGTGGATAAACATCAGCGATGGCTTGCCAAAGGTGGTAAACCTGAACCGTATGCTACCGTTCTACAAAGAGGGTGTGATACGTCTTGCGACAAACAATGGCATCTGGGAACGTGAACTTGTTGACCCGCAGTTCAGGCCCATCGCGCAGCCAATGATTCTGAATGCAGGCTCGGGCGACAATACTCAGAGCGGCTATCCACGCGAAATAAAGCTCGACAGTTACAGTATAGTAAACCAGAACGGTGCCGAGTGGCATTGGGATATTCATCCTGCGCCGCTCTCAATTAGTGCCGACAATGTGCGCAACCCGGTGATAACTATTGCTCCTGACCAGACATACGATATTGCTTTGACGGTAACAACCCCAGCAGGTAGTGATACTAAATGTATAAAGGGAATGATAAAGGGTAGCAAGCCTGTACCAGATGCGACATCTGTTGCAGCGGTTATGCAGGGCAAGGATTTATTGCTCAGCAGTGGCAATGTGGTTGTCCGCGGTGATGATTTCCGCTTCGTCCCACGTGACCTTGATGGCGAAGTATCGTTAGAGATATATGATGCAAAGGGTAATATTGTGTACAGCGTAGTGTCGCAGAGTGAAATAGAGGTCAGTACCGCAGGGTATAGTGCCGGTATATATTTCTATATGGCAACAGATGTAGCCGGTTTCAAAAAGACCGGTAAACTGCTTGTCAAGTAGTTGATGATTTTATGAAAAAGATACTGCTGTTGTTCTTGGTATTGCCTTCAGTTCTGTTCTCTTTGGCGCAGGATAGCCTCTCCTACAAGCTCGATGAGATTGTAGTGTCTGCAACCCGTTGGTGTCGCGAGAGCCAGGCACAGCCCGTGAAGGTTACACGATTGTCGTTCGATGAGGCTAATGCCTTCAATCCGCAGACGGCAGCCGATGTGCTGGGGCTTACAGGTGAGGTCTTTGTCCAAAAAAGCCAGTATGGTGGTGGTAGTCCAATGATACGTGGCTTTGCCACCAACAGGCTGCTGTACAGCATTGATGGAGTGCGTATGAACACTGCAATATTCCGCTCGGGTAACATACAGAACGTAATATCGCTCGACCCCTTTGCTGTTGCCGACAGCGAGGTGCTTTTTGGTCCCGGTGCTGTGGGGTATGGCAGCGATGCAATTGGTGGAGCTATGGTCTTTTCTACCCTTGAACCACGTTTGTCTGTTGGGAATAATCCTCTCTATTATGGCTCAGCAACGGTGCGAACGGCAACGGCTTCGAGCGAACTCACGGCGCACGTTCACGCGGGAGTGGGGTGGAAACGTTGGGCATTGCTCACAAGTTTTACCTACTCCTCCTTCGGCGATTTGAAACAGGGAATGCACGGTCCTGAAGAGTATGTTATGCCCTATGTTGTCGTTCCCGGCTTTGCAGCCGACGGTACGGTCGAGGATTTGGTAATTGACAATGTAGACAAACGCAAGCAGACACCAAGCGGCTATTCGCAATATAATTTTATGCAGAAGGTGCGCTACACACCCGGTGGTGGATGGAATCTTGAATATGCATTTCATATTAGCGAAACGTCAGAGTATGCCCGCTACGACCGTCACCAGCGTCTACGCAATGGCTTGCCACGCTATGCCGAGTGGAATTATGGCCCGCAGTTCTGGATGATGAACCATCTGCGTGCCGAACATGTCGGTGGAGGTGTTGTGTACGACTCGATGAGGGTGAACCTGGCTTTGCAACGTTTTGAAGAGAGCCGCATTAGCCGCGACCTCAACAAACCACGCCGCGAAACGCAGAGCGAGTCTGTCGACGCCTGGAGTGCCAACGTCGATTTCATAAAGTCGCTTTCCGACGGGCTTTCAATTTCATACGGTGCGGAGTATGTGCAGAATAATGTGCGTTCAAAAGGCGTGGCGACAGATATTGTGGCAAATACAACAGAGCCTATGGCGGCGCGTTATCCGAATGCCGAGTGGTACAGCGCCGGTATCTTTGCGCAGGCCGAGTGGCATATTACCGACAGGCTTAATCTTGCAGCCGGAGTACGGTATAATCATTATTTTATAGATAACGACTTCTCCAACGTGGGGTTTGAAATACCTTTTGAACCCAAACAGTTCTCCTCGGCCGGTAGTGTGAGCGCGAATGTCGGGCTTAATTGGCGTCCATCGTCGGGCTGGCTCTTTCGCTTGAACTATGCTCGTGGTTTCCGTGCGCCCAATGTCGATGATATGGGAAAACTGTTTGATAGTGCCGACGGTTGTGTGACTGTTCCCAATCCGGCACTGAAACCCGAATATGCCGATAATGTGGAGCTTGGTATTGCAAAGCACATAGGCTCGTTCCTGAAATTTGATGTAACAGCCTATTATACCCACCTCACCGATGCTATTGTACGTCGCGATTTCCTCTTCAATGGTAGCCCCACAATGGAGTATCAGGGTAGCGAGTGCCGTGTGCAGGCGTTGCAGAATGCTGCCACTGCAAATGTGTGGGGTGTTCAGGCCGCTGTAGATGCAAATTTAAAGTGGTTCTATGCCGATGCACGTGTCAGTTGGCAACGCGGCTTTGAGGAGATGGACAATGGCGATGTTTCACCCTCGCGTCACGTAGCACCGCTCTTTGGGCGCGTTGCTGTGGGTTTCAGGAACGAACGGTTGACAATTGAGGCTTATGCCGCTTTCCAGGCCGAGTGCGCCGCTGCCGATATGCCGGTAGAGGAGCGCGACAAAAAAGAAATTTATGCACTCGATGCAGATGGTAATGCCTACTCTCCTGCCTGGTTTACGCTTAACTTGCGTGCCTCGTTGCAGCTGGAGCGTGGACTCTCGCTAAATGCGACGATTGAAAATATTGCCGACAAACGCTACCGCCCATACAGCTGTGGCATCAGTGCCCCTGGTAGGAATGTTACAATGAGCCTGACGTATAGTTTATAGTCTATGGAAAAAATGATGTAGTACCTGAATTTTCCTGGCGATGTTAATCTCTTATGTTGCCGAAATAGAATCTTTTTAGACCTCTGAAGAATTACATAATTTAAATATAGGATTATATCTTGTTGAGTTTTAAGAACTTTTTCATATCTTCGCGCCATGAAAAAGATACTTGTTACCGGTGCGAGCGGTTTTGTAGGTAGCCGCTTTGTGGCGCGTTGGCGCAATGAATATTCTGTTCTCACTCCATCACACGCAGAACTTGAAATTACTGACCGTGAGTCGGTCAACAGCTATTTTATGCAGCACACACCCGATGTGGTGGTGCATCTTGCGGCGTTGTCGAACACCGGATATTGCGAGCAGAACCCCGATGAGAGCTATCGTGTGAATGTAGAGGGCGCAGCGAACATTGCGCGTGCTGCGGCTCTGTGCCGTGCAAAAATGATATTCTTTTCGAGTGACCAAGTGTATAACGGCAACCTCGAAAGCGGATTGCTAAATGAAGATGTGCGTGTCGCGCCCGAGAATGTATATGGCCGTCATAAGCTCGAGGCCGAGGAGCGTGTGCTCTATTTCAACCCCAATACCGTTGTGTTGCGTGCAACGTGGATGTATGACCGTGAGCGCGAGGGTATGCCATCGCACGCCAATTTTGTGTTGAATATTGTCAGAGCGATAAAGGAACGCAAGCCAATAGTGTTCCCCGTGCGTGAGTATCGTGGTATTACCTGGGTACGTGAGGTGGTTGAATTTCTGCCTTTGACGTTCAATTTGCCATCGGGCGTATATAACTATGGTGCCGAGAATGATGTGAATACATACGAGGTGGCTTGCTGTTATTGCGAAATGCTTGCAGGCTTGCAGTCGGGCGCACTGCTGTCCCCCGATTATGACCGCTATCCTGAGCACGAGCGTAATTTGTCTGTTTCCACCGATAAGATTTTCCGCGTATCCGGTGGCACAATCTGTTTTAGCAATACGATATCAGGGCTTCGGCTTTTCGTTGAGATTGGGAATGAATGTTGATGTCGTGTATCGTCCTTTGTTTGAATGATATAAGAATGTTCCTTTGTGGGATTGTCAATTATTGTCCGCTCTTGTTGTGTTTTTAATATTAACAGGAGCGGTCAAGTCTTAAAAAGAACTATAAAATCTCCGTTTTATTACGCTAAAATCTTATTTTCAGCCTGTTAAGTGATATTTTGTGTATTTTTTTAGTTAAAAAATTTTTTGATTATATAAAAAGTTCTAATTTTGCAAGACACCTCCCTTTTGTTTCGGGAGATGATGAAAATATTAATAAAAGAATAAGCATATTGTTATGAGATGTGATAATTGTGGTTGGATGAATCCTGAAGGGGTTGAGTGTTGCCAAAAATGTAATCAGAAGTTGAAGGCTATTCACGTTGAAGAGCCAAGTGTTGTCCGCGCACCAAAACCTGAACCAGCACAAGTGTCTGCTCCGGCAGTAATAAATTGTGATAAGTGTGGCCGTGAGTATTCGTTGCAGATTCCGGCTTGCCCTCATTGTGGTTTCTCTAATCCTAAATTCAAGGAGAGTCCGGAACCCGTTGCCCCCAAGGCTTTTGATATGAACAAGACTGTTGCTTTTGGTGCCGGAATGGCTGCACCTCAGCCAGCAGCTCCTGTTGAAATGCCTCAGATTGCAGAGATGGACAAGAGTGAATTGAAAAAGACTATGGTTGCCGGTAGAGAAACTCCGGCGACATCTCCTGTTCCCTCTACAATGCCTCCTTTTGCAACTCAGGACAAGAGTGAGCTTAAAAAGACTATGGTTGCCGGAAGGGAAACACCGTCAGCGCCACAGATGCCTCCTGTTGAAGCTCCACAATTTACACCTCCTGTAATAGAGCAGAGTGAACTCAAGAAGACAATGGCGGCTGGTGATTTGGCCTCTTTCCAGATTCCTGGCTACGTTGCTCCTAAAGTCGCTGACGCAGATTTGCAACATACCGTGATTGATGCTCCTGCCGTAGATGCTGCTTTTGAATATAGCTTACAGTCTATGGATCACGGCACACAGAGTGTTGTGTCGTTGACTATAACTGCTTCGTCTGATATCTGTCTGAAGGCTGGTGATATAATCCTTATCGCAGGAATGAGATACCGTGTCATTTAATCGTAACGATATGATGAACAAGACTGTAATACCTAAACGAATCGATTATTCGGATGGACAGGTTGTCCTTTCTAAATATAAGATTATAAAAGCTCTTGGTGACGGAGCTTTTGGACAGGTATATAAGGTTTCGGACTTGCAGACGAACCAGGTATATGCTCTCAAGCTGTTGCGCTTGTGGGATGTTCCATCAGAAATTAGACAACCTCTCATTGACAGGTTCGATATGGAGTTCAAGACGGGCTTGATTCAAAGCCGTTATCTTGTTCATTCCTATGACTATGGCTTGCTTGAAGGTAATCCTTATATAGTAATGGAGTTCTGCTCGGGTGGCGACCTCTCGTCAAAAGTCGGCAAGAATGATATTGATATATCAAAAGTATCGAGCGAGATTCTCGGTGGTTTGAACGACCTTCACTCCAATGGTAAGGTACACCGAGATTTGAAACCCGAGAATGTCCTCTTTAAGGCCGATGGAACAGCGGTGCTTGCCGATTTTGGTATTTGTGGCGACCGTAACAAACGAATGACCGAAAGAAATATCTTTGGAAAACCATATCAAATATTCGGAACTTATGCGTATATGCCTCCCGAACAGGTGAACAGAGCCAGAGGCGAGGCAACTGTGTTGCCGACAACCGACGTGTTCTCTTTCGGAGTTATGCTGTATCAGTTGCTTACCGGTAAGTTGCCATTTGGCCCACTTGAAGACCAGAATGACCTTGTGCGTTATCAGAAACGCGGAAAGGCCGGTGATTGGGACCGTAACGCATTGATGTATGTGGAAAATGGAAGGGCTTGGGAAGTGGTTATTGAAGGATGTCTGCAACCTAACTTCAAGGAGCGATTCCAGAATGCAAATACAGTGTTGCGTCTTTTGCCGCAGTCGTCACATATAATGTCGCAGTCCGTGAGGCCGCAGGTCGTTGCTCCGGCACCAGTTGTTCCGCCAGCACCCCAGGCTCCGGCAGCCAATGCTTCTCTTGTATTGAAAATAATGCACGGCGAGGAGTTTGGCAAAATCTACAACTTGACACAGATGGCTGTGAGTACAAATAGAAAGCTCTTCACAATGGGCCGTACTTCACAAAACGATATACACATAGTGGAAACACAAAGCTCATATATCTCCCGTTTCCATTGCGTCTTGGAAACAGATGCAAATTTCCGTGACTGGCGTATCATTGACGGACAGTGGCGTCCCGACGAGAGAGAGTGGGTGCGTTCGACCAACGGAACTTATGTCAATTCAACCGAGGTGACCGAGAAGGGCTTTTGGATGCAGGCCGGCGATATAATATCCATTGGTGATACAAAACTTAAACTTGAACAACAATAAATTAAACAAACCTATTTATAAACCTAAACATTTATTACTATGGCAGATCAAGTAAATTACAAACGCACATTGGCCGGTTCGGTAGGTGCTGGTGTAGGTGCTATTTTTAGTGCATCAGGTCGTACATATTACATCCTTGAGCACAAGACAACAACTGGTTATCACAATGCCGGTGACTCTGACAAGATTATCGTAGACCAGGTTGAGCTTGGTCGTGATTCAAGCTGTCAGGTACGTTTCGACGAGTCTTGCGAGACTGTTAGCCGCAAGCACGCAGCAATCGTACGCGAGGGCGATGGTTGGAAGATTATTCCACTTTCACAGACAAATGCTACTTATGTAAACTCTGTTCCTGTTCAGGGTGAGAGAAAACTTAATTCAGGTGACGAGATTCGTCTTTCTTCACACGGTCCTGTTATGGGCTTCATCGTACCTCAGGGTGCAAGCAGCCTTGTTAAGAGCATCGGTATGACAGAGCGTATGAACCTCTTCCGCAAACAGGCACTTGCTCCTTATAAGAAAGGTTTGACAATTTTGACAGTTCTTCTTGCTATTGTTATCATCGGCTCAGTAGTTGCTGGTGTATTGGGTGGCCAGAAGATTGTTGAGCAGGGCAATGTTATTGCTGAACAGGGTAAGAACCTTGCTGTTCTTGAGGATCAGAGAGCTGAACTCGAGAAGGGCTTGTTGAACCAGAGAGATGAACTCGACAAGCAGTATGAGAAGATTATGGAGCAGGAGGATTATGTAAATGACCTCCAGAAGCAGATTGAGGAGAAAGAGGCTGAGCGTCTTGCTGCTGAGCAGGCTATGGCTGAGGCTTCTGCTGCCGAGAGAGCTGCTCTCCAGGCACAGATTGATGCTGCAAATGAGGCTGCTGAGGCTGCAAAGAAGAACGCTGCCGCTGCTGCAAGCCAGCTCAGACAGTACAAGAAGGCTGCTGACGAGCAGAGTGCTGCAATCAAGGATCTCGAGAAGCAGATCAAGGAAACTGAAACAGCTATCGTAAAGGCTGAGGCTGCTCCTGCTGCTCCTGCTGCAGAGAAGGCTGCTGCTGTTGCCGAGAAGGCTGCTGCTCCTGCTGAAAATGCTTTGTTCTCTAACATCGAGGATTGCTACTCAGCTGTTTACTACGTCAAGATGGACAACGTACAGGTATATGACCGTTCAGGTACACTCAAATACCAGTTCGACATGACCGGTTTCGTTGGTGGTACAGGATTTATGCTTGACGATGGTACATTCGTTACTGCACGTCGTGTTGTTGAGCCTTGGTTCTACTATACTTCAACTTCTATCGGTAGGGACGAGTATGGCCAGCACTGGACATTGGGCTACTTGCAGTACCTCACATACTACGGTTGGAAGATTGATGCTAACTTCACAGCATATTCTCCTGCAAAGACAAGCTTCAAGTTCAGAACAAGCGAAATGTCAACAAAGGAAATCACATCTAAGACAAAGGTTACAGATGTTGTTCCTGCAAAGCACGTCCGCAAGCTTGTTAAGTCTAACGCAAGAGATTTGTTCGTATATGACGACTCAAAGAATGACTGGGCTACACTTGGTAAGAGCGAGCAGCTTGCAAGCGTTAAGGGCTTGAAATCAGCTCCTGCAGCTTCTGTTACTCTTAACTCTGGTGAAGCAGTGGTTGCTCTTTGCTACCCATACAACGAGGGCTTCAAGAACTCTTTGAACGTTAACCCAGAATTGAGAAAGAACACTGTTAACTCACCTGATTTGAACAATGTAGGTGTTATCGAGTTGGCTACAAAGCGTTACTACAAGGGCGCAGATGGTGCACCTGTTCTCGTTCAGATTGACGGTGTATGGACTGTAGTAGGTATCCTTGGCCACACAGACTTGGAGTCAGACCGTGACTTCGCTGCGCCAATCAAGAATATCGCGCACTAAAAAAAATAAATACCTTGATTTTTTGAATTAAGATTAGGGTATATACCTATAAAAGCGGTGGTGTCGTATCAAAATATTGCGACACCACTGCTCCTACAAATATTTTTTATAATAAAATCATTAAAAAATGAGAGTAAAACTGACCGCAGGGACAAACGTAGGTTGCGTTCGTACCAACAATGAAGATAATTTTATAACGAACATAGATCTTAGTCGTCCCGATTGGTTCTTGCCTAAAGACGTATCCGAAGCCGTAAATCTGTGCGACGAAGGATGCGCTTTTGTCGTTGCTGATGGAATGGGTGGCTTGAACGCCGGAGAGGTCGCTTCGGCCATTGCAGTTGAGCACGTCAAGCAGGAATTTCTCAATGCCAACCTCAAGAAGATTGTAAAATCGGACAAGGATGTTGAGAAGTTTATGCGTGAAATCGTAGAAAAAGCCGATGCTGCCATTAAAAAGAGAGTTGAAGAGGACTCTGAAACAAAGGGTATGGGTACTACTTTGATTTTCGCTTGGGTTATCGGCCGTAAGGCTTATTTGTCGTGGTGTGGCGATAGTCGTGCCTATCTTTACAATCCTGCAAGTGGGTTGAAAAGAGTGTCAAAGGACCACTCTTATGTACAGGAGTTGGTCGATGCCGGCAAATTGGACGAAGATCTTGCTTTTGACCATCCGAACAGCAATATCATTACAAGATGTCTTGGTGATTTCAAAGACAGGGCAAAACCGGACTTTGCAACCGTTGCACTAAAAACAGGAGATAGAATTATGTTGTGCAGTGACGGTTTGTGTGGCTTGTGCAGAGATGAGGAAATCAATGAAGTAATGAGAAATTTCTGCGAAGATATAGAGGTTTGTAAAAGGGAACTTATAAATGCTGCACTCAATGCCGGCGGTTATGATAATGTTACAATTGCTCTTATGGAAGTGGTAGATGATGACAGTGCGGAAATTGCCGATACTTGTGATTTCTCTACAAAAAGGACAAAAAAGAAAAAGAAGAACAAAAAAGGGGGCTCAGCATCTCTTTGGAAGATTCTTATTTTTATGATTATCCTATTGGTAATAATTGCTTTGGTTATGAAAAATACAGAATTGTTTGATGGAGGCATACGTGAAGCTATTACTAATGCTATTTCTTGATATCATTCAATTCTACTAACAAATAAAACAATTCAAAAATGCAAAACGTTGAAGGCGCCGTTTTTGACGGTAGATATTTATTGAAAGAGTTTAAAGGCAGCGGTAGTTTTGGCGAAGTGTGGTTGGCTGTTGACCAACAGACCGGAATAGAGGTTGCCATTAAGATATATATTGCAATGGATCCGCAGGGATTGGAGGACTTCATCAGGGAGTTCAGAATTTCATTCAATTTTAACCATCCTAATCTGTTGCACGCAAATTATCTTGAGATTTGCAGGGATGACAACAACCGTCCTTACCTTGTTATGCCTTATTGTCCTCAAGGCTCGGCAAGTAAATACATTGGAAATATAACAGAAGATGTCCTTTGGGTGTTCATCAGGGACGTGGCTGCCGGTTTGGCCTACCTGCACTCTCAGGAACCACCAATCATACACCAGGACATCAAACCCGACAATATTCTCATTGGTCCTAGCGGTGACTTTATGATTACCGACTTTGGTATAAGCAAGCAGGTGCGTTCAACCTTGCGCAAGAGTGCTGCACAGGTCGGTTCATCGGGTACAATTGCCTATATGGGACCCGAACACTTTGTAAACGGTTATTCTGCAATTAAAGCGAGTGACATTTGGGCTCTTGGAGCAACAATCTATGAGCTTGCTATGGGTGATTTGCCATTTTGTGGCTATGGTGGTTCAATGTTGAACCACGGTGCTGATATGGCAGAACTTCCCGAGGCTGATTTCTCACGCGACCTTAACAAGATTATGCAGATTTGCTTGAGTAAGGAGACTTGGTCACGTCCGGCTGCAGAACAGCTTGCTGAGTATGCTGCAATGAAGGTGAAGGGCAAGAATCCTGAGCCATTGTGGCCCGAGGAGCAACAGCCTGAGCCTGTTGTTGAAACAGCTGCACCAGCAGTTGAGAACAACCAGGCAAACCAAAAAGCAAAGCCTGCAAAGAGTGGCGGTGGAGCCTTTTCTTGGTTCCTTGCAGCAGTCTTGGGCTTGGCTGCCGGTGCTGCAGCATCGTTGTATCTAGGCGGAATGCTTTTTTAAAATGTGATAGTGACTAAAACATTATTACGGTTATAAACAGAAAAAATATGAAAGAATTTTGTAAGACAATATCCAAGCGAGCATTTTTGAGCCTTATGGCGCTTTTCTGTTCGCTGATAGTTGTTGCGCAGGAGGTAACAGTTACACCAGTGTTCAATGGCAATAGTGTCCAGAGCGCAGGTGTATATTATTCTGTCGTGGGAGCCCGAATTTCTCCTAACGTAGCAGTAAATACCCCCTATAAGATATCAGATGTAAAATTGACAGTCAAGCGTGATGGTGCCGTTATTTTAAATAACCATCCTAATGCGCCATTCGATGCAGCTGATGCCGGTCTTTATGAGTTGAGTGGAAATGTTACATTGACCTGGACCGAGAATGGTGCTACAAAGACCAAGTCGGTTGCGGTTCCTGTAACTAAAATCCAAATCATCAATCCTAAACTGACTTTGCAGAAAAATGCTTATGTCGTGGTTTCTGATGAGCCTTTTGGTGTGGATTTTGTTAGTGGAACAACTTTAGGTAGTTGGGAGATTGACTGGACAGTAGTTCCTGATGGAGCAAATGTAGAGGGTAACGCTTTAAACTTCACCTTCTCGCAAATTAATAATTCTGATGAAATAGCCTGGCCGTTGTATACAGCCGATTGTAAGTATTATGTTGCCGGTACAGAATTGTATAGTAAGCAAGAAAACGTTACAGCAATGGTTTATCCGGCACCAAAGTTTAATTACCTTGATTCAAAGAGTGTATTCAATACAGCCAAGGATACGACAATTACAATGGGCTTCAGTGTTGCCGGTGCGTACCCTGACGGATGGACTTACCAGTGGTTCAAGGATGGTGAAGCTATTACAGCACAGGAGAGTGGTAATGCCGATGTTCAACCATTTGAAATTCCTGCTATACAGACAAATAGCTTTACTCAGCGTTTTGAGGATTGGGTGTCTACAAATAAAGGATTGAATGGTGTATCCTCAAAACATTCATATACATTTGAAGCATATAGCGGTGACGTGCTTACATTCGATTGGAGAGTAAGTAGCGAAGATGGATATGATTGGCTTAAAATAACTCTTGATGGACGTCAACTGTATTATAAGAGTGGAGTAGCCGAAGGTCGTCATAGCGAAACTATTACAACAGAAGGAGAACATACCCTTGAAGTGGAGTACATTAAGGACAATGGCGTTGGTGGAAACGAAGACTGTGGAGAAATCAAAAATATGCTTCTTGAAACAAAGAAAAGGAGATATGTCTACAAAGTCGTTGCGCAAAATCATTATACCGATGGTAGAGATTGGGGTACCTTTGAAAAGGAGTTTGTTGTAAATGTTTATCCCACAACAAGCATTGAGTACGTTTCGGATTCTGTTTACAATTTCTCACAAGAGAGTACATTCACACTTGAGATTGCTACAGCTGGTGGTATGCAGGACGGTTGGAGATATTCTTGGAAAAAGAATGGCGAATTACTTGATTCAGAAGAGCCTAGCTTTGAATTTACAGCAACTCCTGAGGAGCAGTTCTTCGTGGATAGATATGAAGTGATTGCTGTCAACTATGCCGAGAATCATGACATCTTGGCTCAATATAGAAAAGAGTTTATCGTAAATGTATTCCCGGTTCCGACTGTAGATGTGCCTAAAGCATATTTCAACTATCTGGAGCTGGATACCACCATCAATCTTGAATTTGCAAAGAAGGGTGGTTTTCCACATGGTTGGGATGTCACTTGGAAAAAGAATGGTGTGGAGATGACATCCACTGCACCTGCGGCAGTACATACTAATAGCTATGGTGTAAAGACCAATACCATCTATTATATATCTCAGCCATACCACGATAAGGGTGTTGCTACATCGTGGTGTGTTGCCGATGGTGGTAACTCTTTGATATCGAATGTTCAGCTGGAAACAGTTGCTAATGCATTTGATGTACGTCAGCAGTTTGCTTTTATCAGCAATGATAATGGAGCTACATACTATCTTTATCACGTAACTGAACAAAAGTATGTAAACAAAGAGGGCTCGCTCGACGAGCAACCGATAGATCCAATATATTTTAAGGATGCGGCATACGCTAATACTGTATTTATCTATTTCGATGAACAGCATCAAATAAATGTCAATAGTCTTCGTCATGTTGTTGTAGACAACTTCGGTACCCCAGATGGTGGAAACTCTTGTTTCCTTGAAGAGGTTGGTAGCCTGAATGTTAATGACCAAAATATTGAGGTTGCTTTGACACCAACAGGTATGCCTGTTGAGGATGTTTATGTTGCCCACGTGACAAATACGTTCTATGGCAATGTATGGTTTGATAAAGAGTTCCATTTCTATGTCAATACATATCCTCATCCTGCGATTGAGTATACAACCGCTAGTGAATTCTACACAGCGAATGATACAATTTTCCAGTTGGGTGTGCAGGTTGCCGGAGCTCGTGAGCAAGGTTGGATATACAAATGGATAAAGAACGGCTCTGTTGTAGCAGAGGATGCTAATAATACATTTGACGCTGAAGTAGCTCCTTCTGAAAGCGATTACTCGAATGTTTACACTGTAATTGCAACCAACAAAACAATGAATGGTGATACATTGACTGTTCTAGAAAGAGAATTTGTTGTAAATGTATACCGTGAAGCTAGCATAAAGCACAAGAACGATAGACGTGTTTTCAATTATGCCAAAGAAACCGATGTTACTTTGGAGTTTGAGATATCTGGTGGTTACAGCGAAGGCTGGACATACGTTTGGCACAGGAACGGTGAGTTGCTTGACGAGTCCGGTAAACAGATTACCTATCGCGAGGTGCCAACAAATAAGCTTTTTACTAGTGAATATTCTGTAGTTGCAACAAATACGGCATTGAATGGCGATACATTGGCTGTTTGTCCAATATCTTTTGATGTCAACATCTTCCCATTGACCAGTATAGAGTATACAACCGAAACCGAATTCAACACTGCTAAAAACGAAACATTTGTTTTGGGTGTACAGGTAGCCGGTGGCCGTGAGGCTGGTTGGGAGTACAAGTGGTCTAAGAATGATTTGATAATTGATGGTGATGAACCAACTCTCAATGCTGTTGAGAAAACCACAAAGAATATACAGAATAATACATATAAGGTTGTTGCAACCAACTTGGCTGAAAATGGCGACTTGTTGGCTGAATATACAAAAGAGTTTGTTGTGAATGTATATATTGCTCCAGACTTCTTTGAAACGAAAAAATTCCACGAACAAGTTGTCGGTGGCATTGAATTTGACCGTTCGGTAAATCACACCGGAGGTTATCCCGATGGTTGGGAACTTATTTGGAAACGAAATGATCGCGACCTTCATTTTGATGGCAAGGAGTATCAATTCACAGAGGAGAATCCTAATGATGAAGGATATATTCTTGTAAAGTATACCGTACAGGCTATAAATAGATTTGAGAATGTTGTTTGGTATGATTCGATAATTGATTTCCCTGTGCGAGTATATCCACAAATAACCTTCGAAAATACCGAAACACCAGGTTCTTATGACTTGTACAATGAAACACTTGATCTCGGTGCCAACTACTACGGTGGTGTTGTAGATGGCGACAAGGGTTCTTGGACATTTGATTGGACAAAGAATGGTGCCCGTATGAATTGCGACGAGCCTGTCTTCACACACAACGCAAAGACAAACAACAGCGGTAGCATCATCAATGATGTATACAAGGTTGTTGCAAAGCACTTTATTGGTGGTGACGAGGTTTGGAAGAAGGAGTTTACCTATAACATCGCAACCTATCCGTTGGCAAAAATCAAAGATGTAACCGGTCAGGATACAACTATCTGCGGCGGTAACAATGTTAAATTTGCAATAGATGTGAAATATGCCGATGTCAAGGGATGGTCATACAAGTGGACAAGAGATGGTGTGACCGTTGCCGGTAACAATACAACAGAATTGTCCGTAAAGGAGGATAATAATTCTGAAAACAACTCCGTGACACATACCTATGTCCTGACAGCTACAAATAAACATAATGGTAAAACTTGGGTAGAGGAGACTTATACTTTCGTTTCCACAATACGTCCAAAACTTATTGTTCCGGTTATGCAGGAATATGAAAAAATGCTCCGCGAGGGCGATTTTATTGAACTTGCCGTGAGCGATGGACGTGGTGGTTATCCCCAAGGATGGCAGTACACCTGGTATAACAGTCACGACTTTACAAACTGCATCACAGACCAGAATGCGGCTGCTTTGGACGAGTTTACGGATATTGAGGGGTACAATGATCAAAAAATGCATTCTCGTCCGGAGAAGTATATGTTGGTTGTCCAGAATGTGGATGTGAACAATAACACACCTGTACACTATGCCGATACAATCTATTTTGAGGTGACAATGCACCGTTGTCCACAAGAACCATTCGCATTGACGAAGAAGGGTAATGGCAGCTCAAATATCCTCATTGTGGATATGTTGAACGAGAAAGGTAATTCAGGACTCAAGAATGAAACCCTTGTAGACAATGATTATAAATTCGCTTTCGGTTACGATGCCGACAAGGAGATTTCTCGTACCGACTATACTCTCCGTTATCAGACATATACCAAAGACCAAATAAATAAGGATCCTTGGGTGTATGCATATTGGGAGTATGACGATGGTTATGTCTGCAAGACTGATAAGGTATACTTGGGTTCTCGCGCAGTATCGGATGATATTACCGAGGATGTGATAGTTCTTGATAACAGTGGCTTCAAGGCTACATTGATGGAGCCAATGCCTGCAAGTGTCAGGGTTATAACATTCAATGGTGCTGTCGTGAAACAGACTACTTATAGCGAGCAGGTTGAATTCGATGAGAAATTCGATTTGACAGGCTTGAATGGTGGTATGTACATTGTTGAGGTTTGCATTGGAAATAACAGAGAAGTGAACAAGATTTTTATTAAGTAATAGGATTAGGCAATGAAAAACTATATAAAATATATAATCTGGTCGCTATCTCTAATATGTTTTAGCACCTCGTATGCACAGGAAATGTCTTGGAAGGAGCGTCGCTTGTTCAATTTGAGCGTCTATAATGCTATAGAGGATTATGAACAATATGGTGTAATGTTCGACGAACGTGACGGACGTTATTTTACACGTATTTTCGATTCCAACGACATAATGATATACAATGACCTCTTGGGCCTCTCTGGCGAAAAGAGCCTGTCGGTTGAAAACTATGTTGCAACGCTCACAGAAGAAGCAGACCTTGTTGACCTTATCGTGAAGAATGTTGAGATTGGCCAGGTTTATCGTGACGGTGATACTTGGAAAATCGATGTTAAGTTTAACAAGGAGATGAGTTACTACAACAACAATGGTATACGTCTATCATCAACGGTCTACTATGGCGCTGAATATAATATGAGCGCTACGTTTGCCTGGGATAGCCAGCGCCAGCGTGCAAAGCTTGTATCTCTTGACGGCGTGGTGGATAGTGCTGTTGAGCCTCTGCCCGAAGATTACATTGCAATTGAGCGTGCAAAGGTTGTCAACAAGGCCGGAGAGCAGGAACTTGACCCACGTGACCTTGAAGTGTTGTGCAATGGTAACAATCTGAAATTTGTTGATGTCTATAATCAGGCAGTGCTTCCATATTCTATCGCGGATGCGAAATTTGTGTATCCTACCGACAATGATATCAACATCAAGCCGGTAAAGGTTCAGGATATGGAAGGCCTGTACTACCTTAAGTACAGACCTACACACTGGAGAGTGAAGCTTAACTATGAGTTGTCATTGCTTGATAACTATAACATCCAGTTTAGCGATGATAGAATCAAGTCAACATCTTCATCGCACGAATTTGCTTTGGACTTCGGATACGTATTCCCGTCGTCAAGCAATTTTAAGGTAGGTATCTTCCTTGGTGTCGGAGCTGCGATGAATAGTATCAATACAGAACTTGAGTCTTTGGATTATGTGACAGCAACAAATGGTCTGGCCGATATCGACCGTGACGAGTATAACCGTCACTACTCATTGAAGAATATCAGACAGGAGTTCTCTTCTACCGATATTGTTATGCCTTTATATGTGGATATGGAGTATCGTTTCTCGAAATGGTTCTCAATGTATCTTGACCTTGGTGTAAAGGCTTACTTTAATGTGGCTTCGGGCGTGAACAGCTTTAAGGCCGATTATAGCACATATGGTGTATATTCAAAGTATGACAATCTTGTGCTTGATGAACGAAGCGGTATCAATGGCTTTACCAATGGTAGCACGCTTGACGAGAGCAATCTTATAAATGAGTTCAAACCACAGGTGTTCTCAATTGATGCATTTGGCGGACTCGGCTTCAGAGCGACAATTGTGAAAGGCTTGCAACTTGCTTGTGGTGTGTCCTACCAATTGGGATTGACCGATTATTTCGCACCTGTGGAAAATGTCGTGAAGAGTGATGGTAAGTTAGGTAATGCCCTGGTAGAGTATACTGCGGCTAATAACAAGGAGAATGTTCGTAATATGGTTGAAGCTGCAACATCTTTCAAGCGTCAGTCGCTTAAGTTGAATGTTGGCTTAATTTTAAAATTCTAAAAGATGGCAAATAAATTTAAATGTAAAGATTGTAGACATTCATTTTCATTGAATGCTGGAAGTGAAAGTATATGCCCAAAATGTAAATCGGACAATATTGAACCGGTAAAGGGCTCAAAATTCATTTGGAAACTGCTTTTGTTCATTGTTATGGCAGTAGTTGGTTTCTGTGCTACCGATGTACTCGTGTTGGGTAAATCAGGTGTCGGACTTGGAAAGGACGTTACAGCGGTGGGTGTTTCTACCAATGACGTTTCAGCAGGTGCAGAAACCTCAACAGCAGATACTGTGGAGGTTGAAGGTACTGAAATTTCTGTTGATGAGTCTGCATCAGCGGTTAATGAAACTTCAAAGCCTATGGAGCCAATCAATGCAGAATTTAATGTGTACGAGAAGAATCTTGCTGAAAATGGCTTTACATTCTCTGTTGCAGTGCTTGCCGACTACGAGTCAGAGGTCGATTATTACAAGCTCTATTTGAAGGAGGATGATGAGAACCCTGTTCTGACATCAACCGATGGAACTTTCAAGAGTAATGAGTATTACACTGCCGACGGTAAGTATTTCATCCAGGCTTTCTACGAGAATGGCAATTCAACGCTTGTAAAGAGTATTGATGGCTTTGTGAAACCGGCCAAGGATGAGCCAAAGCAGGTTGCAAAACTTGAAATGAGCGAATTGCAGTCAAAGATTGACAAGTCATTCAAGAACCGTGGTGACAGAAAGTGGTATGCAAGTGTCGGCAAGGGTGGTGACAAACGACTCGCTGACAAGATTACTGTAAAGAACACAACAAACGGCAAGACCTATACAAGTATTGCTGCGATGTTTGCCGATTGCTGGGTTTGTGCCAAGAAAATCAACGTCGAGAGCGTGACCTACAATGAGGCAAATAGCCGTTTGAATGCAATTACTATCAGTATCGTTAAAAAATAACAAATGATGAAAAAATATTTGTGTTTAATCATTATGCTGTGCTCATTGTCTATCCCGACAATGGCACAGAATGATGTGACAAAGGGAAACCAGCCGTTCCGTTTCATTTATCTGGTGCACGACCACACTTCACCGGTCAGTACATTGATTAAGACACTTCGTGAGGTTGAAAGACACGCACGACAGTATAATCAGATATGCCTTATATATATGGCAAACGGAAACAACTACTATCTTGCACAAATCAATACCGAGAAGGATAACCGTGACGATTTTGACAAGATTCTCGAGGCTTTGAACAACAAACTTTCGCACGACGTGAACATTCAGGCCGACATTGTTTCTATTCTTGACCTTTTCAATGAATACGAAGTGGTGACCGATGCCGGTGATTTGGTCTATAAATCGGTGGTACTTGACTTCTTCCTGACATCACATTTCTGTGACAATGGATATGCCGAAAAGTTTATTGTGCCTCTCTATCTGGCATTTGACGTGCCCAATTTGCCCAATAAATTTGAGTTCAATGTGTATGTGAACTCTGCGGGTAACGACAACTATGATTTCAGTGGTGAGAGAATCTTTGGAAATAAGAATTACAACTCGATAAATGAGAATGTTTTGATAATGGATTATTAATTTGTTGATATATGAAAAGAGTATTTTATATCCTATTATTTGTTTTTGCGTATTCTTTGTCAGCTGTAGCGCAGATTGAGTTGCCCGACAAGGTGAGCGCTTTCCTTCCCGATTGTTTGAAAGAACGTCTTATTACAGAACGTAGCCTGTCAAAGATTTCAAAGGCCAACGGCTATGGACAAAACGCAAGTACAGGTGAGAAGAAGTTCTGGAATGTGTTCAGTGACAGAGCCGACAATTTGGTGTATTCGCAGCCTGCGAAGTCATCTAGCGTTGTTACAAAGTTGGTGTTCAACCAGCGAGTGAGAATTGCTCAAATCAAGAGTGGCTTTGCTCTTGTATATGAGGAGCCCAATATTGGCCTTGGATATCCTAACATCTCTCAGGACGCAAAAGCTAAAGGTGCACTAGGTTGGGTACCTATGGAAAATCTGCTTCTATGGCATTCTTGCCCTGCAAACGACCACGGTATCTTGAACAAGGCTTTGCTTGTGCTTAACCTTAACAAGGCCGGCGGTGGCGATATTGAATTTATGTGTAAGAACCCCGAGACAAAGGTAGGTGCCGAGAATATCGAGAGTACAATCGACTTCTACTTTGTGATGAAGAAAGACCCAAAGACCGGTCTTGTGCTTCTTGCTTCACAGAGTTCTATGGAGGGTGACTCAGACCAGGTGTTGTATGGTTGGGTCGACAGCAGCTCCTATACTCCTTGGAACCAGCGTTCTTGTCTTGAGTACAACTGGGACCCCATTACAATCGAGGACCACTTGAAGGGAAAAACTGCCTCTTTCTATGAGGACAAGGAACTTACAGTGCTTGCTTCACCGGGATGTAAATATGGTGAGAACCAGGGTGGTTCGTTGGATACTCCATATCGTATAGATGGTCACCGTCTTCGTATGCCTATCCACGATAATGACAGCAATAACGATGACTTGTACAAGATTACATACTTTGCTTCACCCGACGGCTCTTATAACATCGAGGAGGCTGCAAAGCTCGAAGAAGAGAGAAACAGACTTATTGACAATGCTGTCAAGAATACAAAGAATGTGAACCTGATTGTTGTTGTTGATGGTACAAAGTCAATGGATAAGCACTTCAAGATTCTTCACTCAGCTATTGTTGAGGCTTGTAAGCGTTATGTAAGTGACAAGTATAAGTTGCGTCTTGGTCTTGTCATTTATCGTGACTATCCCGATAAGGAGCACCTTTGCGATGTTGTGCCTTTGACAACTGTTGACGACCCTCGTCTGACAGAATTCTTCAGAACAGGTGGCCCTTACGGTATCACTAGTACTCCCGGTGATGACTATCCCGAGGCTTTGTATGTGGGTTTGAATGCTGCTCTTAACGCAGAGAAGATGCGTTATACCAAGGAAGAGAGTAACCTGCTTCTTGTAGTCGGTGACTGTGGTAACCGTTGGGACGATGCGCGTGACCCCGACCTCGACAAGATAAAGAAGAAGATGCTCGAAAACAATATCAACCTTATCAGTTTCCAGGTTCACAACGAGGAAAGACCCGGTGTTGATGCTTGGCTCGACTTTAACTTGCAGATGACCGACCTTATCTTGAGTAACGTTGAGATGAAGTATTCTGAAACAGGTCAGAGCGGTGAGTTCGTGGAATCTTCCGACGGCAACGGATACGACTTCAATGTGAAAGAGGGTAGTGCATACTATGTTGCATCAATGCGTAACCCACAGGTTGGCGACTCTATGCCTATCATTGAACTCGAGAACCTTATTGCAAAGAATATAGAGGTGTTCTCCGGTGCTATCGGAAAGCAGTTGAACGCTCTTATCAACGGTTACAAAGTCAACAAGGACTCTTCATCTGTTGGTGGTCAGCGTTTCGACGAGAACTTCCTTAAGGGCAAGCTCGGTAGTGAGCGTTTCGAGGTGTTGAGAGCTGCAAGTACTCTTTGTGCGCTTTCAGGATATACCTTGAAGAAAGACCCTGCATCAGGTGCTGATTTCTACAAGCCTGTAATCTTCATTGAGAAGGCTGAGTTCGAGAAGATGTTGAACCAGTTCCGTAAGGTATACGATGCTACACGCGGTAGCGATGAGCGTGAGGCATATATCGGTGCTATGAAGCAGTTGCTCAACAGTATGGTGCCCGATATGACTCCCGAGGAGATGAACAAGCTCGGTAACACATACATCACAAATCTTGTTGCCGGTTTGAACGTTTCTACACAGGCTCTTCAGGACCGTTCACTTGAGGATATCGGTGACCCTAACGTTGTAAAGCCACAGGAGTTCAAGAGAATTGTGAGCTCTTTCAACCGTAAGTTTGAGATTCTTGACAACATCTATCGCTCAAGCTACGACTATGTATTCACAGCAAATAACCAAACATATTATTGGATTCCTGTTGAGGAGTTGCCCTAAAAAAGATATTTTATGAAGAAATTGTTTGAAATAAAGAACCTGCGTTGCTCTTATGACAAGAAGTATGTCGAGGGTGCATCGAAAGTCGTTCTTGAAATAAATAATCTGGTCATACCACGCGGTAAGAAAATCTTTATTGTAGGTGAGTCGGGTGTCGGCAAGAGTACAATCCTTGAGACACTTGGTTTGATGAACAACACTATTGTGCCCGATGCCAATGCTACCTTCCGTTTCTATGATAAAGACGAGAATCCAAAGGACTTGGCTGCATTGTGGGGTATGAACAGTGACAAGAAATTGTCAAACTTCCGTCTGCAGAACTATAGCTTCATATTCCAGAGTACAAATATGATGCATAACTTTACAGCATACGAGAATGTGACATTTACACGTATGTTGCAGGGCTTTACAAAGTTCTCTTGTTTCCGTCGTGCCCGCAAGTTGCTCGATGAGCTAGGCCTTGAGCACGTTGATGAGTCGCGTATGGCACACGAACTCTCGGGTGGTCAGCAGCAGCGTCTTGCATTTGCTCGTGCAATCCTGCCCGACTTCTCGGTTCTATTTGGTGACGAGCCCACAGGTAACCTCGACGGCGTGAATGCGGTAAAGGTGATGGAGATTCTATCCAAGAAGATGACTGAACTTGACGAGGCGTCTGCAATTATAGTTACTCACGATATGCATCTTGCAGTGACTTTTGCTGATGTTATCATCAAAATCAGAAAACAGGTGCGTGAGAAGAAACGTCCTACCGACGAGGATGTGACATATGGAGTTATTGATGAGTCTTGTGTATTTACTCCACACAACGAGGATTTCGATGGTTGGACAAATGGCTCAAGTATCTTCCCGACAAATGTCTTTGAAGATTTCTTACGTAGAAAATAAGGATAACTTGTTGAAATTGCATACAATATGGTAAAAGAATATCTAAAATTGTTGGCGCAACGCGAGAGCAAGGTGGTGCTTGGTAAGTACTACTCCAATATGTGGATTCTCGCAATTGTGTTCATTGCTACATTTGTATCCATTGCTTTCAGTAATGGAAGTATGATATATCTTGAGGAGAAAATGAACGACCCATTTACAAACTGGGTCGACATTCCAAAGGATAATGAGAACTCGAACTTTGACCGTTTCAAGTCGGTTCTTGAGGACGAGGAGATCTGCAAGCAGTTCTCTATTAAACGTGTTCAGTATGATTACTATCTCTCATTGAATATTTTCAACAGGGAGAATAATAGTACTCACTATCTGCGTTGCCGTTATTTCGGTGATATGGACTCTACCGAGATTGTAAATGCCATTCTTGCCGAGGATAACATTGTGAATGATTGTCGCATCGACCGCAGCGTGCAGATCAACAACTCGTTGGGTGTTATAATGACTGCCGATGCTATTCAGCGTCTTGGTTACTCAACAGACAGTCTGCCTACCTATGTGAACTATTGTGCTGCGAATATGTTTGCCGACTCACTGTTTGGCGTTACATTGCACAATGGCAAGTATCTTCCAATGCCTCTGCCTGTGCTTGCCGTAGTAAAGAGATTGCCTTCGAACTTGGACTTCATCGCATCGAGCCGTTTGTATAACGATATCTCAAATCAGGTTTTTGAGTTGAAGTCACATCCTGAATATCTCGAGAATATTCTCTTTAGCGTGAAGAACGGATATGAGGAAACTTTCAAGCAGAAACTAAAAGAGATTGATGTTCCTGAAGGTGTTCCCGCTATGACAATCTATCCGGCAGTCAAGGGTTCTCACAGCAACATCAAGAACTGGCGTAATGATGAATTGTTCCAGATTTATTTCGGTTATGACAAACTGCCCGACAGCTTCTACATTGATATCTGCAATAAGATTACAGCAACTTGTGATGCTGAAGCAGTGAAACGTGTGTATGGCTATGTAGAGAATAAGACATACCCGGGTGCCGGTGAGTTCCTCTCTGTAACATTCTCGTCACTCGATGCAATCCGTGCTTTCGAGAAGTTTGCAAAAGATAACTACGACGTGAGAATCGATATGTCATTGGTGAACTCTAAGGAGAACTTCAACGCTGTCAGCGTTATGGCGAACATCCTTTCTTGGGCAATGATTATCTTCTCAATCATCTGTATCGTAATGTTCATTGTGAATATGTTGCAGAGTTACTTCCAGAAGGTTAAGCGTAATATGGGTACATTCAAGGCGTTCGGTATCAACTCTTCTGAACTTATCAGAGTGTACGTGTTTATTATGTTGGCTATTGTGGTTGTAGCAATCCTTATGGCTCTTGCCGTTTCTTGGATGGCCGAACTGACAATGCCTATATTCGGATTTGTAAGGGAAGGTGGCTTCAACTACCTCTCACTCTGGAATGAGAAGACAATGTGGTCTATCGGTATCATTGTGCTTTGTACAGTTGTGACAGTATGTCTTGTAATGAGCAAACTGTTGAAGCAGACTCCTGGTGATTTGATTTATGACAGATAATTTGTCGTAACTACAATAAATAAACATAGCGGCGTGTATACCATACACGCCGCTATGTTTTATAATGAGCAGTCGGGTGACTTCGGTGCCAACTGTTTCTTACCAGAACTTGTTGTTCTCTGCGCTGTACTCAAAGCCCACGCTACGCAGCTTCTCTTCCAGTTCTTTGCGGTCTACATCAAGGTCGGCGCAAAGCTCGTCGAGTGAGCTGTAACGGTCGCGCAAGTACATGTTTACTGTGCTGAAAAGCATCATAGGGTCATTTGGCAACTCCATAAAACATTTTTTATTCTTCAACAATGGTTTCAATAGCTTCAAAGAAACCCTCAATGCCGCCACCTAGTTCATTTGCGAAATTCTCAATGTTCTCACTCCATTTGTTTAGAGTCTTCTTGGTCATAAAGCCCTTGATACGGCCCTTCTGACGTCCGAACTCTTTCAACTCCTCCTTTGTATACTCTTGCTCTTTGAACTCCTTCGCGAGTTTTGCATACTCTTCGGCAACCTCTTCCCAATCCTCCTCTGTATATTCTTTGTAGTTTTTCTCTATCTTGTCGGCAAGTTTCTTAAGGTCCTTGATGGTGCCTTTGGGCGTGTCACAGGCAAAAAGTGTTGTAGATGTAAAGAATACAACTAAAAATAGTAACTTTTTCATATATGCTAATTAAAAAAATGTATTACTGAGCTATGCAAATGTAAGTAAAAGTAGCCGAAGCGCAAAGCCTGTAGTTGAAAATGTCGTTTATAGTCTTGCTGTGTGCCTGTTTGATATGGCGGATAAAACATCAGCGGCGTGTGCACACGCCGCTGATGTTTGTTTATGAAAGGTTCTGTTTTCTTACTTTACCTCCTCGAATTCAGCATCCTGAACATCGTCGTTCTGCTGCTGGTTGTTGCTCTGCTGCTGGCTGCCCTGTGCACCCTGTGCGCCCTGAGCACCGCTCTGTGCGTACATCTCGGCGCTGGCTGTCTGCCAAGCGTTGTTCAACTCTGCCATTGCTGCATCAATGCCTGCGAGGTCCTGAGCCTTGTGAGCCTCCTCGAGTTTCTGCACTGCTGCCTCGATTGGAGCCTTCTTGTCGGCTGGAATCTTGTCACCGAGTTCGTTCAACTGGTTCTTTGTCTGGAACACCATTGAGTCTGCCTGATTGAGCTTGTCAATCTTCTCGCGCTCCTTCTTGTCGGCATCGGCATTTGCCTCAGCCTCCTGCTTCATACGCTCGATTTCCTCCTTGCTCAAGCCCGATGATGCCTCGATGCGGATTGCCTGCTCCTTACCTGTTGCCTTGTCTTTTGCAGATACCTTGAGGATACCGTTTGCGTCGATGTCGAATGTTACCTCAATCTGTGGAACACCGCGGCGTGCCGGAGCGATACCTGTGAGGTTGAACTGACCGATAGACTTGTTCTGGTTTGCCATAGGACGCTCACCCTGGAGTACGTGGATGGTAACCTCGGTCTGGTTGTCGGCTGCAGTTGAGAATGTCTCGCTCTTCTTGCAAGGGATTGTAGTGTTGGCGTCGATAAGCTTTGTCATTACACCACCAAGTGTCTCGATACCCATTGAAAGTGGAGTAACGTCGAGCAAAACGATGTCACCTACACCGCCTTCGTTATTGAGGATAGCACCCTGGATTGCAGCACCCACTGCAACAACCTCGTCAGGGTTAACGCCCTTTGAAGGAGCCTTGCCGAAGAAATCTTCAACGACCTTCTGGACTGCAGGGATACGTGTTGAACCACCTACAAGGATAACTTCGTCAATGTCGGCGTTGTTCAAACCTGCATCGCTCATAGCCTTCTTGCAAGGCTCAAGACAAGCCTGGATGAGGTTGTGTGCCAATGACTCGAACTTTGCACGTGTCAAAGTCTTTACAAGGTGCTTTGGCATGCCGTTTACGGCTGTGATGTAAGGGAGGTTGATTTCGGTTGATGTTGTTGATGACAACTCGATCTTAGCCTTCTCGGCAGCCTCCTTCAAACGCTGGAGTGCCATTGGGTCTGCTGTGAGGTCTGCACCCTCCTCGGCCTTGAACTCGCTTGCAAGCCAGTCGATGATTACCTGGTCGAAGTCGTCACCACCAAGGTGTGTATCACCGTTTGTAGAGAGAACCTCGAACACGCCGCCGCCGAACTCAAGGATTGAAATATCGAATGTACCACCACCAAGGTCGAATACTGCAATCTTCATATCCTTGTTTGACTTGTCAACGCCATAAGCAAGAGCTGCAGCTGTTGGCTCGTTCACGATACGCTTTACCTCAAGACCTGCAATTTGGCCGGCCTCTTTTGTTGCCTGACGCTGTGAGTCGCTGAAGTAAGCAGGAACAGTGATGACAGCTTCTGTAACCTCCTGGCCAAGATACTCCTCGGCAGTCTTCTTCATCTTCTGAAGAATCATTGCTGAAATCTCCTGTGGAGTGTAAAGGCGGCCATCTATGTCGACGCGTGGCATATTGTTCTCCTCAACAACCTTGTAAGGTACACGTGAAATCTCCTTGCTCACCTGTGCCCAGTTCTCACCCATAAAACGCTTGATAGAGAAGATTGTGCGCTGTGGGTTTGTAACAGCCTGACGCTTTGCAGGGTCACCAATCTTGCGCTCGCCATTGTTGTCAAAAGCGACAATTGATGGAGTGGTGCGCTTGCCCTCGCTGTTTGTGATTACTACAGGCTCATTGCCCTCAAAAACTGCAACACATGAGTTTGTTGTACCTAAGTCGATACCAATAATTTTTCCCATAATTCTATTATTTTATTTATTATTTGTTTTTCTGTTTTTTTGCGACCGTTTTGCAGCCGCTTCCGATAGATATAAAACAAAGTCTGTGCCAAAGGGTTTTGTTGTAGTGTTACTTTGTCATACTATGCTTTTGTGGCACTTTTTTCTGTCAATGACGGTAAGAAAGTGTGACAATGTGTCATATTGTTGTGCTTCTTGGCGCAGAGTGACAATTTTGCATTGTGTTGTTTCGCCTGATCTGCTTTTTGCTTTTGTCCGATTTTCCAAAAAAAAGTAATCCGGCTTGTGCCTGCACCGTTGCATTTCTGTTTTTTTTGTATTACTTTTGTGAAAATGTATATTGCGCAGTCTATGCCGTGCGGTATACTGATGAAAGAAATTATAATATTAAGATATTTATCAACTTTTAATCGTTCAGTAAAATGGGAAAAGTTCTGATTATAGGAGCCGGAGGCGTGGCTACTGTTGCGGCGCATAAAGTGTGCCAGAATACAGAGGTGTTTACCGAAATAATGATTGCCAGTCGTACAAAAAAGAAGTGCGATGCATTGGCTGACGTGCTTAACAAAAAGTACGGAACAAACGTGCAGACAGCACAGGTGGATGCGGACAGTGTGGAACAGCTTGTGGAACTGCTTGGCTCATACAAGCCCGATATCGTGATGAATCTGGCCTTGCCTTATCAGGACCTCACTATTATGGAGGCTTGTCTGCAGACAGGTTGCAACTATCTGGATACCGCCAACTATGAACCCAAGGATGAGGCTCACTTCGAGTACAGTTGGCAGTGGGCTTATCGCGAACGCTTCGAGAAAGCCGGTCTTTGCGCCATTCTGGGTTGCGGATTCGACCCGGGTGTGACCAGTGTGTTTACAGCTTATGCTGCAAAGCACTATTTCGACGAAATCCACTACCTTGATATCGTAGATTGCAATGCCGGAAACCATCATAAGGCATTCGCAACCAACTTCAATCCCGAAATCAATATCCGTGAAATCACTCAGAAGGGACTTTACTACGAGAATGGAAAGTATATTGAGACCGAACCGATGGAGATACATCAGCCAATCACATATCCCAATGTAGGTCCACGCGAAAGCTATCTTTTGCATCACGAGGAGATTGAGAGTCTTGTAATCAACTTCCCGACAATAAAACGCGCCCGTTTCTGGATGACCTTCGGCCAGCAGTATCTCACCTATTTGGATGTGATTCAGAATATAGGTATGAGCCGCATTGACGAGGTTGAGTACAAGGCACCCAAGGCCGACGGTACAGGCGAAGAGGTTGTAAAGATTGTTCCTCTTCAGTTCTTGAAGGCTGTGCTCCCTAATCCGCAGGATTTGGGCGAGAACTACGAGGGTGAGACATCTATCGGTTGCCGCATCCGTGGTATCAAGGATGGCGAGGAGCATACATACTATGTATATAACAACTGTAGCCACCAGGAGGCGTACAAGGAAACCGGTATGCAGGGTGTTAGTTACACAACAGGTGTTCCTGCAATGATTGGTGCAATGATGTTCCTCAAGGGTATTTGGTGCAAACCCGGTGTTTGGAACGTAGAACAGTTCGACCCGGATCCATTTATGGAGCAACTCAACCAGAAGGGATTGCCTTGGCATGAGGAGTTTGACAAGGATCTTGAACTTTGATATTGAATAGCGGGGCGAGGCTCGCCTCATTTTAAAACAACTATAGAAGATTATGGCAAAAAAAGAAGAACTTGACAACATCGCCGGCAATGAAAAGCTACGTGCTTTGCAGGCAGCGATGGATAAAATAGAGAAAAACTTCGGCAAGGGTTCTATTATGAAGCTTGGCGATGATAATTTTGAGGATGTAGATGTCATTCCCACCGGTTCTGTCGGTTTGAATGCTGCGCTTGGTGTCGGTGGATTTCCACGTGGCCGTATAATCGAGATTTACGGTCCAGAATCATCGGGTAAGACAACACTCGCAATCCACGCTATTGCCGAGGCGCAGAAGATGGGCGGTATTGCTGCTATCATTGATGCGGAACACGCCTTTGACCGTTTCTACGCACAGAAATTGGGCGTTGATATTGATAATCTGTTGATTTCACAGCCCGATTGTGGTGAGCAGGCACTTGAGATTGCCGAGCAGCTCATACGTTCATCGGCTATTGATATTATTGTTATCGACTCTGTTGCGGCACTTACTCCAAAGGCCGAAATCGAGGGCGAAATGGGCGACAACAAGGTGGGCTTGCAGGCTCGTCTTATGTCACAGGCATTGCGTAAGCTCACATCGGCTATTAGCAAAACCAAGACAACCTGTATCTTCATCAACCAGTTGCGTGAGAAGATTGGCGTAATGTTCGGTAATCCCGAGACAACAACCGGTGGTAATGCGCTTAAGTTCTATTCATCGGTTCGCCTCGATATCCGTCGCGTGAGCCAGTTGAAGGATGGTGAGGACGCTATCGGTAACTCTGTACGTGTTAAGGTTGTAAAGAACAAGGTTGCTCCTCCGTTCCGCAAGGCCGAGTTCGATATTATGTTCGGCGAGGGTATCTCACGCACAGGCGAAATCGTTGACTTGGGTGTACAGTATGGCATCATCAAGAAGAGTGGCTCATTCTTTAGCTATAACGATACCAAGCTTGCTCAGGGACGTGACCGCACAAAGGCGCTCATTGCCGACAATCCCGAACTTGCCGAGGAACTCGAAGCAAAGATAGCCGAAGCTATCAAAGGCAACGTCGAGGCTGTGGCAGAGTAAATATGAATTTGTAATTTAAATATTATACTATGAAGAAAAATCTTTTATTGGCTGCGCTTGCTTTCGTTGGCTTTGGCGCGGTGGCACAGGAGAACGCTCCTGAATTTACAGTTGTGAAGGAGAACCCTATTACAAGCATCAAGAACCAGAACCAGGCGGGTACTTGCTGGTGCTATTCATCATTGGCTTTCATTGAGTCAGAGCTTTTGCGTATGGGCAAGGGTGAGTTTGACTTCTCTGAAATGTTCATCGTTCACAACACCTACCTCGACCGTGCAGACAAGGCTGTCCGCACTCACGGTGATGTTTCTTTCTCACAGGGTGGTTCATTCTATGACGTAATCTATGGTATGGAAACATTCGGTCTTGTTCCCGAGGCTGAGATGCGTCCCGGTGTAATGTACGGCAAGGAACTCAGCAACCACAACGAGTTGTCAGCTGTGAGCGATGCTGTCGTTGCAGCAATTGCAAAGGGTAAGCACCGCAGTTTGCAGGTTGATCCTCAGGGTCAGCCACTCTGGAAGAAGGCTATCGAGGCTGTTCACGACATCTATCTTGGCGAGCGTCCCGAGAAGTTTACCTACAATGGCAAGGAGTATACTCCAAAGTCATTCTACCAGTCACTCGGTTTGAATGCAGAGGATTATATCTCTTTGACATCTTACACACACCACCCATTCTACAAGCCTTTCGTTCTTGAGATTCAGGACAACTGGCGTTGGGCACAGTCATACAACCTTCCTATCGATGAGTTTATGCAGGTGTTTGACAACGCTATTATGGAGGGTTATACCATTGCTTGGGGTAGCGACGTGAGCGAGAAGGGCTTTACACGCGATGGCAAGGCTTATATGCCCGATGCAGCAAAGAGCGCAGACCTCGAAGGCTCAGATATGGCAAAGTGGCTCAAACTCAGCGATGAGGAGAAGAAGAACACTCCAAAGCCATCAACCGAGAAGTGGTGTACACAGGAGGAGCGTCAGATTGCTTACGACAACTGGGAAACAACTGACGACCACGGTATGCAGATTTTCGGTATCGCAAAGGATAAGGACGGTGTAGAGTACTACATGGTCAAGAACTCTTGGGGCGAGGCCGGTACATACAAGGGTATCTGGTATGCATCTAAGGCTTTTGCACGCTACAAGACTATGAACATCGTTGTTCACAAGAACGCTATTCCAAAGGAGATACGTAAGAAGTTGGGTATCAAGTAATATATCCTTTCTTGAAAATACAAGGCGGCTCACATTTGTGTGTCGCCTTTTTGTTTGGCATTTGCTTGTAGTATGAGGTTCTTGGAAAAGTGGTAGACTTTATGTTTCTTTCATGCTTGTTTTAGTATATTTTTTGGGGTAGAACTCGAATATAAACTGCACTCGCAGTAATAAATATTCAAGCAAGCTTGATATTTCTCGCTCGTTTGTTGCTATATTTGAGTTGGGTCTCGAGTATAAACTGCACTCGCAGTAATAAATATTCAAGCAAGCTTGATATTTCTCGCTCGTTTGTTGCTATATTTGCAACACCCTTTAAACACTTATTAGAAACATTAAAACGTGCTGTATATGATTTCTTGTGCAAGAAAACTTTTTGTGGCGTTGATGTTGCCGGTGTTGTGCACCCTTTTTTCATTTGAAGCATCGGCGCAGGTCGAGAACAGGAAAATTGGAAAGCCAACCAAGGAAGAGATGGAGATGACTGTTTATGCTGCCGACTCTTCGGCTGCGGCTGTGGTGCTTTATAAGGAGACTTATATCGATTACGATTGGATGCGCGAGGATTTCCAGGTTACGTACAGATATAAAAGACGTGTGAAGATTCTCAAAGAGGAGGGATTGGATTACGCAAACGGCGAGATCCTTTATATTGACAAGAAAGGTCGCAGTGAGCGCGTGTCGGGGCTTGAGGCTTCGGCTTATAATCTGAACGACGGTAAGGTCGTGCGTACAAAGATGAAGGATGAGAACGTATACACCGAGCGTTTGTCCGACAATGTGATGCAGATAAAATATGCAGTACCACAGGTGAGAGTGGGTAGTGTGGTGGAGATTGAGTACAAGATCGTATCGGACTACTATTTCCAACCAAGAGACTGGTATGCGCAGGAGAGCATTCCTGTGCGCCTTGCCGAGCTTGAACTGCTTTTACCCGAGTTTCTCACCTTCAATATCGAGAATCACGGACATTCTCCGTTGAGCGTATCAATGGAACCGGTGAATATGAATATGTCTATTGGCAGTGGCCTGATGCCGTGTGCTGCCGAGAAACGCAAATATGTGGGTGAATATCTCCCTGCAATTGGTGGCGAACCCTATGTGTGGTGCCCATTGGACTACTTTACCCAGGTGAACATGGAGTTCAAGGGCTATGAGATTCCAGGTCTGCTGCATAAATCCTACTCGGGCAGTTGGGAGCAGATTGACAAGGCTTTGTTCGAAGATGCCGACTTTGGTGGGCGCATGAAGGCTGCGAATCCATTGCGTGCCGAAATGAATGCCCTGTGCATCGATACATTGCCGTCGGTAGAGGCAAAGACCGTAGCACTGTTCACCCTTCTCAAGAACCGTGTGAAGTGGAACGGCAAGTATGCCCTCTTCGGCAGGGGATTCAAGGAGGTGTTGAAGGATGGTACAGGTGATAATGCCGATATCAACTTCATGCTCATCAGCATGCTTGCCGATGCCGGCGTCAAAGCCTATCCTGTAGTCATGAGTTGCCGTGACGAGAAATCCTTGCCCTATTCGCACCCAAGTATTGACCGCCTGTCGACCTTTGTGGTGGCTGTTCTTGACGGTGACTCAAGAATCATGTATGTTGATGCCTCATCGGAGTATGGGTATGTGGATGTGCTCTCTCCGCGTCTTATGACAGGCCGTGCAAGGCTCATGATGCCCGACAACTGCCAATGGCTGAACCTGCAGCAGGTCGGCTCGCACTCAGTGAGCAGGAGAATACAGGCAACACTTGGTGGCGATGGCCGCATTGACGGTGTTATGTCTACATACTATTACGGAATAGAGGCTGCCGACAAGCGTGAGGCTTATTTCGCTGCAAAGGACAGCGCCGATTATGTGAAGTCTGTTGCCGAGAACTATGAACTGGAGGTTACCTCTTACAACAATGTCTCAATGGACGAGTATACACCTTCTGTGCGTGAGGTGGTTGGTTTTAGCAAGAGCGCCGAGGTGAATGGCGAATACATATACCTTAACCCTATGTTTTTTGCGCATGTCGAGACTTCACCGTTCATCAGCGAGAAGCGCGAGTTGCCGGTGGAGTTTCCTAACCAGTACAAGTATACCATGAATGTGCTGCTCGATATTCCTGAGGGATATGTGCTGGAGGACAAGCCCGAGTCGGGCAGGATTACAATTGCCGACAACGGCAGTTCGCTGCTCTACAGCGTTTCTCAGATGGAGAACAAGATTGTCCTTAAGTATGTGTTCGATATCAGCAAGATGGTATATCTGCCGTCCGATTATTCCGAGCTCAAAATGTTCTGGGACATTGTTGCCGAGAAGAACAATGCAATGTTGGTATTGAAAAAGCAGTAATGCCATGAAGAATTTCCTTTTGTCTTTGCTGCTGTTGATATTGCCGTTCATTGCTGCCGCGCAGGTGTATTCTGTGGTCGAGGAGTACGTGACCGATGTCAGGTACATTTCAAAGACAGAAATGGTGTGCAAGGAGCGCCGTGTAATAACGGTTCTTGACAAACGGGGGCTCTCGGCGGCCAATCTGCTTATAAGCCTGAACAAGGGCTATTCCACATTAGGGCGTTTTTCGGGGTCCATGACCGATTCGCAAGGGACGCTTCTGTGCAAGATAAAGAAGAGTGACCTGGAGTATACCGAGTACTCCGAAATGCTTGCCGATGATGCGTGTAGCTACTTCTACACATGTGAGCCGCCACACTATCCTTTCACGGTGACATATGAATGGGAAGAGAAGCACTGCAATGGAATAGCGTGGCTGCCTACATTCGTTCCCCAAGGTAACAGCAACCAGCAGGTGTACAAGGCACGTTATCATATTGAGGCATCGCCCGGGCTCGACTTTAGGTATAAGTTCTTCAATGTATCGGCAAACGTTGAGGAGGGTATTGGCGACAAGGGAGGTCGTGTGCTTGACATATGCATGGATAGCCTGCCTGCTTTGCATACGGAGCCTCTCTCTCCGGCATCGTACGAGATTTTCCCCCACGCATATATAGTTCCTGCAACATTTGTCTTTGGCGGTTACAATGGCAGTTATGAGACTTGGGCAGCCTATGGCAGTTGGCTCTTTTCTTTGATGGAGGACAGGGATGTCCTGCCGCAGAACGTTGTGGCTGAACTGAAACAAAAGACCGCTTCCTGCAGCACTCCGCGCGAGAAGGTGCAAGTTGTGTGCGATATTCTGGCGGCAACCACGCGTTATGTCAGCATTCAGTTGGGTGTGGGCGGAATGCAGCCTGCTCCTGCCGCCGAGGTCTGCCGCACCGGTTATGGCGATTGCAAGGCGTTGGTCAACTATGCGCGCGCTATGTTGGGGGAGTTGGGTATCGAGTCCAATTATGTGGTGATAAATACCGAAAGGGAGAATATCACAAGGGATTTTGTCAACGGCTCACAGTTCAACCATGCAATTCTTCAGGTTCCGCTCGATGGTGATACCCTTTGGGTGGAGTGTACTAACCCCACGCTTCCTTTGGGCTACCTGCACGATGGCATTGCCGGGCACGATGCATTGATTGTCACTGCAATGGGTGGCAAACTGTGCCGTTTGCCTTCATATACCCATTCACAGACAGTGCAGCAGAACAATGTGGCGATTGCGCTTGCCAATGATGGGAGTGCCACAGTTGGAATGCAACGTGAATGCAGCGGTGCCAAATATGAGGGTCTGCATTTCTTTTCAAAGCTTACAAAGGTTGAGCAGCGCGACTATCTGCGTTCGTGCCTGAATATGCCAAATGCCGAGGTTACGGCTATTTCTTATAATGAGAATAGGGAAGGTGTTCCGTCGTGCGCCGTCACTTGTTTGGCCACTGTAGCAAGGTATGTAACAAAAAGCGGTAGCCGTTTCTTTGTTCCGCTCAATCCGCTGAAGGGTGTGTCGCAGTTGCCGGCAGGTGATGACCGTCGCACCGATGTGGTTATAAAGAGTGGAACCGTCTATGTCGACAATGTTGAGATTGTGTTGCCCGACGGTTTCATGGTCGAGTCATTGCTGCAGCCAATCAATATATCGTCGTCTATTGCTTCTTTTGAGGTGGACGCAGTGCAGGATGGTAATGTGGTACGCATTTCTCAAAAACTCAGTTTCAACAAAGGACGCTACTCCAAGGAACTTTATGCCGAACTGCGCTCTGTTGTCAAGGCGCTGTACGATGTCTCTGCCTCCAAGGTCGTTGTAAGGAAACAGTAGAATATTCTCCGTTGTCTTCAGGTGTCCTGGCACAATCCGGCGAAAATGCTTGAAATTTGTGTGGTGCTTCTCATTTTCTTCACAATCTCCGTTTTGTTCAAATTCTTCCTTTTGAAGTGAACTTTTTGTAAAAATAGGTTAAATTTTCTGTTCTAAATAGCGCTCTTTTTCTCAATAATTGCACAAATGGGGTTAAAATGTGCAATTTTTGAAAAAGCTTTCCCTTTTTGCAATATTTTTGCAGCGGTTAAGAAGAACAGAATATTTTAAATACTTATATATGGTTCACTTTTTAAATTACATTGACAAAGCAATCAAGAAGAACTGGAACAAACCCGCAGTGTCGAATTACGGTGGCAAGACATATACCTATGGTGAAATGGCAGCATCTATGGAGAAGATGCATCTGTTGTTCGAAAAATGTGGAATTAAAAAGGGTGATAAGATAGCACTTTGTGCGAAGAACTCGGCAGAGTGGTGTATCTCATTCCTTGCAATAGTATCATACGACGCGGTGGCAATTCCTCTTTTGCCCGATTTTCTCCCAAGTAATGTAGCCGACCTCACACGTCTGTCGGGTAGCAGAATGTTGATGCTCGACAGCAATATATATGACGCTCTTTCTCGTGACGGCGTGTTGCCCCAGTTCGATTCGTTCGATAAATTCCTTGGACTTGTCGATGTGGTGTCGTTGGACGCAGTGGCAGGCTCGTCAAAGGAGCTTGTCAAGATGTGTGGCGATGCAAAGAGTATATTTTCAAAGAAATTCCCAAGCGGCGTGGTTGCAAAGGATGTCGACTATTGCAAGGACGAGGTTGAAAGCCTTGCCCTCATCAGCTATACCTCGGGAACAAGCAGCGCTCCTAAGGGTGTTATGCTGCGTGCGAAGTCAATCTCCGGTAACATAGAGGTTGCGCGCAGGTTGATATGTCAAAAAGAGGACGGCAAGGTGTTGTCAATGCTTCCTTTGGCGCACATCATGGGCCTCTCCTTCGACTTTATATTTACACTTGCCGGCGGATGTCATTTGAATATCCTCACAACAAAGCCGACACCGGCACGTCTGCTCTCGGCATTGGCCGATGTTAAGCCATTTATGTTCATCACAGTGCCTTTGCTCATTGAGAAAATCTTCCGTTCAAAGGTTATCCCTGTTCTCAGGAAGCCTGCAATGCGCTTTATGCTTTCTGTCCCCGGTTTGCGCTCCCTCATTATTAGAAAGATACGCTCGAAAGTGCTCTCTGTCTTTGGCGAGAACATTGAGTATGCAGGTCTTTTCGTCGGTGGTGCAGCTATTGGAAAGGATGTCGACGATGTGATGCAGCTGCTCAAGATTCCTTATGTCGTAGGTTATGGAATGACCGAATGTGGTCCTCTCATTAGCTACAAGGGCTGGTCACATCCTATGATTGGTAACAGCGGAGATGTCGCAGCTCCAACAATAGAGGCGCGCATCGACTCTCCCCATCCTGCACGAATTCCAGGTGAAATTCAGGTGCGTGGCGATGTTGTTACCGAAGGTTATTACAATAACCCCGAAGCGACAGAGGCTGCTTTCACCAGCGACGGTTGGCTCAAGACCGGTGATATGGCAATACGCGACCGCAAAGGCCACATCTACATAAAAGGCCGTTGCAAGAATATGATTCTTACCGGTAGCGGACAGAATATCTACCCCGAGGAGATAGAGGAGATGATAAACAGTTTGCCTATGGTTGTAGAGTCGTTGGTCGTGAGCCGTAAGTTTGCTATTGTGGCATTGGTGGTAGTAGACAAGGATGCCGTTGACAGCGACGAGAAACGTGCCGAGGTCGAGCGTCAAGTCTTTGCGCTGAATGCAAAATTGCCTTCATATAGTCAAATCAGTATATGCGAACAGCGCACCGAACCTTTTGCAAAGACACCAAAACAGAGTATCAAACGATTTATGTATAATTAATCTGATACGCATATACTTTGTAACGACAATTGGGAAACAACTGACGACCACGGTATGCAGATTTTTGGTATTGCAAAGGACAAAGATGGTGTAGAGTGTTATATGGTTAAGAACTCTTGGGGCGAGGCCGGTACATTTGAGCTATCTTTTTCTTTTCCAGATTTTTTTATCAAAAATTCCATGAGCTGTATTTTGATTTGTCTTTTAATTTTTAAAAAACTATATTTGCAAATTAATAAGACAATTACAAATGACAGTATATGTGTATGGATGATAATTTTAAGACACATAAAGTGTATATAGACTATCCTTTGAATGCCTCAAGCCTGAAGGATATGGAGGGGTGTATAACTTCGTTGGAACTTGCAGTAGGCGATGTGGTGGTTGTCGATTGCACCGGTATGGATTATATTTGCAGTTCGGGCCTCCGCTTCTTTCTTAAACTTTACCATGATACTGCAGCAAAAGGTGGTAAGATGATTATCAGAGGTCTGCATCCGCTTGTGAAGGGTGTATTCGATATGTCGGGCTTCAGTCATATTTTCAATATAGAGGATTGATTGAGGTTCCTCATGTATAAATTGTGTTATATATTACAAGTCCTGCTCCTTTGTGTGTTTTTCGGTGGAGCTCTGTCGGCGTGTTCCGATAAAAAGCTCTATAGTACACCCGAAGATCTCGCCGGTGAGAAGGTGGGTTTGCTGAATGTGGAACTGCCGCAGGATTCGCTTCTTGATATAATGCCCGGTGCTGAATTAGAGGAGTATGGAAAGTTTATGCAACTTTTTCTTGACCTGAATACCGGTAGATGTGATGCTGCAGTTGTTGACAGTGCCATGGCAGTAGAGATTACTGGCAGGAATTCAGAGTATGTATTGATAGGCAATGTCTGCGGTTCATGCTACCAAGCTGTTGTTCATGAAAGCAGGTGTATGCACAGAGTGCAATATGGCATTACCTCTCTCGGTTGGTGGGAAAACTGGAAAATAAGGCTCGAAAGGGGACTGTTGAACGCTGATGCTGCGTCTCTTCTGCTGAAAGGTCTTTATACAACGATTGTAATATTCTTCTTTGCTGCGATATTTGCTGTATTGCTTGCAGCACTACTCACCTATATGGCAATAAAGCACAAATGGGTGTATATATATAAGCCGCTTAGCTGGATGGTATCTGTGCTGCACGATATACCTCCGGTTGTACTTATGATGTTCTTTTACTACGTCGTGTTTGTGTCATCGGGGCTCAGTGGAGTGGTTGTTTCCATAATCGCTCTTGGTATATATACTTCGGGGAGTCTTTATAAGATTTTCAAGATACATATAATGCAGGTCGGTAAGGAGCAGCGCGAGTCGGCATTTATGCTCGGTCTTAAAGAGAGGCAGGTCTACCGTTATGTGATACTCCCTCAGGCTCTAAAGAGTTCTATGCCTTTGATTGCCGGTGAACTCAAACTGTTGCTGCGTTCTACATCTTATGCAGGCTACATTGCACAGAAGGACCTTGTAAAGGCTGCCGATGCTATCCAATCCGATACATTGGAGGCTTTTATACCGTTGCTTGTAGTCTCACTTCTATATCTGCTCCTCTCATGGGCAATAACAGAACTGTTGTATTGGTTGTACAAAAAACTTTTTGTTCATGGTTGAAGTATCGGAACTTAAAAAAACATTCGGTGGCAGAACCGTTCTCAACGGAATCTCCTTTACCTTGGGTGAGCACGATACGCTATGTGTCGTAGGTCCTACGGGTTGTGGCAAGAGTACCCTTCTGCGTTGCGTTGCCGGTCTTGAGGAACCTGATTCGGGTAGTGTGGTTATAAATGGTGAACCCCGCAGACTCCTTTCCAAAGGAGGCGTACATAGCATTGGAATGGTGTTTCAGTCCTACAATCTTTTTCCACATCTAGATGTTCTGAATAATGTGATGCTTGCTCCTGTGCGTGTCCTTGGAATGTCTAAAAAGAGTGCCGAGGAACTGGCTATGAAAAAACTGGAGCTGGTAGGTCTTGCCGAGAAAGCTTCGGCCAATGTAGAGAGCCTTTCGGCCGGGCAACGCCAGCGCGTGGCTATAGCCCGCTGTCTTGCTATGGAGCCGTCTTTGTTGCTCCTGGATGAACCAACATCGGCTCTTGACCAGGTAATGGTGAGCGAGATGCAATGTCTTGTGCGCGACCTTTCCAAGAGGGGGATGGCAATGATTATTGTTACGCACGATCTGCAATTCGCACGTGAGGTCGGAAATCATGTGATTTTTATGAACGAAGGTGTTGTCTATGAGCAGGGAACGCCCGAAGAGGTTTTCGATTCGCCCAAAAAGGAACAGACAAATGTCTTTGTGAATACTATACTCGACTATAGTTATCAGATACATTCACACAAGTACGACCTTTATGAACTGCAGGCCGGGATGATACAGTTCTGCAAACGTCATTCTCTCGGGAAAGCGGTCCAGTTCCGTGTACAATTGCTTGCCGAAGAGGTTCTGAATGTTATCCCGTTGAATCTCGGTACTGTTGAACTTGCCTTGCGCTATTCCAAGAAGAATGGTGCCATATCCCTTGAACTCCTAATGCCGCAAGGGGTAAGGGCTATATTCGGTACTTCGGAGTTGGAGTATGATGAGATAAGTATGAGCATTGTAAGGGGCTTGTGTGATGGAATAGATGAACTGTTGGAGGGTGATGCCGCATCTCCCCGTTTGCGTGTGCGCTTTCAACTTAAAGAAATGAATTGACGATTGTTATGAGGCTATTTATAAGATTTCTGTTGCTTCTGTTGCCTTTGCAACTTTCAGCACAGACCCGCATAGTGTTTACTCCGCAGTGGACGGCCCAAAGCCAGTTCGCAGGCTATTATGTAGCTCTTGAGAAAGGTTTTTATAAAAGTGTCGGTCTTGATGTGGAGATTGTCCACCCATCGGTGTCGTCTCCTGCAGTGAACCGTATCAAGAACGGAACCAGTGACATTGTGACAATGCAGCTTCTCAATGCAATGTCCGAGGTCAGTAATGGTCTTGAACTTGTGAATCTTATGCAGACATCACAGCATTCGGGTCTGCAGGTTATATCAAAGGATAAGAGTATCCGTACATTCGAGGATTTGCGCGGGAAACGTGTCGGTATATGGAAAGCCGGTTTTGGCGAACTTGCGAAGATGCCCGATTACGACCTGAATCTCGGAATCGAGTGGGTCCCGTTCATACAGAATATCAATCTCTTTATATCCGGCGCTATCGATGCTACTTTGGCAATGAGCTATAGCGAAGCCCTCAAAATAAAGGCTGCTGGCTTTGATGATGTGTCTGTTATCCCTTTTACAGGGACAGTCTATGACTTTCCGGACGACGGGTTATATACGACCCGCAGCTACTATGAAAAGAACAGGAAAAATGTAGATGCTTTTGTGGAAGCATCGCGTCGAGGTTGGGAGTGGGCACGGGAAAATGTTGATGAAACTGTCAGAATTGTGCTGAAATATACTACAAAAGAGAATATTGCTACCAATTATGTAATGCAGAAATGGATGCTGGAAGATGTTCTGAAACTGCAGTGTCCTCTAGGTAGCGATTATCCTACTTTCAGGTTGGAAAAGAAGGATTTCAGGCGTCTTGATTCTGTAGCTCTCGAAAAGGGTATTATCAGCAGGAGTGTGAGATATGAAGAGATGAAAGGAGGCGTGAGATGAATATCAGGTTTGGTCGGTATATACATTCGTTTTCGACAAAGTTGAGCTTCTATATACTGCTTGTCGTGGCGTTGATTTTTGTAGCCGGTTTTGTGTGGAATTACAGGAGCTCACGTGACTTTGTCTCCAATGAGGCCGTTGAACGTGTCCAAGCATCTCTTGACGGGGCTGTTATGAAGATTGACAATGTTCTCAATTCTGTCGAGACGGCAGTGAAGAATATGTCATGGGTGGTTGCTGATAACATTGATGACCCGGAAAGTATGTATAGACTCACGAGGATGATGCTCGTTGACAATTCTTTTATCATTGGAAGTGCCGTGGCATTCGAGCCGAACTACTTTGAGGAAAAAGGGCACTATTTCTCTCCTTACTCCTATCGTGTGGGTGATAGTATCTATAACAAACAATTGGGGCGTGAGGAGTATGATTATCATTACGATGACTGGTACCTGATTCCGAAGATTCTTGGGAAACCATATTGGAGCGAACCTTATTTCGATGAAGGTGGCGCAGATATGATGATGACGACGTATTCTTTCCCTTTGTATGATGATGAAGGGAAACTGTTCGCAATCTTTACAGCCGATGTATCTTTGGATTGGTTTGCCGACCAGGTGAACTGCATAAGCCCTTATGAGAATTCCTACAACATAATGATAAGCCGTGGAGGAACATTTATTGTACATAGTGACAAGAGTGTTGTACTCAATGAGACATTCTTTATCTCATCTTCTGCTATTGGCGACAGCCGCTTCAAGGAGGTGGGACATAAGATGCAGGCCGGTGAGAGAGGGGTTGCTACGTTTGAACGTGACGGGCAGGAATTCTACTTCGTCTATGCTCCAATAAAGACCACCGGCTGGTCTGTTGCCGTGTCGTGTCTATACTCCGAAGTCTTTGCCGGTGTTGACAGTATGAGAAACAATATGTTCTGGATTGCTGCTTTTGTGCTTGTGATAATGGCTGTTTTATGTTATGTGACAATATTCCGTCTTACAGCTCCGCTGGCGCAGTTTGCCCAATCGGCCAACGACATTGCACATGGTAATTTCTCGGCACGTCTTCCGCGTGTGAAGAGCAGGAACGAAATGAGAATGCTCAGGGATTCTTTTGATTATATGCAGAGGTCTCTTATTAAATATACCGAGGAACTCAAGACAACTGTTGCAAACAATGAACGTATCGAGAGTGAACTGCGTATCGCTCGCGAGATACAGCTGGGTATGATTCCCAAGATTTTCCCTCCTTTCCCCGAGAGGAAGGACATTGACCTGTATGCTATGCTTGTTCCGGCAAAGGAAGTGGGCGGCGACCTGTACGATTTTTTCATTGAGGATGAGAAACTGTATTTTATCATAGGTGATGTTTCTGGCAAGGGTGTACCGGCATCGCTGGTGATGGCTGTGACCTGTCGTCTTTTCAGGACTGTAGCATCTCATGTCAGTGACCCGGCAGAGATTGTCGCTTCTCTCAACAATGCGTTGGCCGAGTCGAACGAAAGTAATATGTTCTGTACATTCTTCTTGGGAATACTCGACTTGCAGAGCGGCAAGCTCCTCTATTGCAATGCAGGGCATAATGCTCCGCTGCTTGTTGCTCCTGGTGGCATCGTGACGCCTCTTGATGTAAAACCCAATCTGCCGTTAGGCGTAATTGGCGGTTTTCCGTATGTACCCCAAGAAACGATGTTGGAGAAAGGAACTCTGTTGTTCCTATATACCGATGGCGTGACCGAGGCCGAGAATCCTGCAAAAGAGTTATACTCAGATGCGCGTCTGAAGGAGGTGCTTGCTGCAGCAAACAGCGATGTAAGGAGCCTTGTCAATGATGTGAAGTCCAGTGTTGATACCTATGCCGCCGGTACTGAGCAGAGTGATGACATCACAATCCTGTGTCTGAGATGCAATGCGGAGGAGGATTGTATGTGTGAGGTTGAAAAGGAGCTGCATCTGGTAAACGAACTGTCCGAAATAGCCAAACTGCCTCTCCTTGTAGGTGAGCTTGCTTCGGAATTCAATTTTTCCGAAGAACAGGTTTTCAACTTCAACCTGGTACTTGAGGAGGCTGTTACTAATGTTGTGATGTATGCCTACCCCGAAGGCAAGAGTGGTTCTATAGACCTTGTTGCCAAGTGTGACGGTAAGAGTGTGATGTTTGTTGTCTCCGACTCCGGTAAACCTTTTGACCCGACTCTGGTGCCCGATGCCGACGTGACATTGCCGGCTGAAGAGCGACGTGTCGGTGGGCTTGGTATATTCCTCATCAGGCAGATAATGGATTCTGTTGAATATCGTCGCAACGGGGGTATGAATGTCCTTGTTATGAGCAAAAAAATCTGAAACAATAAAAATAAACGATTATGGTAGTCAATATATTGAATGAAGGCGATGCCAAAGTGATTGTGATAGATGGCCGTCTTGACACTGTTACCGCACCGGAACTCGAAAGGAGTATTGCTCCTTTGCTTGCCGAAAAATCGCAGACTGTGGTTTTCGAGTGTAAAGGTTTGGAGTATGTCAGTAGCTCGGGTCTTCGTGTTGTTCTTTCATCTTATAAGTCTGTTGTTTCCAACGGTGGAAAGTTTATGCTTCGCAATCTTTCCAAAGATGTGCGTTCGGTCTTTGACCTAACAGGCTTTTCCCGAATTTTGACAATAGAATAGCCTTGAGGTCGTTTCGGGTAGTTCGTTTGTACCGCGACGCGGTACAAATCCTGCGCGTACCTTGCCGTATGTATAAATGTGAAAGGGGAGTGCGTGATGAACTTTCCGAGAAGATGATGTGTGGGTATATGTTAGCCCTTGCATAATTGGCAGCGTATTGTTGCAACTCTGTTGTTTGGCCCTGGCGCAGATACGATGGCTTGTAATGCTTAAAAAACATTGATTCTGTAAAAAAAATTACGGAATCAATGTCTTTTTTATAACACTTTTCCGTATCTTTACAGATTGAGAGAATTATCTTGCGCTTAATGGGGCTTTTTTGCTCCAGCCTCTTTGCCATACGAAGGGTTGGCGTGCGCTTTTCGGCATCTTTTGTCTGTTGAACGGGATGAGTGTTACTTTTGTTAATGAAGATGGTTCTCGCTATGCAATGAAAAAATAAAAACAATATATATGGGACAGAAATGGAAATATCAACCTCTTACGCAGGAGCAGGGCGATTTGGCTGCAAGGCTGTCGTCCGAACTGGAGCTTAGTCCGGTGCTGTGCTCGCTGCTTGTAAAGCGAGGTATCACTTCTGTTGCCGAAGCAAGGAACTTTTTCCGTCCAAAGCTGAGCCTGCTCCATAATCCGTTCCTGATGAACGATATGGATATTGCAGTTGCCCGGTTGAACAAAGCTCTTGGAAAGAAAGAGCGCATACTCGTCTATGGCGATTATGATGTCGATGGCACTACGGCCGTGGCTTTGGTCTATAAGTTTCTGCAACAGTTCTCGTCAAATATTGACTATTACATCCCCGACCGCAACGAGGATGGATATGGAATCTCCAAGCGTGGTGTCGACTACGCCTATTCGACAGGTGTAAAACTCATCATCGTGCTCGACTGCGGTATCAAAGCCGTGGAGGAGATAGCCTACGCCAAGTCATTGGGTATAGACTTCATTGTGTGCGACCATCACGTCCCCGATGAACAGTTGCCTTGCGCCGTGGCAATCCTCAATCCCAAGCGTCCGGGTTCAACCTACCCCTATCCACACCTCTCGGGTTGTGGTGTCGGCTTCAAGTTCATGCAGGCTTTTGCTATGGATAACGGCATCCCTGCCGACCAACTATATCCCTTGCTCGACCTTGTTGCGGTAAGTATCGCATCCGACCTTGTACCCATTATGGGCGAGAACCGTATTCTTGCCTATCACGGTATAAAACAACTCAATCACAGTCCAAGTACTGGACTAAAAGCCATCATCAATGTCTGCGGCCTGAACGAGAAGGAGATCAACATCAATGATATAATTTTCAAGATAGGCCCTCGTATCAATGCCTCAGGACGAGTGCAGCAGGGCAAGGTGGCTGTTGATTTGCTCATCGAGAACAACCTGAAGGCTGCTTTGGAAATGAGCTATCAGATAAATGAGATGAACGAGGCACGCAAGGAGCTCGACAAGAGCATGACCGAGGAGGCAAACCGTATTGTCGAGGGTCTTGAGAGCTTTGACGAACGTCGTGCCATAGTTATTTTCAACCCCGACTGGCATCGTGGTGTCATTGGCATTGTGGCGTCGCGTCTCACCGAGGTCTACCATCGTCCGGCGGTTGTCATCACCTGTACCGGCGAATTGGCTACAGGCTCGGCACGTTCGGTAACAGGCTTTGATGTCTACAAGGCAATGGAGAGCTGTCGCGATTTGCTCGATAATTTCGGTGGCCACACATACGCAGCCGGTTTCTCGTTGAAGGTCGAGAATATCGAGGCCTTTGCAAAGCGTTTCGAGGATTTTGTTTCCGATAACATCCTCCCCGAGCAGACAGCGCCTGTCATTGAGATTGATGCTGATATAGAATTCCAGCAGATAACCCGCCGTTTCTTCAACGACCTAAAGAAATTCGCTCCCCACGGCCCCGAAAATGCCAAGCCAATCTTCTGTACGCACAATGTCTGCGATTACGGAACAAGCAAGGTGGTGGGTCGCCGTCAGGAACATATAAAGCTTGAACTTGTCGACAATAAATCGAATACAATCCTTAATGGAATTGCTTTCGGACAGAGCCGTCAGGCAAAATATATAAAGTCGAAACAGTCTTTTGATATCTGCTACACTCTCGAAGACAACGCCTATAAACACGGCGAGGTGCAGTTGCAGATAGAGAGCATCAATACAAAAGTTACACGATAAAACCGATGAAATATCGCGAAATCCTTAAGACATATTGGGGATATGACGATTTTCGCGGTATACAGCGCGATATAATCGAGAGCATAGGCCGAGGGCAGGATACCCTCGGCCTTATGCCCACCGGTGGGGGCAAGAGCATAACCTTCCAGGTACCCACGCTCGCCGGCGATGGTCTTTGCATAGTCGTCACTCCGCTTATCGCGCTGATGAAAGACCAGGTGGCCAATCTGCGTAGTCGTGGCATAAAGGCATTGGCAATTCACACCGGAATGAAAACCTCCGAGGTGGTCACCGCGCTCGAGAACTGTATCTTTGGCGACTATAAATTCCTGTATATATCACCTGAGCGCATCGGCTCGGAACTTTTTCTCAAAAAGATAAGACGTGTTGACGTGAGCCTTATAACCGTTGACGAGGCACACTGTATATCGCAATGGGGGCACGATTTCCGTCCGGCATACAGACGCATCAGTGAACTGCGTGACCTCTTCCCCAATGCTCCGCTTCTTGCCCTTACGGCTACAGCCACCCCCGAGGTGGTCGATGATATACAGCAGCAACTGAACTTCCGTGCAAAGAACTGCTACCGTATGAGCTTTGGGCGCAAGAACCTTGCATACGTCGTGCGTTACACCGAGAATAAGGCAGCCGAACTGCTACACATACTTGGCCGTGTCTCAGGCTCGGCAATCGTTTACACCCTTAATCGTAAAAAGACAAAGGAGGTCTGCGAATTTCTCACGGCCAATGGTATCACTGCCGAATATTATCACGCAGGGCTCTCGCCCGAAAGCAAGGATGCCAAGGAAGAGGCTTGGAAAACGGGTAAGGCACGCGTTATGGTGTCTACCAATGCATTTGGTATGGGAATCGATAAGCCCGACGTACGTCTGGTTGTACATATCGACCTTCCCAGCTCTATCGAGGCCTATTTTCAAGAGGCCGGACGTGCCGGTCGCGACGGCAAAAAGGCATACGCCGTCACCCTTTTCAGCCGCATTGACAAACAGGTCGTTTCCCGTCGTCTGTCCGACAACTATCCCCCGCAGGAGTTCATCCGCGAGGTATATGACGAAATCTGCTACTATTATAATATGGCTCTGGGCGATGGCCTTGACTGTACTTTTGAATTCTCGTTGGGCGATTTCTGCAAGAAGTATCACCGCCCGACCTTGCAGACCGACAGCGCTCTGCGCCTACTCACCCGAATGGGATATATTGAGTATGTCGAGGAGATGGAATATGCCTCCCGTGTACGTTTCATTGTCGACAAGGACTCGCTTTACCGTTTTAGGGGATTGCCACCTGATTACGAACTGCTTATAAATGCTATACTGCGCAATTATAGCGGTCTTTTCAACGATTTTGCTTTTATTGATGAACGCTATCTCTCGCGTGTGACCAAGTTGTCGCGTCATCGTATGTACGAAATACTTGTATCGCTTCATAGCAAGCGCATAGTCCAATATGCACCGTCCAAAAAGTGCCCTATAATAACCTTCACCCGCCATCGTGTCCTTGGTGACGACCTTCGTTTCGAGCAAGCAGTCTACGATGAACGCAAGGCAATCTTTGGCGACAGGCTCAATTCCATTATAAAATATGCCACCTCACTCGATAAATGTCGCAGTGTGATGTTGCTGGAGTATTTTGGCGAGAAGGAAGCTGCCTCTTGTGGATGCTGTGATGTCTGCACCGATGAACGTGCACGTGCTGCAGTGGAAAAGCCCCTGCCTCTTCAAGGTATCATGCAGTTGCTCTCCGATGGCGGGATGCATCCGCTCGAGGAACTTGACTCCTTGGGACTTACTCGTGTCGAAATGAAACGTCTTCTGCGTGAACTATGTGACGAAGAGAAGATAATTATATACGGAGATAAAATAAAGATTAATAAATGATTATACTATGATAACATTCCTTGTTTGCCTTGCGACACTTGTGATTTCATATTTCACCTACGGTAAATATCTTGAAAAGACTTGTGAGATAAACCCTGCAAATCCTGTACCGTCAAAGACTATGTACGATGGTGTCGATTATCTTCCTTTGCCACGTTGGAAGGTTTTTCTCATCCAATTGCTCAATATCGCAGGTCTTGGCCCAATCTTCGGAGCACTGCTTGGTGCTGCCTATGGCCCGGTAGCATTCCTGTGGATAACACTCGGTGGTATATTTATGGGTGCGATGCACGATTTTATATCAGGTGTAATATCACTGAAGAATAATGGCCTGAGCCTGCCCGAAATCATAGGCAAGTATCTTGGTAACGGAACAAAAGTATTTATGCGAATGTTCTCACTGTTCCTTATGGTGCTTGTGGGTGCAGTGTTTATGTCGCAGCCGGCAGAACTCATTGCATCCAACATCTCATTGCCCTCGCTCGAGGTTGTTGCATTTGGCACTACAACGTGGGAACTCTTTGCTGTGCTTACTGTAATACTCGTCTATTATATTCTGGCAACCTTGCTGCCCATAGACAAGGTGATAGGCCGTTTCTACCCGATATTCGGTGTTGCATTGCTCATTATGGCATTGAGTATCCTTTTCATTCTTTTGACCAAGAGCGATGTCTATACAATACCCGAACTCACATCGTTGAGCAATGGCATTGCCGACCCGCAAAAATTCCCCATCGTGCCAATGCTTTTCACAACCATCGCCTGTGGCGCATTGTCGGGATTCCACGCCACACAATCGCCAATGATGGCGCGTTGTATGACCTCGGAGAAACAGGCACGCAGCATATTCTTCGGAGCTATGATTGCCGAGAGCATCATTGCCCTAATCTGGGCTGCCATAGGTATGGCATTCTGGGGCGGAGTAGAGGGGCTGAACGCTGCTATTGCCGAATATGGTGGCAGTGCGGCCAAGATGGTTGATGTTATAACAGATACCGCTCTTGGCTCTGCTGTTGCAGCCTGTGTCCTTGTGGGGGTAGTGGGTTGTGCCGTGACCTCCGGCGATACAGCTTTCCGCTGTGCAAGACTTATTGTTTCCGATATGTTCGGAATCTCACAAAAGAGCCTTTTCAAACGAGTCCTTGTCTCGTTGCCGCTGTTCGCAGTAGCCCTTTTGATGATTTTTGCCCTTCCTTTCCAGACTATATGGAGCTACTTCGCGTGGTGCAATCAGACTTTGGCAGTGCTCACCCTGTGGTGTATTACAGTGTATCTGTTCCGCATTAAGAAACCTGTTGTCATTGGTGCAGTGCCGGCGTTGATAATGACATACGTCTGTTCGTCCTATATCTTCATTTCGCCAATGATGTGTGGAATGGAAGACCGCGTGTTGGCCTATCTCCTTGGTGGCGTGCTCACGGTTGTTGTTTCCGTTGTCGTGTTCTTTAAGGCAAAGAGAGGCTGAGCGCGACGTGTAGTCAGTACCCGTTGGGTTTGAACCGTAAGTAAATAAAAAATGACATCAACTTCACGAAGTTGATGTCATTTTTTATTGTTAAAGTGTAATTACTTCTTTGCAGCCTCTTTGCGCATCTTCTCAGCTTCCTTGTTCTGCTTCTCAATCTTCTTAGCCTGCTTCTTAGCCTCTTTCTCTGCAGCCTTAGCAGCGTTAGCCTCTGCCTTTGCGTCAGCCTTGCTACCTGCAGCCTTCTCACCAGCCCCCTTTACAGCAGCCTTGCTTGGAGCAGCCTTCTCGCCTGCGCCCTTAGCACCAGCAACCTTGATAGCCTCCTTTGCACCAGCACCCTTTACAGCGGCTTTGCCTGGAGCAGCCTTCTCACCTGCAGCCTTGCCACAAGCCTCTTTCTCGGCAGCTCTTGCACCAGCAGCCTTAGGACCTGCAAGCTTTACAGCCTCTTTTGGACCAGCCTCTCTCTTTGCAGCCTTGCCACAAGCCTCTTTCTTTGCTGCCTTCTCGCCAGCAGCCTTAGCACCTGCTACCTTGATAGCCTCTTTTGCGCCAGCGCCCTTAACAGCAGCCTTCTCGCCTGCAGCGGCGTTTACGCATTTCTCACACTTAACTTCCTTCTCACTAACCTCCTGTGCATTAACAGTTGCGCCAAAAGCAACAACCAATGCGAACATCAAAAATTTAACTTTCATCGTATATATATATTGTAAAAAAAGTATATCCCTCGTGATATGAATCCTTTATAAAAAAAGAAATTCAAGCAGATTTCTTAAAACGGAGCGCGAAATTACTCTTTTTTAACAATATAGCAAAATCTATTTGCCAAAAAGTGTATAAATGATGAAAAAAAATTACAATTTAGACGAAAAACAGGGATTTGCTTAGAGTTTTTGTCTACAAAATCAACAAAATACGCCAATTCCGTAGATTTCTTAAATCTTCCATTTCCCGCGTGTGAAGTCGGGTATTTCCACCGGTGCACCGCCATTGTTTGCCGATGTGTCGGTCAGTTCAACAAGGCTGCTCCATAGTGCTGCATCATACACGTTTATGTCAAGTGGAAGTCCGTTGCGCAAGCAGTGTATCAGACGGCAGTCCATTGCATAGTCAATCCAGCGTCTGCCACACAATTCTGTTCCACGTTCCTTGTATTCAGCAACAAACGGATGCTTGTATCTCTCCATTAGTTCCTCACACTCACCGCCGGTTATCATATTCTCGCTCTCGGGCGCAAAGGCATACATCGGTACAGGATATTTCTGTGCAAAACCCTCTGTTCCGCTCACAAGGAACGAACGGCTGTATGGGCGCGGTAACGATATGCAGTGCTGTACAAGAATTGTCTTTCCTTTCTCGGTCGTTATAAGCGAACTGTTCATTGTGCCGTTGAGGCTATCCTTGTCACCGACACGCATTGACGAAACGGAAACAATACTCTTCATCCTGTCGCCACGGTTGATGTCCATTGCAAGAGCTACCGGGCCAAGGCCGTGTGTAGGGTATGGATTTCCGTTGTGTCTGCCCATAAAATCCACCTGCCAGTTACTCCATTTGCGTTCGCCGTTGTCGTTTGATGATATGCGTTCGCGCAGGTCGTGCAAGTATGAGCCTTCGGCGTGAATAATCTCGCCCAGCACTCCTTGCTGTACCATATTTATGGTACACAGCTCAAATTCGTCGTAGCAACAGTTCTCCAACATTATGCAGTGGCGCTGCATAGCTTCGGCAGTGTCTACCAGCCTCCAACAATCGGCAATTGTCGTTGCTGCCGGAACCTCCGTCGCCACGTGCTTGCCATTTTGCATTGCATACACAGCAATATCGGCGTGACTTGCCCAGTCGGTGCATATATAGACAAGGTCTACATTGGGTAGCTCGCACAATTTTTTCCACCCGTCCTTACCTGTGAATGTAACAGGTGCAGCGTGCCCCGATTTCGCAATTATCCCGTTGGCATCGTTTATGTTTTCCTCAACAAGGTCACACAAAGCAACAACCTCGCAACCGTCAATGTGCATCATACGGTGTACGGCGCGTTTTGCGCGCACGCCAAGCCCCACAAAGCCTATTCTTACATATTCAATAGGCTCACATCTTAGTTGTAGGACACTATTCCCTGTGTTGTTGCTATTATCCATTGTTCTTTGTTTGCCTTTGCAAAATAACAAAAAATCTACCGGCTTTTCTACAAATTTCTCAGTTTTTCTTTAGCCACTTTGTTTCCGGCTCTTGCCGCTTCGTAATATAGGTCCTTGGCCAGGCTCTTGTCGCGTGACACTCCCTTTCCTTCGTAGTAGTAATCGGCCATACGTCTTGTACCTTCGTGGTTGCCGGCCTCTGAAAGAGCCTTGGCAAATCTATAAGCCTCCTTGTATCTCTTTTCACCGTCAAGGTACTCAAACATATATATCATTGCCTTTTCATTGCCTAAATCGGCCGCCGCCTCCATATATCCGAAACCATTCTTGCCATTCTTAATCAGCAGTTCGGCATACTCGAACAGGGCAGTAGGCTCTTGTAGTTCAGCAGCCTGTTTCAGCAACTTTTCGCTCTTTTGGCTCTCCTGCTCCACATTTTTCCCATCGCGATAGCGGTGCGACATCTCAAGCAGCGCACGTGGCTCATTGTTAGCGACAGCCTTTTCTAACCATTGTTGAGCAAGCGAGTCGTTTCGCTCAATTATATCACCCTTTTCCAAAGCCATAGCAAACTCATATTGCGCAGTGCCATAGTTGCGTTTTGCCGCTTCGAACAGGAACTTCATCGATGCAGTCGGGTTTTTCCCCACGCCCTTGCCGTCGCGGTAACAGAGCGAAACATAATACATTGCCGGAGCATATTTATATTGCACAAGTTCGGCAAAAATAGTCACGGCATCCCTGTAGTTGCCTTTGTTGAAGTAGATTACACCCTTCTGGTGCTCCCAGGCGCAGGCAGCCTCCTCTTCCGGAGTCAGTGTCCTCTCTTTCTGTTCGGCTTTCTGCAGTGGTTGTACATTCTGCTTTTCGCTTGCACCGTTGAGTCTTGTTGTCGTTATGGCGTTATTGCTGTAGAGTGATGTCCCGTATCGTCCTGTAACATCCACAACAATATTGCAGCAGTTGTTTGTGTTGTAGAGCTCTACAATGGCCTCGCCATTTTCGTTTATCTCAACCTGGGGCACCCAAATGAGTGTACGGCGGTAGTCATTCTTCTGTGGCTGCATCTTGCTGTAGTCGGGCGAGTAGAACTGCTTGCTTTCGCTGTATCCCTGCACCAATGTATAGCGCAACGAGCTACCCGTAGCTGCAAATTCAGGCACAATGGTTCTGTCCTTTTCACCCTCTTTATAAGGGATAAGGCAGGCCACATAGTTGGGGTTTATCGGGTAGTTTATTCCACTACCGCCGGTTTCGCTTATGGCACTGTGGAAACGGTGGCTCTCGGGGCAACCGTCAATGCCGTTGCCTGCAAAGAGATACATCTGTGACAGGAAACCAAGATAGAATTTATGCATTGCAATCTTGTTGTCGAGCATATTTGCAAGCGGTGCCCAATAGGTGTCGCGGTTCTCGAACTGTTCGCGTGTCTTGGCATCGCTGCGTATGACAATCTCCTTGAAGTTCGTCATCTTGTCGGCATCGGGCAGTCCGCGCAAGTACTCCTTGTCGGGCTGTGGCACGGTGTACGGGCTGTACTCGCCAAGCACCACCATCAGTTGCACCCAATAGGCCCAGTTGTAGTTGTGTCGTTTCATTGCGCTTGTCACAACATCGGCTGCAGTGAGCGTGTGGTCATACTCCTGCTTTTTGGTGATGGCAATAGCCTCTTTGCCCAGTCGCATATTGCCAATGTATTTTGTCATAGTGCGTTCCTCTTCGGCAATGGAGATAATCTGTCCAATGTCGTGTACAATGGTTCTTTCGCCTAAGATAGGGTCTTTATCATCAATCTCACCCGGCACTTCATATACAAGTGCATCGTCTTTTATATTCTGATATATTTCATCCTCGTAGGTGTTAAACTCGTTGATGAATGTGACATCCTGTGCATACTCCCACTCGTCAAGATAGTTGAATCTCATTTCGCTGTGTGGCGGGCGTTCATTTATCTCTTTTTTACGTTTTTCCACCACGTCCACCGATGAGAGCATATATTCAAAAGGATTCATTCTCACAATGCTGTCGGCAGTGCTCTTTGACATTGCCTCTCCCAAGTGACGCTCCCAATAGTCATAGAGGCGGAAGTCGGGCGAGTAGTAGCGGTCGAGCGCAAACTGGTACGATATGTTCTCGCTGTGCTTGAATGTCGTCTGTGGACGCAGTGTCGCAATACGTGTACCGTAGAAATCGTCGAACTCAATCATAAATCCACCAACGCTGTCAGTGCGGAATGTCGTTGTCTCAATCTTTCCGCTGTCGCCCTCAATGTCCACGCGTGTGAGGTTATATGTCTGTGGGGTTAGCTTTGCACTTCCATAGCTGCCAATCTCGGTGCTCTGGCGTTTCTGGTAGAACTTGCCCTTCAGCGAGATACCACGTTCAATAGGCTGCATATCCTCAATCTTGCTGCGTGTGAGCATATGCCAGTTATACGATGTCCATCCGTGTGTGAGCATAAGCAGCTCCAGCTGCTCCTTGCGATTGCTGTTTTCACTGTCAAAGTATTGTGCAGCATTTGGGATGTAACCTTTCAGTTCCGAGCCCAGCAACAGATAACTGTACATATTATGGCTGTACGATGTTGCCTGCTTGCCAATGGCGTCCATTGCCGACAGCGAAAGGCTTGTACTCTGTGGTATGGGCTTTCCGTCGTCGCGTGTAACCTTTAACGTGATTTTCTCGTTCGGTTTTGCCGATAGATTATGTGTGTGATAGCCGTTGGCCGTGATATTCAGCTTGACTGTCTCACGGTCGCTTGCCGCCATTGTGTCGTGCGTTATAAAGAATTGTCGCTCAGCAAGCGGAGTATGTTCGTTGGCAAAGAGCACCACGCGGTTCACGCCCTCGGGCAGCTCCTGCTTTGCAACGGTGTAGCTCACGGTTTTGTTATTAGAACTGAACTTCTTGAAGAAACCCATCGCACCTCGGTAGAGAATTGACAAACCCAGTTCGCACTCCTCGGCTATGTTGTTTGTTGCGGTGATGGTAATATTTTCATCATTTTCTGTTATACTGAGCACGACGCCCTCTTTGCTCACCTCGGGCAGCTTGAATTTATGTTTCTTGGTCTTTCCTTCGTCGTCGGTAATAGACACCTCGGCGCGGTATTTGGCATTTGCCTTGGGGGTAATTTCAAAAACACCCTTTCCCTCGTGCACCGGTGTGCACTCAAGCAACTTCGCGTCGTTCTCGAAAATAGTAACATTCTCCTCTCCAAAAATACCGTCCTTGCCACGCAGTTCAAAGGCAACCTTGCTTCTTATGCCATCTACAAGGTGTCCGCTTTCGGGGAAAAAGTCAAGTGTCGCATCGGGTAAATCCGCGCTTTTCCACTCTCCGCGCTCATTGTATCCTCTGCGACGGTCAAGCATATTCTTGAAATCCCAGTTGTCGGCGTTTACCTTGTCGAACACCGGGAACACACGTGTGAACACCGCATCTTTGCCCCAATTCAGCATATATCGGGTGTATGCACGTACCTCGTAGTAGCCCGACAGCAATAAAGGGTTCAACTCGAACTCACCGTGGCAAGTACCATCGTCGTCGAGTTTGTATTTCTTTGTTTCAACAACATAGCCTTCGGGTGCAACAAGCTCCACATACAGCACTTTGCTCAAAGTGCTTGGCCTGTCGTTCGTTCCAAAAGAGGTATAGGCCTTGAACCACATTGTTTCGCCCAGATAGTAGGCCGTGTTGTCAAAATGCAGGAATACACGCTCCTGTTGCATCACGCGTCCCACCTGTATGGCTCTGTAAGCAATGCTGTCAATCCTACTTTGTGCCATCACGGCAATGCAACACAAAGAGGCTATGATGTATGATATAAATCTTTTTGGCATAATAAGTGTTTTTATTTGCTAAAATACACAAAAAAAACGCAAGAGCCTATGCTTTTGCGTTTTTTAATTATTTTTATGGTTTACATAACCTTGTCTGTCGGTTAAGACCATATTCAAGCCTTTCGATGGTGAAAAAGTTACAGTAAAGTAACTTCGCAGACACAGTTTTCATACTCCTCAGCCCTTTGGGCAGTTGCTTGCAGCGAACCTTGGCTGTGCTCGTTTTAAAAGCTCAAGTAAACTTGGCTTTCACTCGCTTGCACAAGGTTTGTCTCTATTTTAGAGGAGCGCTGTTTGCGAAAGATTTCAGGGAGCTCACCTAATGTAGGGGAGCACTATTTCACCAGCACCTTTTTGCCGTCGATGATGTATATTCCCTTGCTTGGAGTTTCAACTTTTCGTCCCTGCAAGTCATAGATTGCTTTCACCTTTCCGCTTTCACCTTTCAGTTCGCCAATGCCGGTAGTGTTCTCAACCTCTTCCAGTACCCACAGCTCGGCTGCGCTGAAAGGAGCGTCGCAATAGGGATAGTAGCTGTTGGCATCGCCGTCTACAGGGCCCACTTTGAAGTACTGCGAACCATTCTTTATATAGAATTCAGTTTCGTTCTTGTACTCAATGCCAAGCGGAGATTTTGAACCCAGGTTACTTGCGTCAATGTTCCACTGACGGCATACGATGTAGTAACCGTCGGCCGAAACAAAGTAGAACTTGTCGTTGCCGGCATCCTCAAGTGAGAAAATCTGACAGTTGTCTTCGGCATAATCGGCAATACCTACCGAACCCTTGGGGCCTGTGGCGTAATTCATATTTACAGCCTCAATGTTAAGATACTTGTTCTGTGAAACAGACTTTATGCGGTACAGAACCTCGGGTACTACAGGCTGTTCCGGTTGTTCGGGTTGCCCTGGCAGTTCGCCCGGCTCCTTGCCTTTGAGTACAGAGTATTTGCCGTCGGTAATCTGCTCAATGCTGTAGTTCTTGTACATAATGTTATAGCCACCGTATGCATTGATGCCGTATGTATCCTCCTCATATAGGAAGGCAATTGTCGAATCCTTCTGGAAACACATTGTAGAGTAGGCCGATGCAAGATACGATACCTGATGACGTCCGTCCCAGTCCCTTGCAAAGTTTGCCGGTGTGTTGTAGTCATATTCTGTTGCCAGCTCCTTATAGTATATACCCACGTTCGCACGTCCGTTACCGAATGGGAGTGACTGCAAGGCAAGCCACATCTCCGCGCCATCCTCTTTGCGTACAACAGGAACCATCATAATCTCGCCGTTACAGCTGTTTCCCTGTGCAACAACACCGTTGTTTGCGCTGTTCGATGTTGCCATACTGCCCCACGAACCTGTCGCATTCTCCTTGTTGGTGAATGTAAAAATGTTGAAGTAACGTCCGCCGTTGATGCGTGAACTTATCACGATGTTGCCGTTTGGCAACTCCTCAACCTTCGGTTCGTCGCCTCCGCTTGGTATAGGAGCGTTTTCAACACCGCCCAGAACATTCCAGCTACCACCGAAATCGTCGCTGTAGAGCACAAAGTTAGTGTTTACGCTGTTCACATTCTTCAACAGCACGGCACAGTATAGGCGGTAGTAATTGTTTACCTTTACATAACGGCTCTGGTGTATTTTACCCGAACCGATGAACATTGCGCGTACCGGGCCGTGACTGCGGCTGTTATCCCACATTGCATATATTGCATCTGCTATATCTACAGGAGTGCTCCAGGTTGCGCCGTTGTCCTCGCTGTAGAAACGTGCTATGTTCTGGTGGTTGTTGCGTGTACCGTTGGGGAACGATACGTTACCTGCGCAACTGAGCACAAGCACGCGGTTGCTCTCGCGGTCGGCAACAATACAAGGGTCGCCAAATCCCACGTTCATAAAGTCGGGAGAGCTTGAACCCTTGCCCTCAACAATAGGGAACTTTGCGTTCCAGTTGCTGCCATTGTCCTTGCTTATACGTGCGTGTAGGTCGATGCGACCATAGCTTGCCATACCGATGTCTGCGCGGCTGTGGCGGTAGTCGGCAACAGCAATAAGGTCACCGTTCTTTGCCATTGCAATGGCGGGGATGCGGTAGGGTATGTCGTTCGATGTTGCTGTTGTAAAAATCTCCTGTTCAACCTCGGGAGCTCTTGTATCCTTTTCAATTGTCACAATAAAATTGCTAAAAGTGATGCCCTTGTTCTCGCCGCTCTGCACGAAAGAAAATGTGCGCTGTGGAGCAGATATGGCAACGCTCAGCGACTTTTTTGTCGATGAACAGTTGTATGTTTTGCCGTCAATGGAAAGTGTCAGCGTGTGATTGCCTGTGTCGGTATTGACATAGTCAAACTGTATATCTGTCACCATCCAACCCGCAGGAGCTGTTATTGTATAGGTTGACGACTGCGATGTGCCTGAATAGCCGGCAATGTAACTGCCCGATGTGGTCATATTGTTGGCACTTGTTGCGAGTGCGAATCCGGCAACAACGTTGCTCTCCCAACGCGAGTGCCAGGTGTTGTTGGCATTACTGGCAGTGAAACGGCCGTTTGATGAAAGTATCTCAACGTTTTTTTTCTCTGTTTCAGTTGTTTCGCCATCGCCGTTGTCGGGCTCTGTGACCTCTGTTTCAGCAATGAGATATTGACAGCCGGTGTCGGTGGTGTTTGTACCGTCGCCCCAGTTGTACACCTTGTAGCCAAGGCTGTTGTTTGTCTGGTTGAATTGTACGTTACCACTGACAATTATGCACAATCCCTCGGTTGCAGCGGCCTTCACTTCCCATCCGCTTGATGGTGACGAAGCCTGTGTGCGCAGAGCTGTATTGTTGTTGCTTGCCGGTGAAATATATGTGCCGTCGGCATAGTTTACGATGTCGAGTTTGCCGTCGTTGCGTGCCACGAACTTCCATTTTGTTGCATCGCTGATGTTTGCATCACCTGTCATCTCGGTATTCGCACCGTTTGACTTGCAGTAACGGTTGTCACGTTGTGGAGTACACATTGTATAGTATGTATCCGCTTTTGGCTGGTTCACCTTTGCTGTTGCAAGAGCAGCCTTGAACGCAGCAAATTCGGCATTGAGTTCTGCAATCTGCTGTGCGCGTTCTTCGCTTGACATAACACTGTTCAATGTTCCCTCGATGGCTGAAATTGTGCTGTTCAGTGCGTTGGCAAGTTCGGGACTGTAACGACCAATGGCATCGCCGGTGTTGTTGGCAATGTATTTTCTTGCCTCGTCAATTGTAGCCAGCAGTTGTTCGGCAGCCTCGTCGAGCATTTTGTTAGGCGAGTATACCAATCCTTCAACAGCGTTCTTTCCGTCGAGGTCGGTGAGCACGAATGTGAACATCCATTTGTTCAGGCGCACACCGCTTGCACCAACGTATGGCAACTTGATGAATACCTTGTTCCATCCCTCTTTCAATGTCACCTGCAGAGGCTTGCGTGCTGTGAAGTTCTCGTTCTTTAGGTCAACCTCGTTGTTTATGCCCACGCCTGTGTTGTCCCAGGTAGGTGGCATAATCTCGCTATCGTTGAGCCATATTCTTGAGCCCTTGCGGTCCCATTTGCCGGCGTCGGGTGCTGTGTCCTTCTCGCTACGGCCATAGTTCTGGAACTCAATCTGTGCGCCCACAGTCTGTGCCTTGTCGCTATATACGTATGTCCACGCGTATGCGGTGCTGTTGCTGTGGTTTGTGCTGCCGTAATATGTCGGAACAATGTTATTGCCCCAAGTGTGACGCAGATAGATTCCCGCGCCTGTTGCAATGCCTGTGCCGTATGTAGTGCCGTTCACGGTGTAGCTCTCCTTCAATCCCTCTGTTTCGGGAGCAAATGTAGCGTTCATGTCGCCGCCGTTGGGGAATGGGTCTGTTATTCTCCAACGCACGTTTGTCTGCTTTACGTATGGGATAGGCTCATTCTTCAAAGAATTGGCTTTGTGGAAAAGGAAACGACGTTCCCAGTCGGCGAACTCCTCATACTCCTCGCCGCTGTTGGGTAGGGTAGTACCACCCTTCTCAATGTACTGCTTGCCACCACCAATCCAAGCACGCTCTGCGCTTGCAATTACGTTAGCATAGAAGTTGTTCTGTGCAATGATGTCCTCCTCGGTCGGAGTCTTGCGGTCGTTCCAAGGAGCCGATATTGTTCCCGCAACGTTTGCGTTACCTTTTTGCTCATAGTAGATGTTGCTCTTGTATATACCAACGAGGTCGGCAAACACGTCGAAGTGGTTGGTGTAGTTATAGCGACAGTCAATGTTAGGAAGTCCGTTGATTACCTTTCCGCTTGAACTCCACATCTGTGTCATATCGGCACCTGTGCTTGTGGTGATTGTCACGCCTCTGATCGGGTTCCACATAACAACCTTCTTGCCCAGGCTGTGCACCTTGTCGGTCATAATCTTCAGGAAGTTGCTGTATGTGATATCCTTCTCGTCAGCACCGATGTGAATGTAAGGCGCGTCGGGGAACACCGCTACAACCTCCTCTAGGATAGTCTTCAGCGCAGCAACGCCGTTGTCGGTCTGCATGTCATATCCCATTGCACGCACAAAAGCCTCGCTGTGGCCGGGCATGTCAATCTCGGGGATTACAATCACACCGCGCTCCTTGGCATAGTCCTGCAGCTCGCGGCACTGCTCCTGTGTGTAGTATTTGCCCGCAAAGCGTGTCATTGACGCGCTGCTTGTGAGTTGTGGATATGCCTTCACCTCAAAGCGCCAAGCCTGGTTCTCGGTCATGTGCCAGTGGAAGGTGTTCACCTTGAAGCGTGCGAGCAGGTCAATGTGCTTCTTCAGTGTTTCTATTTCAATGAATGAACGGCCAACGTCGTGCATATAGCCACGCAACTTGAACGCAGGCCAGTCGGTCATTGTCAGTGCCTCCAATGCAGGAGTGCCCTCATATCCCTCGGCAAGCTGTGTCAAGGTCTGTGCCGCGCGTATTACACCTGTCTTTGAAACAGCAGTGATGTTTATTGCATCGGCAGTGATGTCAAGGGTGTATGCCTCGTTCTCATAGCCTGCAAGGGTGTAGTCGTATGCGCCCTCAATGCTCCCCACGAGTGTCACAGTCACCGGTGCTCCGCCTGTTGCAACGGTGCAGCCATTGTCGGTGAAGAACTTCTGCAATGCAGTGCTGTTTGTGGGGTCGGTGATGGTCACAGTGCGTCCCAGTGCGAACGCAAAACCGTTTTTCACCTCAATTTGTTGTGGCTTTGGCAGCAGATGTGTAATCTTTGCCATAGTCGCTGCAGGCAGGCACATCGCCACCGCAACAATCGCCGCTTTGAATAGATTTTTCATATTGAATTAAAGTTAGTTATTTATCCATTACTTCATGATTTTGCATAGCAATCCAAAATCTTCTGCAAGATATTAAAAATGATTGATATATGCAAAAAAGCATAATGCTATTGCCTGCATTATGCTTTATTTTTAGTCTTTAATTCATACTCCTCAGCCCTTTGGGCAGTTGCTTGCAGCGAACCTTGGCTGTGCTCGTTTTAAAAGCTCAAGTAAACTTGGCTTTCACTCGCTTGCACAAGGTTTGTCTCTATCTTAGAGGAGCGCTGTTTGGCAAAATCCTTTTAAACATTAAGGTTTTAGGGGAGCACTATTTCACCAGCACCTTTTTGCCGTCGATGATGTATATTCCCGGTGCGGTAATCTCACTGAGTTTGCGGCCACTGAGGTCATAGATACCTTTCACCTCTCCGTTTTCACTTTTCACCTTTTCTATCGCTGTTGCTCCCTCGGGTGCAAGGTTGAAGTTAGCATAGTGCTCCGAGCCCTGCCCCCAGGAGTAGTCATCGCCCTGATAAGGCTTTATGGCATTGAGCTTGAACCATCCGTTGCCGCTGCCGTTCCACCCGAAGTTGAAGTGAAAATAACCATTGTCGGTATATCCGTCAATCACAAACATGTGGCGTGTGTCGCCTGTGCCGCTGTTGTTTGCTGCGTATGGCACCGGACAACCATTGTCGAGGCTCTCCCTTATCTTTGCCTCCCATTCTTCCTGTGTGTAGTCGCGTTGGTACGATGCAGCAATCTTTGGGTAATTAAAATATCGGTTGAGCCTTGCTGTCTCACGCTCTTCGTTGGCTGTTGTTGCTCCGCTGCCGAATGACGAGAAGTTGGCGTGCGCAAGGTGCGACATAATCTTTGACACCTCATATATCTGCTCCTCGCTCCAGTTGCCGTCATACACCAGCGGCATGTTGTCCCAGTCATAGACCCTGTCGGTGAGTTCTACGTATGTGGGTGCCTGGCAGTTGTAGAGTTTGTTTGCTGTACCATCTTTGGGGTACTTGTGGTAGCGCAACACTATGGCGTATGCCGTTGCAACGCAACCTGTCTTTGCGTGTCTTGTGCCGTTATATTTTGTCCAGCACTGGTTGTTGAAAGGGTAGTTCTGTCCCCAACTTGCTGTCTCAAGCAGCACCACCACATTGCCGCCGGTCTCGGCTGCGGTTGCCTGTTGCTTGCCGGCAGTCTGCGCACTTGCTGTTGTAAGTGCGATGAACAATAGAATGACGCAGTGTATTAGTTTTCTCATAAGCGGATATATTTTTTTGTAAAAGTAATGATAGTTGTACCAAATGGCAAAATATACCCCCTTGTATTATGCCAAATAAGCCTATTTTTTTAAAGTATTGGCAGATTTTGTTTTGTTTTTCGATACAAGATGCATATACACGTATTCCTATTTTAGTCACAAGTGCATAAGCTAAGTTAATGATTGTTTTATTGGACATAAGAACATAAGGGCTCAGTCGCAAAAAGGTGTGGGTAAATCTTGAATTTTAGGCAGTAGATTTTACCCTTAATCAGTTGTCTTATATTCTTATTGTTTTCGTTCTATCTTGTACTTTTTAGAAAAAAGTACGAAAAACTTCGGCACACGGGAAAAATCTTCGCAAGCGCCCTTTGTTCACGCCGC
>JAGCMB010000018.1 GCA_017646665.1 Bacteroidaceae bacterium
AAAATAGGAAAGCGAGGGCGGTTCGCCCGCCCTTGCTAAACAAAAACAAAAAGAATTTTACGATATATGAAGAAGAATTATGTATCACCTCTTGCAACAGAGGTAAATGTAGAGGCAGAGTCAATGCTTGCCGCTTCGGTAAAGATTGACGGTAACACATCGGTAGATACCTCAAACGGCGGTCAGCTTGGTGGCGGACACCGCGGTGAATGGGGCAATTTGTGGCAGTAATCCACAAATTGACCTATCGCGAGTTTTGCAGCAAAAGGTCGCGGGCAGCGCTCCCACCCCTCAGTCGGCAAGCCGACAGCTCCCCTCAGGCAGTGGAGCAATTTAAGGTTGCGCCCCGTGGGTTGCAAAAAGCAAAGCGAGCAAATAAGGTAAAAAATGAAGGCGAGGCTTTTTCCTCGCCTTCACTATTTAATCGATAAAGCACACAGCAAAATCGCAGGTAGCACTCCCACCCCTCAGTAGGCAAGCCGACAGCTCCCCTCAGGTAGTGGAGCAATTTAAGGTTGTGCCCTGCGGGTCGCGAAAAGTTAGTGTCGTCAATTTTTATTTTAATCGATAAAGCCGCCAGCAAAAGGTCGTGAGCGATGTTCCTTATATGCCCCTTCAAATTTGCGAATTTGGGAATAAAAGCGTATTTTTACACGATATTAAGAATTTTGTAATAAAATGGCTGTTGAAATAGTAAAAGTTGTTACAAATAAGCAGTTGAAACGTTTTGTACGTTTCAATTATGAACTATACAAGGGTAATCCCTATTTTATACCCGATTTGTTCGATGACGTGATGGGTACTTTGCGCAAGGACCGCAATGCAGCATTTGAATTCTGTGATGCAGATTACTTTTTGGCATATCGTGATGGGAAAATTGTAGGTCGCATTGCCGCTATTGTCAATAACCGCGCAAATGAAAAGTGGGGTCTGAAGGCTGCGCGTTTCGGATGGGTTGATTTTATCGACGATAATGAGGTCGTTGATGCGCTCTTCTCAACGGCCGAGGCATGGGCGCGTGAGCGTGGAATGACTGAGATACAGGGTCCGTTGGGCTTTACCGACCTTGACCCCGAAGGTATGCTCGTTGAGGGCTTCGACCGCCTGGGAACGATGGCTACAATATATAATCACCCTTACTATCCTAAGCATCTTGAACGATTGGGATATATAAAGGATGTCGATTGGGTTGAGTTCCTGTTCAGAGTCCCCGACAAGAAGTGGGAAAAGGCTGAGCGCGTTGCCGCTATTGTCGAAAAGAAGTTCGGTTTGCATCTTGTGAAGGCAAAATCACGTTCCGAACTTGCCAAACGATACGGAAAGGCTATCTTTGAATTGTGTAATGAGAGTTATGCCGAACTTTACGGCTATTCGCCACTGACGCAGAAGCAAATTCAGCAGTATATCAAGATGTATCTGCCATTTGCCGATTTGCGACTCCTTTCGTTGGTGGTTGACAATGATGATAACCTTGTGGCTCTTGGTATAAGTATCTATTCGCTTGCCGAGGCGTTGCGTAAGGCAAAGGGACGTCTGTTCCCATTCGGCTGGTGGCATCTTGCCAAGGCGCTTTTCATAAAACCGCCAAAACACCTCGATTTCCTGCTTGCGGCTGTCAAACCTGAATATCAGAGCAAGGGCGCATTTGCAATGATATTCAATGAGTTGATGGGCCACTACTTGGAGATGGGTATTGTTGACATTGAGAGCAATCCTGAACTCGAGCACAACAAGAAGATGCAGACCTTGTGGGATGATTTTGAAAAAGAGCAGCACAAGCGTCGTCGCGCCTTCAAAAAGGAACTGAAATAAGAGAAAGCATAGGGGCTGTGTATATGCCCTATAAGTGAATAAAATATACTGAAAACAATGTCCGAAGATAAGGATTTGGAATTTAATGAGAATGTCCAGCAAGTCGATGCGGCAGCATACACCGATGACTCCATACGTCACCTGAGCGATGTGGAACATATACGTCTGCGTCCCGGTATGTACATTGGAAAGCTTGGCGACGGCTCGCAAAGTGACGACGGAATATATGTTTTGCTCAAAGAGGTTGTGGACAACTGTATCGATGAGTTCAAGATGGGCTTTGGTAAGCGCATTGAGATTGATATTATAGAAAATCATACAGTGGCAATCCGCGACTATGGTCGTGGTATACCGCAAGGTATGATGATTCAGGCTGTGAGCAAGCTGAATACCGGTGCAAAGTACGACGATAAGGTCTTCAAGAAATCCGTTGGTTTGAATGGTGTCGGTCTAAAGGCGGTTAATGCTACAAGTACACATTTCGAGGTGCGTAGTTACCGCGATGGAGTAGTGCGCATAGCAAAGTTCGAGAAGGGAATACTTGTCAGCGATACTACAGAAAATACAAACGACGAGAACGGTACTTACATATCGTTTACTCCCGACAATACACTGTATCGCAACTATGAGTATCGCGATGCATACATTGAAACACTCTTGCGTAACTATACATACCTGAACACAGGCTTGGCAATTATGTTCAATGGTAAACGTATCCTGTCGCGTAACGGCCTCGTTGACCTGCTCAGTGACCGTATGACAGCCGATGCGCTCTATCCGATTATACATTTGAAAAGCAACGATATTGAGGTTGCTTTTACTCACGCCCACCAGTATGGCGAGGAGTATTACTCCTTTGTCAATGGCCAGCACACTTCTCAGGGAGGAACACACCAGAGTGCTTTCAAGGAACTTGTTGCATTGACAATACACGACTTCTTCTCGGCAAAGAATTTCGAGTATTGCGACATCCGTAATGGTATTGTCGCAGCCATTGCCATCAACATTCAGGAACCGGTGTTTGAGAGCCAGACAAAGGTGCGTCTGGGTTCTACAACCATAGCTCCCGACCCGGGAAGTATGAGCGTGAAGAAGTTCATAAGCGACTTTGTCAAAGAGGAGCTTGACAACTTCCTGCACAGGAATCCCGAGATAAGCGATGTTATTCTCTCCAAGATTACTGCGTCTGAAAAGGAGCGTAAGGAACTTGCCGGCCTCACCAAACAGGTGCGCGAGAAGGCAAAAAAGGTAAATTTACACAACCGCAAGTTGCGCGACTGCCGCATACACTACAATGACTCCAAAGGTGACCGCATAGACGAAAGCTGTATCTTCATTACCGAGGGTGACTCTGCAAGCGGTTCAATCACAAAGAGCCGCGATGCAAATACACAAGCCGTGTTCAGCTTGCGCGGAAAACCGCTCAACTGCTTTGGCTTGAGCCGCGCCGTAGTGTATCAGAACGAGGAGTTCAACCTTTTGCAAGCAGCGTTGAACATTGAGGATGGTCTTGAGGGATTGCGTTATAATAAGGTCATTGTCGCTACCGATGCCGATGTCGATGGAATGCACATCCGTCTGCTGATGATAACGTTTTTCCTGCAATTCTTCCCTGAACTCATTAAGAAAGGACACGTATATATATTGCAGACACCACTGTTCCGTGTCCGCAACAAACGCAAGTTACCTCGTGGCAAGAAAAATGCCGAGGAGCGAAAGGAGCACAAGGGCGACTTTGAAACAATATACTGTTACAGTGATGAGGAGCGTTTGGCTGCAATAGAGAAATTGTCGCCTAATCCCGAGATTACACGATTCAAGGGACTTGGAGAGATTTCGCCCGACGAGTTCCGCAATTTCATAGGCCCCGATATGCGTTTGGAGCGAGTGGAGTTGCACAAGGACGACAAGGTCGAGGATTTGCTTGCTTATTATATGGGCAAGAACACAATGGAGCGTCAAAACTTCATCATCGACAATCTTGTTGTTGAAGAAGATAAGGCTAACGAAGAAATTTAAAATATGCCGCATATAGCACTTTTTGCAGGGTCTTTTGACCCCTATACAATAGGTCATCATTCGCTTGTGGAGCGCGCTTTGCAGATGTTTGATAGGATTGTCATAGCCATTGGCTGCAATAGCGAGAAGGGGAGTTGTGCCACGGTTGAAGAGCGCGTGGCCACTATTGCTGCATACTATAAAGACAATGAACGTGTCGAGGTGCGTGCATACAACGGCCTGACGATGGATTTTGCACGCGAAGTGGGTGCGGATGTGCTCTTGCGTGGTGTGCGCAATATAAAGGATTTTGAATATGAGCGTGAACTGGCTGATGTAAACAAGCAATTGGGTGGAATAGATACCGTTCTGCTTGTGAGTGAACCGGGTTACTCTTCGGTGAGCAGCAGTGTTGTGCGTGAGCTTATGAGGTATGGCAAGGACGTTTCCAAGCTATTGCCTTGATATATATTCGGCTAAAAAAGATTATACGATGAAAAGAATGATATTTTCAGTGGCAGTATTGTTGCTGTCCGTAATGGCGCAGGCACAGCAGGTGCCGGAACATATAGTCAAATTGATGTACACCGGTAATATCATAGAGAATTTCTATGTTGATGATGCCGATACAGACAAGATAACCGAAGAGGGCATAAAGGCTATGCTGAAAGCTCTTGACCCTCATTCTACATATACCAATCCTAAGGAAACAAAATCGCTGTTGGAGCAGATGGAGGGTAGCTTTGGCGGAATTGGTATACAGTTCAATATCGTTTCCGACACGCTTTTCGTGATTCAGACTACACCCAACGGCCCGTCGGAGCGTGCCGGCATACTCCCGGGCGACAGAATCATTACAGTGAATGACACCGCTATTGCCGGTGTTAAAATGGAGCGTAGTGATATTGTGACACGTCTGCGCGGAGAGAAGGGCACTATTGTCAACGTTGATGTTGTGCGTCGTGGTATTGACCGTAAATTGCGTTTCCGTCTTGTACGCGACGATATCAGTACACAGACGGTTGATGCGGCATATATGATTGACAAAAAGAACGGCTATATCCGCATTAATACCTTTGGTGCAAAGACTCACGATGAGTTTGTGACAAAACTCGATTCGCTCAAGAGGCAGGGAATGAAAAATCTTATTCTCGACCTCAGTGGCAACGGTGGTGGCTACTTGACAGCGGCCGTAGGCATTGTTGGTGAATTGATTGACGAGGCACAGTTGGTAGTGTACACCGAGGGCAAGAAAAACCCACGCTATGAATATCTCTCAAAGGGCGATGGCAAGTTTCGCAAGGGAAATCTTGTAGTGATTGTTGATGAAACATCGGCATCGGCATCTGAAATTCTTGCCGGTGCAGTGCAGGATTGGGATCGTGGACTCATTGTCGGTCGCAGGACTTTTGGCAAAGGACTTGTGCAACGTCCATTCCAATTGCCCGATGGCTCTATGATACGCCTTACCATAGCGCGTTATTACACGCCTACCGGCCGTTGCATACAGAAACCATATGGTAACGACTCTGTGAAATATGAGGACGACCTTCTTAACCGTTACAATAACGGTGAAATGACAAGTGCCGACAAGATTCATTTCCCCGATTCCCTGAAGACATATACAAAGCGTTTGAAACGTCCTGTATATGGCGGCGGTGGTATAATGCCCGATTACTTTGTGCCTGTTGATACAACGCGCTATACGAAATATCACCGTAGCTTGTCGGCCAAGGGAAGTATAATCCAGGCGTCATTGCGTTACATCGACGAGAACCGCAAGAGACTTGAAGCCGAATATCCTACAATAGATGATTTTGAGAAGCGTTTTGAGGTGGACGATGCTTTTATAGAAATGCTCAAGGAGCAGGGTGTCAAGGACAGCGTAAAGATAGAGGGTGGCGAAGAGGAATTCCAACGCTCGCTTCCCGAACTTAAAATTCAGCTAAAGCAACTTGTAGCGCGCGACCTTTGGGATATGAGCCACTTTATGAAGCTCTATAACAAGAATAATGATATCTTCAAGAAGGCCTACGGATTGATAAAGGAGAAGAATTTTGAAAAGCTAATGACAAAATAAAATAACAAGAAGCAGAAATACTATTTCTGCTTCTTGCATATTATAAGAACCTTGTTGTCGTTGGCAAGTGTGGTTGCAAAGATATAGTTGTCGCCGCCGTCGGAGAGTTTCAGGCGTTTGCGTAGCTGTTGTACATTCTCGGGGAAATTACGCACTGTTATGTTTGCCTTTTGTAGAGCCTGTATCCCTTTTATATCGGCTTTTGAAAAACCTGTTACTTCCACCACCTCAAAGATGCGTCCCGGAAAATCAGGGATTAACTCCTTTGATGTGTACAATTGACTGTTGGGGTGTAGCTTGTCTGCTCCAATACGTTGCGAGAGCGTGTTGTGGCATCCGGCTTTTTGGATACTTGCATTGGGCTCGTAAAGGTATTTGCCCACCTCCTTGCAATATGTAACAACCGAATTGTGCTCTTCGTCCTGCTCGAATGTGAACTCCTGCACTCCCTCTTTCAATATATTTATGCAGTGCACTTTGTAGCCTACGCTCTTGTCGCTCTGCAGAATGAAAAGCAACTCCTTACATTCATTGTTGAATGCTACAACGTGTACAGCAACGACGTGCTTCAGTTGGCGACAGGCCATTGTGATATCGAGCATAGGAGAGCATTTGATCATTATTCTGTCCGATTTTGACAGAAGAGCCTCTTCTAGTTCTACAACATTTGGCTCGCAGTCGGAAAGTGCAACAACCTTGCGCCCGTCGCCATCGCGACGTGCCGGGTCGACAAATATCCAGTCGAGTTGTGGCAATGTGGCAAGCAGCTCCTCGCTGTTGCCGTTCATTACAGTGGCATTGTCAAGTCCTAATAGCGAAAAATTTGCTGTGGCAATTCCGCACAGCTTTTCGTTGCGCTCAATGTAGTAGCTTTCACTGAAATTACGTGCTATGTAACTGAAATCAATACCGAAACCTCCTGTCAGGTCTGCGAATCTCTTTCCGCTTGTCAGTGCAGCCTTGTATTTGGCTGTGTATTCGCTCGAGCACTGTTCCATAGAAATTTTTGGCGGGTATATTACTCCTTCTACAGCCGACCACGCAGGCAGTTTTTCGCGTGCCTGTTGCCAGCCTTCAATCTGCACCACGGCTTCGCGCATGTCGATGCCGGGGTGGCGCTTGGCTTGTAAGGCTAGCGTGCGTATGTCGTCGTTGCGGTGCTTGGCTATAAATTCTATGGTCGCTGTGTCGAGCATCACTAATCCTTGTTAAGTATCACCAATGCACCAATGACTCCGGGTACCCAACCACAACAGGTGAGCAACACTATAATGAGGAAGGAGCCGCATCCTTTATCTATGACAGCGAGCGGTGGAAAGAAAATTGCTAAAAGGACTCTTATTAAAGACATAGTTATTGTTTTGAATTTGATTAATTCACTTCAGTTTGTGCTTGAGAGTATAAAAGTACAATTTTATTGTTCATTACACAACGATTTTTGCAGAATAGGTTTGTTATTTTATATGATATATAGGTGTTTTTCAAGTGTTTTGGAGATTTCCGGGGTGTGCCATCCCTTTTGTCTTGTAAACAAAAAAGCGTCTGCTCCGCAAGGAGCAGACGCCGTATTTAGGTTTAAGCGTTTATTAGAGCTTTGGACCTGCAGCAACAAGAGCCTTACCAGCCTCGTTGCCTGTGTACTTGGTGAAGTTCTTGATGAAACGGCCAGCCAAGTCAAGTGCCTTCTCTTCCCACTGAGCTGCGTCAGCGTATGTGTCGCGTGGGTCGAGGATTGCAGGGTCAACACCTGGCAACTCTGTTGGAACAACAAAGTCGAAGTGTGGGATAGTCTTTGTAGGAGCTGTATCGATTGAGCCATCGAGGATAGCGTCGATGATACCACGTGTATCCTTGATTGAGATACGCTTGCCGGTACCGTTCCAACCTGTGTTAACGAGGTAAGCCTTAGCACCGTTCTTCTCCATCTTCTTAACCAACTCCTCACCGT
>JAGCMB010000001.1 GCA_017646665.1 Bacteroidaceae bacterium
CATGAGCGGTATCAAGTTCTTCGAGAGCTGGACAGCCGGCAGCGGTGACGGTGCATACAGCGCACTTATTACAAAGAAGGACAACAGCGGCAACTTCATGTACGTGAAGCCACTTATCAACTGTTTGATGTTCTTTGGTGCAGACGGTATCAACTACAACTGGGAGGACAACAGCTATGCAGAAGACAATATTATTGCTTTCCATAAGGAGTTGTACAAATATGCAGCAGAGGTTGGTTTCACAAATTACAACAGTGCTATTTACACAGCAATTTCAACACTAAACAGCGGCAATGTAAATTCATTATATGGTAACAATACAGGCCGCACTCACGCTACAATGCTCAACTATGCCAATGGAGACTTCTCATGGGGTATTGGCGAATCAGTTCTTGCGACAGAAGAAGCTATGGGTACCAGTGAAGACCTTTATGCTGGCGTTTGGATTGTAGGCATGGATCGCCGTTGGACAGCACTTGACGGTGGCGACTATGATGCAGGATGGGATGATGAACTCATCGACGCGGCACACCGTTGTGGTATCTGCCTTTGGGGTGAGCACGGCCAGAGCCGTTTCATGAGCTACAACAGCGGTGCTGACGCTTATGATACACAGGGCAACTACCAGAGACTGCTTGAGCGCGGTTTCTCAGGTGGTAACCGTAACCCACTCATCCGTCCAGAAGTAACAACTGTAAACAGCGGTAAAATCAATTGGGAAAAAGATGGCGACAAGCTCCCATTGGTAGAGTTTGCAGGTATTGCACAGTGGATTCCAGAGCGTTCTGCAATCCAGGGCGATTTGCATTTCCGTACATACTTTACACTTGGTAACGGCGACCGTTACTACTACAACGGTAAGATGGCTCACGCAAGTACTTGGTACAATATGGGTGCTCAAGACCTTGTTCCTACATACCGCTGGTTGCGCTTGAAGTCTAACACCAATGAGGTAAGCAATGACATTGACGTTAACTACACTCACCTCGATGCTTACACAGGCGGTTCATGTATTGAACTTACAGGTGCTGCAACAGAAGATGGTACAGATATCGTTCTTTACAAGACATCTCTCAAAGCAAACGCAGTTGCATATGCAAAGTTGGCTGTAAAGAGTTTGAAGGATACAAAGAACTCAAACCTTTATCTTATCATCAAGAAAGCAGGTAGCAACGAATGGTTGGAATATCCTTATGGCGAGCTCTCAGGCAACACTTGGGAAGAGAAGGCATTTGACCTTAAAGACATTACCAACGGTGACATCGTTGAACGCATTGGTTTGCGCGTAAAGGGCAACAACAATGACTACCAGCTCTATGTGGGTAAACTTGAAATCAACGACCACAGTGCAGCCGTAGCTCCAGCTACTGTAAAGAACGTTGTTGCAGAGGTTAAGAACGAGTACAAGAACAAGATGACTGTAAAGCTTCACTGGGAAATCAACGCTACAGCAAAAGACCGCGCTAATTGGGGCTTGGTTTATAATGACGAGGCAAACATCGACCACTTCGAAATCATGATGAAGATGAACGAAGATGGCAAAGTTGCTCAGGTTGGTACAACTTCACAGTGGGCAACTATTGTTTCAAACATCAACTTTGCGAATGCCGAAGAGACACCTTATATTGGTGTACGCGCCGTTTCTACAGACCTCAAGACATATTCTCCAATTGTTTGGGTAAAGGTAGCACGTGGCGACCAGAACTCACTCCCAGAAGAGATTGTTGAGGATACTTATGGTGTAAGTGCTATGGATCCAGCTTGTGAAGGCGCAGACATCGCACGTCAGCAGCGTTATGTTGAGAAGATTACAACAACAGGTGCAACACAGGACCTCAACTACTCTGCAAGCGGTCCTGTAGCCGACGGTTCACAGTATGCCGATGCACGCGATCAGGTTCTTAAGATAGAGCAGGGTCAGGAGATTACAATGACTATCAAGTGTGCTGATTACAGTGACGGTTTGAAGTGGTGTTTTGCCGGTGGTTGGCTCGATTTGAATGCAAGCGGCAACTTTGACGACCCACTTCCAATGGAAGGCACACTCGGTTCTGATGGCGAAGCTACATCACCAACCGGTGAGCGCCTCTTCAAAGCAGGTGCAATCCGTGCGGCAACACCAGCGTTCCAGAACCCAGGCTTGACATTCAGTTTCAAAGTTCCTGAAGATGCGACTCCAGGCAAGAGCCGCCTGCGTATTGTATTCTCTGATGCATGGTTTGCAGGTATGTTCCTCCCAACAGGTTTGCATGCAAAGGGCTTTACAATTGACTTTACTGCAGAAATCAGCGGTAATAACCCAGGACGTGTTGCAGCCGATACTCGTGACCAGGGCGTAGCAGATGAGCCAGTTTGCCTTGCCGGTGGTACAGAAGACAGCAACACTTCTGTAAACAACATTTCAAACGAGGTTTCTACAGCTCAGGGCGTTGAGGGTGCTATCGTATTCAACAACGTTGAGAAGGCTTGGATCTACACAGTTGACGGCAAGTTCGTTAACTTCGTGAAGAACCCTGCAACTGTAGCAGCAGAGGCTGGTGTTTACGTTGTAAAGATGCAGAACGGCAACGTAATCCGCAATGCTAAGGTATTGGTTAAGTAATAAACAATACGCTTAAGCAACATATAATGGTAGTGCGCCTTTCGGGCGCACTACTTTTTTTTGTATCTTCGCACAGGAAAACATCTACACCATGCAAAAGATAAACACACGACACGGGTTGCTTGCCCTTTCACCAATAATTGTACTGCTCACAATATACCTTGCCGGCTCAATAATCGCCGGAGACTTCTACCGCATACCAATTGCAACGGCATTCATTGTGGCATCGATATATGCAGTGGCTATTACACGCGGCAATACAATAGATGAGCGCATAGAGCACTTCTCGAAAGGTGCAGCCAACACGCGCATAATGTATATGATATGGATATTCGTGCTTGCGGGAGCCTTCGCCGCGATTGCAAAGGCCATGGGCGCAGTGGATGCCACGGTACAGTTGACACTGAACCTCATCCCAAGCAACTACCTACCGGCAGGAATATTCATTGCGGCATGCTTCATATCGCTTTCTATTGGAACATCAGTGGGCACTATTGTTGCATTGACACCAGTTGTTACCGCACTGGCAGCAAAGATGAACTGTGACACGGCATGGCTTGTGGCTATTGTTGTGGGTGGTGCATTCTTTGGAGACAATCTCTCGTTCATTTCGGATACCACCATCGCTGCCACACAGACACAGGGATGTTCTATGCGCAGCAAGTTCCGCACCAACATCAGGCTTGTTATGCCGGCAGCAGTCGTTACCCTTTTGCTCTACGCGTTCAGTGGCAATGGTATTGATGAGATTGAGACTACGGCCATTACCATAAACGATGTGGTCAAATGCATCCCCTACCTCACCGTCATTGTGTGCGCGCTAGTTGGAATGAATGTACTGCTTGTACTGATATTAGGTATCATTATTGCCGGCGCGATGGGCATTGCATACGGCACGGTAAGCGGCATAAGCATATTCACAGAGATGGGCAACGGCATTATGGGAATGACGGAGCTTATTCTTGTGACAATGCTTGCAGGCGGCCTGTTGGAGATTGTAAGAGTAAATGGTGGTATCGATTTCCTGATACGCATCGTGACACTGCGCATGCGTACAAAGCGCGCGGCAGAGTTTGCGATTACTGCATTGACTGCGCTGGCGAACATATGCACAGCGAACAATACCATTGCCATTCTGACGGTGGCCGATATCTCGCGCGACATATCAAAGAAGTTCGGCATTCAACCGCGCCGCACAGCAAGCCTCATGGACACCACATCGTGCTTTGTGCAGGGAGTGATACCATACGGTGCACAGCTGCTCATGGCATCGGGACTGGCAAAGGTTTCGCCACTTGAAATTATCCCGAGCCTCTACTACCCCATGTGCATTGGAGTGATGATTGTGGTTTCTATTCTTGTCAGGAGAAAGGTGACAAAGTAAAAAGCACCAATTTTCAGACAGCCTCGCGCAATGGTCTGAAAGCAAGCGGTCCTCCATTTGATTTTTAACTTGGTTGAAATTGCTTCCGCTCGCTTTGTGTGTAAACAACTTTCCCCACACTCGATTACTCGCAATTTTCAACGGTGTTACCGCGTATAATGGTAATGTAAAAGAAAAACCGGCAGCATCAAAATCACAGACAAATCCCATTCTGTTTTTGGACAAAGTGGCAGGACTGTTTGACTGTTAGTTAGACGCTCGCTGTGGCGAGTGGCTAACTGAAGGAGTTCCGCACCACCCAAAAACAGAATGAAAGGATTTGTTGGCAAATAACAGCCAACCGAGGGATGTTGCTTGCAACTCGTGAGCAAAAGGCTGTTATGACTGATTTTGCCGGCGCCGGGCCTTTTGGTCCTTTTGGGCGCCAAAAGGACATGAAAGAAAGAGATGAAGAAAATACAAGTGAACAATTAAGGTTGAAGATTGTGGGTAAGTGAGTGTTTGGAAACCTTGCTTACAAACAAAATGTATGAACGAAGTTAAACTGCCATAAAACACAATGACGAGCAAAAGCAAAAGCTATTACACGATTCCCAAACTTTTGCAGGTGAGCCATCAAGATACCACAACTAAGCACAAAAAAATCGCGGGACTTCCTAATGGAAATCCCGCGATTTAATCTTTCTTGACGCAGATTATCTACGCAAGCCGAGCTTAGCTACGATAGCACGGTAGCGGTTGATGTCACGCTCCTTCAAGTAGTTGAGGAGTGAACGACGCTTACCTACCAACATTGTCAAAGCTCTCTGTGTGCTATA
>JAGCMB010000019.1 GCA_017646665.1 Bacteroidaceae bacterium
CCTTTCACCTTTCACCTTTCACCTTTCACTTTTCACCTTCCTGAGCTCGCTATACAGCCTCTGCACCGGCAACCCCATAACATTAAAGTATGAGCCATTAATTCCGGTTATACCAATGTAGCCAATCCACTCCTGCACGCCATAGGAACCGGCCTTGTCCATTGGGCGATACTTTTGCACATAGTAATCTATTTCCTCGTCAGTAAGTTCGGCGAATGTAACATCGGATTTTGCTACAAAGCAACGCTGTTCCTGCTTGGTTGTGATTGCCACACCCGTAAATACCGAATGAGCCTTGCCCGACATATTGCGGAGCATTCGCTTTGCATCAGCCTCATTGGCAGGCTTTCCAAGCGCAACCCCATCAAGCCACACAATGGTATCTGCTGTAATCACAAGTTCATCATCTGCCATCACGGGACGATAGGCATCGGCCTTCTTTTTACTTATATATAATGGAATATCACCGCCCTGCAAATCGGCAGGAAAAGACTCATCGACATCGGGTAATGCACGCACCACGAAATCGACATCAAGCCCAGCGAGCAACTCCCTGCGACGCGGCGATGCCGACGCAAGTATTATTCTGTATTTCTTTAAATTATCAAGCATAGTTAATATAAAGTGAAAGGTGAAAGGTGAAAGGTGAAAGCTGCGAGTGAGTGAGCAAAAGCCAAGCTTGCTTGAGCTTTTACAGCGAGCGTGAGCAGGTTCAATCACACGCAGTGTGGTTAAAGCGGAAAGGTTTAGTTATTATAAAATGTATGAGTGCTTTTGCTTAAAGTAAAAAGCACGAGAAACTAGTTCGCGTTTTGTTCAATAAAAAGTGTAAATGGTTTAGTTATTATAAAATGAGTGAGAGCAAGGCTTGCAAGGCGGCATAACACCGGAGTTTACTTGAAGTAAATGAGGATTTATGACGCCTTGTATAACGCGGCAATCACCATTTTAGAAAACCAAACAGTTACCAGCCGAATGCATTAGATTCATCCATCCACTTACCCTGCGCACGCATAACCTGTTCAATGACATCGCGTCCGCAACCTTCGCCGCCATTGATGGGAGAGATATATTTTGACAGTTGCTTTATTTCAACCGCTGCATCGGCAGGACAAACAGGAAGGCCCACTATCTGCATAACCTCATAGTCGGGTATATCATCGCCCATATATAGGATTTCTTCGGGGGAGAGTTCATACATCAGCATCAGTTCCTCAAGGCAATCCTTTTTGATAGACGCACCGGTATACACATCCTTTATACCAAGGCCATTGTAACGTACTTTGACAGCCTCGGTACGTGCTCCGGTAATTATTGCCACGTGGAAGCCGGCTTTCACAGCAAGTTGCAGAGAGTATCCGTCTTTTATGTTCACGGTACGCATTGGTTCACCACTGGGGTACATTGATATTGTTTCACGGCTAAGCACTCCGTCAACATCAAAGATGAGTGCCTTTATCTTTTTAAGGTCGTAGTTTATCATATTATCTGTTTCTTTTCATTATATAATTGCTCAATGTTTCATATATGTTGGCAAGTTCATCGTCGAGCATCGCCTTGTGAGCATTCATAACATTCTCATCGCCCCTACGTGCCGGACCTGTCTGCGCCTCGAGTGGCGACATACGGTGCACTTTGCTTGCAGCCTCATCAATAAGCGGCAACATTGCATCGAAAGGCAATCCGTTACGCTGCAACAGTTCGCAAGCCATATTATACACCGCATTGGGGAAGTTACAAGCAAAAACGGCTGCAACGTGAAGCGAGCAACGTTGCTCGCTTGTTGCATATACCACCTTATTGCTGATAATCTCAGCCGTTCGACGAATTTGAGCCGTTACAGAGTCATTGCATCCCTCAATGAATGTCGTCACATTCTCGAGCGATGTTACGCTATTCTTGTTCACCGTCTGCATCGGATAGAGAACGCCGTAATTAATCGCTCCCGCCTCGCGCAGGGCATCCATAGGCACACTGCCGGCAGTGTGCAACAGCAATGCATCGGGAAAGCGTTGAGCCACCGCAGCAGCAACATCGCGCAAAGCATTGTCGGCTACCGATATTATAACGATGTCTGCTTGCGGCAACGAAGCAAGGTCATCAGTAAAAGCACACCCCACCCGACCGCCAAGCAATGCCGCAGACTCAAGCGTACGGCTCCACACGGCTACAGGAGCGCTACCACGTTCCTTTAGAGCGTATGCAATAGCCGTAGCCATATTACCGGCACCCACAAGGACTATTCTGTCATTCATTTCCAAAACTTCCTAAATGTATTTTATCCCATTGCATCTTCTCCTCGTCAAAAGGCTGCGTTTCGCGTGCCTTATGCCCAAGAGCAACGATAGAGAGCACTGCATAGTGCGCCGGGATATTCAACAGATTGCGTACATTATCTTCGGCAACATTTCCATCGGCATCCTTGCGTCGACGTATCTGTACCCAACAGCTACCCAAGCCCAAATCCTCGGCTGCAAGCTGAAGTATTATCGTCGCAATGGAACAATCCTCAATCCATACGTCGGTCTTTGTCGTGTCACCGAGCACTACAACAGCCATAGCCGCACCCTCGAGCAGGCCGGCACCGTGTTCCTTGCTCTTGGACAAAGCCCTGAGCACTGCTTTATCCTCAACAAGAATGAACTCCCAGGGATTAATCCTATGCCCCGACGGCGACATAAGCGCCGCTTTCATCAGGCTACATACAGCCTCCTTATCTATCAGTTCGTCGGTAAACACGCGCGAACTACGTCTTTGTTTCAACAGCTCCAAAAAATTCTCCATAAAAACATAAAGATTATACCGCGAAGATACATTTTTAAAGTGAAACGACAAAGATGTGCAAACAAAATGCCACGGCGTTTGTTGGAATAATAAAAAGATATGGACGATTTCTTTAAAAGCAGAGCACTTGAATACCACAGTGCCAAAAAGCCAGGCAAGACCTCGACAATAGCCAGCAAACCCATTGACACGCCAGAAGAGCTGTCAATGGCATACACACCGGGAGTTGCCGCACCGGCAATGGAAATCAGCAAGGAGAGATGGAAGGCTTATAGATACACCAATAAAGGCAACCTGGTGGCCGTAGTGAGCAACGGTAGTTCGATACTGGGACTTGGCAACCGTGGCGCGCTGGCATCGAAGCCCGTGATGGAGGGAAAGGCTATGCTCTTTAAGACATACGCTGACATTGATGCATTCGACATTGAAATCAGCGACGAAGAACCCGAAAAGGTAGTTGCTACCATCCAGGCTCTTGCCCCCACCTTCGGTGGCATAAATATTGAAGATATAAAAGCACCGGAATGTTTCTATATCGAAAAGCGTCTGCGCGAACTGCTCGACATACCCGTGCTACACGACGACCAGCACGGAACAGCCGTAACCGTCGCTGCCGCACTGCTCAACGCCTGCACTGTCACAGGCAAAGAGATTGGCAACATAAAGATTGTTATATGCGGTGCCGGTGCTGCGGCTATATCAAGTGCTAAAATGCTGATGGAGATGGGCATATCAAAAGAACAGATAACAATGCTCGACAGCAAAGGAGTAATAAACACCGCGCGCAACGACCTCAACAAGATAAAAGCATCCTTTGCCATCAACAGCAATGCAACCACTTTGTCACAAGCCATCAATGGCGCCGATGTCTTCATTGGATTATCAAGAGGCGACATTCTGACCGAGAGCGATGTAAAATCAATGTCACCCTCACCAATAATATTCGCACTTGCCAACCCTGTACCCGAAATATCCTACAAACAGGCCAAGACAGTGCGCCCCGACGCTGTTGTTGCCACCGGACGCAACGACAATCCCAACCAGATAAACAATCTTTTGGCATTCCCCTATCTATTCCGTGGAGCGCTCGACACACTCTCGACCACAATAAACGAGATAATGAAGATTGCTGCTGCAAAAGCCATAGCGGCAATTGCACAAGAGGATACAAGCAACGGAAGTAAAGAAGAATATGGCAAAACATTCTCTTTCGGCAAGGAATATATCCTGCCCAAGCCCGGCGACAAGCGACTGCTCACCAATGTATCATCGGCCGTTGCACTTGCGGCGATGGAAAGCGGTGTCGCACGACGCAGCATAGCCTCTTTCACCGAATACAAAGAGAATTTGCTCAACCGCGTAGACAACGAGAATTTCTTTGCACGCGAGTACCTGAGGCACAAAATAGGCAACCATTCAATTGAGAGAGAAAGAGAAATTTAAAACAACGCATATTATGATTGACAAGGAATTAAGTGAATTAATCGACGCTCTTACACGCGAAGACGGGGAGCCTATGCCACCCTACCAGGAACTTGAAATATTGGGATTCAACCCTCTTGGAGAAGCCGTCCTGTACCAAAGGAAAAAGTTCACGTTCAGCGACGACGACGATGAAGATTTCATACCCAGCGAAGCCGAAGACGACGAAATTGATTACGACGAGGAGGGCAACGGGGAGAACGACGGCTACATTGACGAGGAGTACGATTTTGACGAGGATAATGAAGAATATAGTCTTTTGGCAAAAGTCCTGCGTCTGAACAACTGCCGAAAAAAATATTTTGCATAAAAAAGTAAAAAAGCAACAAATAACATTTTTCATTTACTAACTTTGTAACCGCAACAATTATTTATAACATAAAAAGCACATTATAATTATGGTACAAAGTTGGTTCGAAGTAAAAGTAACATACGAACGCGCAGGAGAGAAGGGCCTGAACACAAAAGTAAACGAAGTTTATTTGGTACAAGGCTTCACATTCACCGAGATTGAGAAGCGCATCACACAGGAGCTGCAGCCACAAGTGACAGGCGAGTTCAACATCAACAAGATGGAGCGCACAAAGTACAACGAGCTTGTTGACAGCCAGAGCGAGACTGCCGACAAGTGGTTTAAATGCAAAATCACAATGGTAACCATCGACGAGGTGTCGGCAAAGGAGAAGAAGTCATCGGTTGTAATACTTGTAAAGGCCGAGGATGTTACAAACGCCGTCAAGAACCTCAACAAGCATATGGAGGATTCCATCATGGACTACAATCTCGCATCGGTGAACGAAAGCCCAATTGTGGACATTTTCCACTATGAAGCATAACCACATAGGCGAAAAGATAACGGCACTGCGCGCCACCCTTCCACAAGGTGTGACGCTCATTGCCGTGTCAAAATACCATCCTATCGACGCTATACAGGCCGCCTATGACGCCGGACAACGCCACTTTGGCGAGAGCAAGGCGCAAGACCTCACTGCAAAACACGAGGCACTGCCCAAAGACATCAACTGGCATTTTATAGGCCATTTGCAAACAAACAAGGTTAAATATATTGCCCAGTTTGTGCACCTGATTCACAGCATAGACAGCTACAAGCTACTATGCGAGGTAGACAGACAAGGAGCGAAGGCCGGCCGCAGAATCCCCTGCCTGTTACAGATACACATTGCACAGGAGGAAACGAAATTCGGCCTCACACCGCAGGAGTGCCGCGAACTGCTTGCACAAGGCGAATGGCGCAATCTTGCAAACATTGAGTTACGCGGCATAATGTGTATGGCAAGCAACACCGACGACACAGCACAGTTGCACAATGAATTCTCTCAAGCACAGCAGTTGTTCAACGAGATAAAAAAAGAGCATTTCGCAAACAACGGAAGATTCAACATAATTTCGGCCGGAATGAGCGATGACCACCCCATTGCAATTGAACACGGCAGTACACACATACGTTTGGGCTCAAGTATTTTTTGTGAATAAGACAAAAAAGAGCAAAAAAGTTTTGCCGTTTGCTTAAAAGGAGTTACCTTTGCACCTCGAAAAGTTATGCACACAATTTTTGTGAAAGCAAATATATAATTTAAAAACAATAAAATAATGAAAAAAGACATTCATCCCGCAGCTTATCGTCCGGTTGTATTCAAGGACATGTCAAATGGCGACTGCTTCCTTTCGCAGTCTACCTGCAACACAAAAGAGACTATCGAATTCGAAGGTGA
>JAGCMB010000020.1 GCA_017646665.1 Bacteroidaceae bacterium
AATTTTAGGCAGTAGATTTTACCCTTAATCAGTTGTCTTATATTCTTATTGTTTTCGTTCTATCTTGTACTTTTTAGAAAAAAGTACGAAAAACTTCGGCACACGGGAAAAATCTTCGCAAGCGCCCTTTGTTCACGCCGCATACTGCGAGCCCTCAGTCAGGCGCTTACTCGTCTCTCCAGGCTTTCGTTTGTTTTCAGGGTGCTGCGGAACTCACTCCACGCGGCTATTTAAGATAATATATACCCGCGTTACGTTCAAACAGCCTCGCACAATGGCCTGAAAACAAGCGGCCTTGCGTTGGATTTTTCAACGGTGCCGTTTCGCCGTTGGCGGGGAATTTGCCTTGCAATGGAATACTCCGCGGACTTTGCTGCGTACAATGGTGATATCATAGAAACACCGGCACCGTTAAAGGACACAGCTTGAAGCCTGTTGATTTTTGGATTAAGTGAGAGGTATGTTCGCCCGCTAGTTAGGTGCTCGCTGAAAGCGAGTGACTAACTGAGGAAGATCCGCATCACCCAAAAATCAACAGAAAGGTTCAAGTGGCACCATTGCGGGCGAGCAATGTTTGCGACGACGGGAGCTTTAGCTCCCCAAAGGAGTGTGCTTTAGTACCCGGTTTGACTGAAGGATGTTGCTTGCGACTCCTGAACAAAGAACCGTCAGACTGGGCTTTCCGCGTGCCGGGCCCTTTGGTCCTTTGGGGCGACCAAAGGACATGATAGAAAGACTTGAAGAAAATAAATGTGAACAATCAAGGTTGATGACTGCCGTAGAATACAATAGTAAGCAAAAGCGAGTCCACAGTAAATTTCTATTGAGCCACATAAAGACCTTATGTAACCAACGGCACGTTGGTTTATGTACTTCTGTCTAATTAAAATACCGTTTCTTTGTTGAAATCAAAAAAACATATATTTTTGTCAAAAACCAAGCGACTATGAAACGTCTATTTACAATCTTTTGGGCACTGTTATTATCTACAGCATCCCTTTTTGCAGGTGAGGAGGATATAACCCTAAACACCCCGACAGGTGACATACACGGCAAACTGATGTACCCCGACAGTGACGCTCCCTGTCCTGTGGTAATCATTATCGCCGGCAGTGGCCCCACTGATATGAACGGCAACACCATTGGTGCCGGAATAACCAACAACTCGCTGCTCTACCTTGCCCAGGAGCTTCTCAACAACGGCATTGCAACAGTGCGCTATGACAAGCGCGGCATTGGCAAAAGCACGGCAGCCGGCACAAAAGAGGAGGATTTGCGTTTCGACCACTATATTGAAGATGCAGCAATGTGGGCCGACAAACTTGCCGGCGACAGCCGTTTCAGCAAGGTCATCATCGCCGGACACAGCGAAGGCTCACTAATTGGAATGGTAGCAGCAAAACGCAGCAAGGCAGTAAAAGGTTATATCTCAATATCGGGTTGCGGATGCCCTGCATACGAAATCTTGGAAAAGCAGATGCAGGCACAGCCGGCACAAATACAAGAGGAGTCGGCAGCCATCACCAAGGAGCTTCGAGAGGGACGCACAGTGGAACAAATACCATTCTATCTTGCAGCACTCTATCGCCAGAGCGTACAGCCCTATCTCATTTCTTGGTTTGCCTACAACCCGGCAGTAGAAATTGCCAAGCTTGACATTCCCGTGCTCATTCTACAGGGCGACAAGGATATTCAAGTAGGAGTCGAGGAGGCCGAGAGACTTCACGCAGCGCATCAGGCATCATCACTGTATGTTGTAAAGGATATGAACCACGTACTTAAGCAGTGCGACACCAACGACAGAATGGCGCAATTGGCAACATACAGCAACCCCCAATTACCTATAAAGCCTGAACTTATTTCACATATAGTCGAGTTCATTAGACAATAAAAATATAGGAACGCAATTGCGTTCCTATATTTTTATTGTCTATCTCATTTTGATAACTCCAACATTCTCACAATAGGTTTCTTTGCCTCTGTCCGCAGTTCCTCGTCAAGCTCAACAACCGGCCATTCATATTTCAGCGTATTATACAACTTCTCAAGCGTATTAAGACGCATATATGCACACTCATTGCAGGCACAAGGGCCTGTCATTGGTGGCACAGGCAAGAAGTTTTTCTCGGGGCAACGTTTCATCATCTCGTGGAGAATACCGCTCTCGGTAGCCACAATGAATTCTGTTGCATTGTCCTTTTCGGCAAAAGCAAGAATAGCAGCTGTAGAGCCCACGAAATCAGCAAGAGCAAGAACACCACTCTTGCACTCGGGATGGGCAAGCACCTTCGCATCGGGATGGGTTGCCTTAAGCTCAACAATCTTTTCTATCGAGAACTGCTCGTGTACGTGACAACCGCCATTCCACAAAAGCATATTACGGTGGGTCACAGCATTCAGGTAGCCACCCAAGTTCTTGTCAGGTGCAAAAATTATCTTTTCATCCTTTGGAAAACTCTCTACAATGGCACGCGCATTGGTTGATGTAACAACAATGTCGGTCAGAGCCTTGACAGCAGCCGATGTATTCACGTAAGCCACTACCTTGTGGTCGGGATGGATAGCCTTAAACTTTGCCAATTCTTCGGCAGGGCAGCTCTCTGCAAGCGAACAACCGGCATTAAGGTCGGGTATCAGCACCTTTTTATCGGGCGAAAGAATTTTGTTTGTTTCGGCCATGAAATGCACTCCACACATAACCAGAATATCAGCAGTCGTCTTCTCGGCAATCTGCGCAAGAGCAAGGCTGTCACCCACAAAATCGGCAACATCCTGCACTGTACCATCTGTATAATAATGCGCCAACACAACAGCATTCTTCTCCTTGCACAAACGGCGTATCTCAGCCTTTAGGTCAATTCCCTCGGGGATTACCTCATTGATAAATCCCTTTTCAATCCACTCCTGTTTTATCATAATTCAAATAAATTACATAAATACTTTGGCGAAGATAATAAAAAAACAAATATCACAACATCAATAGTGTCAAAAGAGTGCTGCGGGGAAAAGACTATTCCTTTTTCCTGCACTTGATTTCCATGTAGAGCAGAATGGGTATAACCACAGCCAGAGGAATGAGCGTGCACCACTCGGGCAATGGGCGCAAGAGATATTCAAATACCAAGAATGCCGCCAATATAAAGAAAATGAGCGCAAAGAACGGACGGGTGCGCCTTGCATCATACTCACGTATTTTCACAAAAGCAAGTCGACGTTCTTTGAATGCAAGTTTGTATTTCGACATCATCCAGTCGGCCTTACCCATGAGCACCAGCACAGCACACGCCACAAGCACAAAAGCTACAGAAAAATTCAACAATCCATCCATAGGCACAATCCACTATCTATCATTTACACCATCCAAAGAGTCGGTCACACACCTCAAACGTCCGGTCTTTTTCAGTGCCTCCGTTATCAAGAACTCAACCTGACCATTTACACTGCGAAACTCGTCGGCAGCCCACTTTTCGAGCGCCGACATCGTTTCGCTGTTTATTCTAAGAACAAAAGACTTCTTATCTTTTGCCATACCAACTCTCTCTTTATTGATACAAAGTACCAGTATTAACCACCGGAGTAGCAGCCCTGTCGCTTGTAAGCACAACCATCAGATTACTTACCATTGCAGCCTTCTTCTCCTCGTCGAGTTCAATAATCTCCTTTTCCGACAACTGTTCAAGTGCCATCTGCACCATACCGACAGCACCCTCAACAATCTTGTGACGAGCCGCCACCATAGCAGTAGCTTGCTGACGCTGCAACATAGCACTTGCAATCTCCGGAGCATACGCAAGGTAACTTATTCTCGCCTCCATCACCTCAATTCCTGCAATGGCAAGACGTTCCGAGAGCGATTTCTCAAGCAATTCGTTCACCTCCTCGCCGCCGTTGCGCAGTGTAATGCTTGCATCCTCATTCTCAAGGTTGTCATACGGATAAGCACCGGCAAGGTTACGTATGGCAGCCTCGCTCTGCACATCTACAAAACGCGAATAATCATCAACCTCGAATGATGCCTTAAAAGTATCATTCACCCTCCACACAAGCACCACGCCAATCATAATGGGGTTACCCATAAGGTCGTTTACCTTTATAGGTTCACCATTGAGGTTTCGGGCACGCAGTGAGATATTCTTTTTTGTCGCGAACGGATTATAGAAGAAAAAACCATTCTTCACAACAGTACCCATATATTTACCGAAGAATGTTATCACAGTGCTCTCATTTGGATTTACCACAAAAAGGCCGCACATCAGAATCAGCGACACCAACGGAATGACGAGCAATATAGCCCACAGCTCAGAATAGCCGTTTACAATCAACGCAACCGGAGCTGCTACACCGGCAATCAATCCACATAGTGTCAAGAACAGAGCCACCCAACCGTTTGCAGGGTTTATGAATTTTTCGGCACCCTGAACCTTCGCATTTTTGTTATCCATAGCTATAAAAATTTAAAATAATATCATTTTGATATCACAAAACTACGACATTCTGTTTTAACGAACAAATTTTTATCATGAAAAATCGCGCGACACAAATAAAAAGGACATTTTCATCCAGGGACACGTCATCTTTGAACAGACACAACGCTTAAAGGCAAAAAACAAAAGATTTTATTTTGTTCTCCTCTCGGCTTGCACTATATTTGCGAAGATATACAAAACGCACATTATATAATAAATGGACACCATAAACGAAATAATCAGATGGGGTGCAGCAATCACCTTCATCGACATCATAGATTTCATTGGAACATTTGCCTTTGCGATAAGCGGCATACGCCTTGCATCAACCAAGCAGTTCGACTGGTTCGGAGCATACGTAGTAGGCGCAGCCACGGCCATTGGTGGCGGAACAATACGCGACATAATGCTCGACGTGCCCCTATTCTGGATGCACGATCCCTTTTACCTAATCTGTACCGGCTTGGCCCTGCTTTGGGTAATAATATTCAGAAAATATCTCATAAGAATGCACTACACCTTCTTTGTATTCGACGCCGTGGGATTGGCACTCTTCACCGTTGTAGGAATTCAGAAGACCATTGAATGTGGATTACCATTATGGGTTGGAATAATTATGGGTACAATGACCGGTGCTGCCGGCGGCGTCATACGCGACGTACTCATCAACGAGGTACCTCTCATTTTCCGTAAGGAGATTTATGCAATGGCCTGTATCATCGGCGGAGTTGTATTCACAGTATGCACACTCATCGGCCTGCCACCACTGTTCACCCATCTGGCGTGCGGAGCGGCAGTCTTCATAACACGCGTAGTAGCAGTCAAATACCACATTTGCCTACCTACGCTAAGGTCAGAAGAGGATTGAATTATAAAAAACAACAAACCATAAACAACAATGAAAAAGTTCACATTATTGCTGTTTGCCGTTATCATAGGCATATCAATGGCTGCAAAGGCCGACAGTAGAGTAAACCTTACCCCAGCTCCCAAAACAATGACAGTGGGAAGTGGAAAACTCATTCTACCTGAGAGATTTGCAATTTCAACGGGAGAACTGCCCGACAGCCTTTCCAACGAGGCAACCAAGTTCGCCAACCACTTTGCCGGTGTCACAGGCTACACCGTCGAAGTCAAGGCCGGAGCCACCGACGCACTCATCACAATGTCGCTCTACACAGGCAACGAGGATTTGGGTTGCGAGGGCTACACACTGGACATCACAGCCGACGGCATAGCCATCAGTGCAAAATGTGCCAACGGTTTCTACTATGCATTCCAGAGTATAAAGAAGATACTCCCGGCCAATGTGATGGCCGGTGTCAAGGACGAGGCAGTGACCGAGTATGCACTCCCCATCGTAAGCATCATCGACGCACCACGCTTTGAATACCGTGGCTTTATGCTCGACGTGAGCCGCCACTTCTTTGAACTTGACGAAATCAAGCGCATCATCGACGTGATGTCATACTACAAACTCAACCGTTTCCACTGGCACCTCACCGACGACCAGGGCTGGCGTTTCGAAGTCAAGAAATACCCACGCCTTACAACCGTTGGAGCAACACGCAGCAACTCGTGGATTACCGACCGCTACTATGGCGGTTACTATACCAACGAGCCCTATGGCCCATACTTCTACACACAGGAGCAGTGCCGCGAGATTGTTGAATATGCGGCAGAGCGTCACATCGAGGTTGTTCCCGAGATTGAGTTCCCGGGCCACTCCTGCGCAGTGAACGCCGCATACCCCGAGCTCAGTTGTAACCCCAATGCCGGACACAGCGTGCAGATTAGCGGCGGTATCTTCAGCGACGTGCTCAACGTTGCAAGCCCATTGGTAATGCAATTCGCAAAGGACGTGCTCGACGAGGTAATTGAGGTGTTCCCCTACAGCCAGATACATATCGGCGGTGACGAGACACCGACAAACGCTTGGCAGGGCAATGCCGAGTGCCAGGCAATGATGACAAAGATGGGATTCACCAACTACCGTCAGTTGCAGTCGCACTTCGTGCGCCAGGTATCGGACTATGTGACCTCAAAGGAGGGTGACAAGAAGCGCACCGTAATCATGTGGAACGAGAGCCTCACCGCCGGCGGTACCGACGAGGAGAAAATCTTGGGTACAGGCGGCACAATGATGTGCTGGGAGATTGGCAATGCACAGCCATGTGCTTTGAAAGCGGCACAGAATGGCATGAAGTCAATCATCACCACACAGGTCCCCTACTACATCAACCGTCGCCAGAGCACCGATGCCGACGAGCCACCTGTTGCCGGTTACGGAACAGACAACGTGAAGGCTGTATATGACTATGCACCAATACCGGCAAGCGTACCGACGAACCTACACAAGTACTACATTGGTGTACAGGGCACATTCTGGACCGAGCACGTACAGGACAACGACCTGCTCGAGTACCTTGCCTTGCCACGCCTCACAGCCATTGCCGAAACAGGCTGGACACCGGCAGCAAAAAAGAACTTCAGCGACTTCCAGGAGCGCATCACAAAGGACACCCTTTTGCTCAACTACAACAACTACGACTATGGCCGTCACTACATCCTTGGCAACAAGGATAACGACAAGGTTATGCCAAAGGCTTCTACCGACGAGGAGAAGACATGGTACCGCATTGTAACCACAGCCACCGACACCCGCGCCGGACGCTGCATACAGTTGTTGCGCGAAGGAATGAACATTGCCGACAAGACAGGCACTGCACCAGCAAACCGCCTGTGGAACAGCGAGGTCATAGAGGACGAGAACAATGAGGGCTACAACTGGCAGCTCTGGGCATTCGTGCAGGATCCCTCCAACCCACAGCGCTGGGCCATTGTGAACAAGTCAAAGCCAAACGGTTCAATCAAGGGAACACCTACAGCCGAGAACAACACCGGCCGTTGGGACTATGACGAGAACAACCGCCACTATGACTTCATCTTTGGCGACAAGGCCTATTCAAAGAACAGTAACGGCAACTACAACTACAGCATACGTAGCCAGAAGGTATCCAACGGCAACATGTGTCTCAACTATGCAGGCCCCGGACAGAACCACTCAATAAACCTGTGGAGCGACCCGGCCGACGGCAACGGTGGTATCTGGGAGTTCCGCCCGTTGGTTGCCGAGGAGCCAAGCATTGAAATAGCCTACCCCGAGGTGGGCAAGTTCTACCGCATAATAAACAACACCGAGCGATTCAAGGGCTGGGAGTTGTACGATGACAACGAGAGCAACATTGTTCGTGCGACCCAACAGGAATATGGCAGAAATTTGTGGTTGGTTGAGAGTGCCGAAATAACCGACAACGGACAGACAATTGCACTGCGCAATGATGTAACAGGCCGTTACATAAGCAACAGCAATGCCCCTGTCACCTTGAGCAATGAGCGTGTGACTCTCACCAATGTCTATAACACCAAGAGCGGTGATTTCAGTCTAAAAGCAGGTGGAGAGGCACTATACCCCACATCGGAGCGCGCAGCAACATACCCCAACACACTGAGCAAGGGTGGTATCTACCCACAGGGAACAGGATGGATTTTCGAAGAAGCATATACCATATGCTATGCATGTTTCGACGAGAACGGCAATCTGATGCAGACCGACTACCAGGCAGCCACTGCCGGCAAGCCGTTCACAGCCATTGCGCCCGAGATTGAGAACTATGAGGTTCTCAAATACGAAGATACAGGCAGTACAGATGCACCGGTATTTGACAATGTCACAGCAAGCAAGATTGTCAATGTGACCTACAAGCGCGTGTCGAACAGCGTCACCTACCGTTGCGTCACCCCCGACGGCTACCTCATAAAGGAGGTAATCACACCTTGCACCATTGGCGAGGCACACACCGTTGCAGCTCCGGAAGTTGAATTCTTCAACTTCCAGAGCCTGGCATGGGATGGCGAAGAGAACTTCGTCCCCACAGCCGACACTGTTATCGAAGCGGTATATACCACCGACGGTATTATGGGTGCAGCAGCCATCGGCACAGCCGTGACCGAGTTGCAGGGCGGAGCATCGTACCTTATATATAATGCAAAGGACGAGGCTTCGCGTAGCGGTTTCTTGAGCGTGACAAATGTTGGTAACGGCATCACAACAACCAACGGCATAAGCGACGCCAACCCCGGTTTCGTATGGAATCTCGAGGGCGAGAACAACACATTCACCGTAGTGAATAACTACGGAGTGTACATTCCTCGTCTGCTCCGTGGCTCATTGGTTACCGGCGGCAGCACCCCCGAGCGTTTCAAATTCACACTCAACAGCGACGGCACAACCTGGAGCGTACAGGGTACAAGCAACAACTACTACTGGAACGGAAATGCCAACAACACCTTCACCGGTTGGGACGACGGCCACCCATTCATCATCTACACCTACACCCCACACCCCTACTTTACTGTGGCATACAAGTGTGTTGACGAAGAAGGCAACGAATTTGCAAGTGGCACACGCTATGTAAAGGGTGGCGACCAATTCACAATGCTCACCCCAATCATCGAAGGCTACACCCTCAAGGAGAGCAATGCCGTATATGACGAACTGGCATACGTCACCAAAAACACTGAAATCATCTTTACCTACACCAATGGCGAAACAGGCATTGAAGATGTGCAAGCGGAAAGCGGAAAGATTAAAGGCATCTACGACCTCACAGGCCGCAAGATTGAGAACCCGACCAAAGGCATCTACATCATAGACGGCAAAAAGATGTTTATTAAGTAATGATTTCCAACTAGGATAACTAAGGTTACTAAGGCTACTACATCATCACATCCCCCTTAGTCACCCTTAGTTATCCTTAGATACCTTATTTAAGACAATGAAAACAATAACCTACACCACACACGGCACCTGCGCACGATACATTGAAGTGTCGGGCGAGAACGGCATAATAACAAACGTAAAATTCTATGGCGGTTGCAACGGCAACCTGCAGGGAATCAGCAAGCTTGTAACAGGAATGAAGTACGAGGATGTCATTGCACACCTCAAAGGCATAAGCTGCAACGGCAAGCCCACATCGTGCCCCGACCAGCTTTGCTGCGCAATAGAGGAACTGATGCGTGAGGAATAATAAGCCCTTAATCACCCTTAATAGCCCCTTTTAAACACTATGGCAAAGAAACAACCAAAGACAAACGAATACAAGCTGCGCAACGAAGCCTTTATGCAAGCATTGCGCGACGGCGAGGAAGAACTCTATGAAATCTCACAAGGAGTGCTCGTGAAAATACTCAAGCAGGGCGATGGCGACCGCAGTCCGCGCGGTGGCAACGTCGTGACAGTGAACTACAAGGGCAGCCTCATCAACGGCAAAGTCTTCGACAACAGTTGGGAACGCGGCTACCCCGAAGCGTTCCGCTTGAGCGACCTCATCGTCGGCTGGCAAATAGCACTCACACAAATGCACATAGGCGACCGCTGGATGGTATATATCCCATACCAGTTGGGCTATGGCACACGCGACAATGGCCCCATCCCTGCATATTCCACTCTTATTTTCGAAGTGGAACTCGTCGCAATAATGTAACGACACAACTGAAACACAAACACCGACACCACAATGAAAGCCAGGAAAAACAACAAATTCCTATATTATCTGCGTTCATTTTCAATGCTTTTATGTCCAAAATTCCTAATGCGCATAAAAGCACGCAGAATATTTGCCAAAGCCCCGGCCTTGCCCAATTTTGAACACATTGCAAAGCGTGTCAACTACTACAACAAGCTCAACGAAGCACAACTCCCCGACAGTGCCAAGCCACTCTCGGCACAGAGAAAAAAGGATTACAACAGTGTCTATTTCTTTGACTCATACGAATATGCCCGTTGTTTCCGCCGTGACTTACGATGGCTGTTGGAAGGCGGAGATGTAACAACCATCCCTGCGCACCCCACCATTGTCAAAAGCCGCCCCATAGCAGGCAATAACGCAAATTCCGTAATACTCAATATGGACAAGGTACGCCACTTTTTCTTTGTCAAGGACACCGTTCCATTCGAGAAAAAGATGTCAAAGATACTGTTCCGTGGATATGTGCACGGCAAGCCCAACAGACAGGATTTCATTGAGAAATTTGCCGAGCACCCCAAGTGCGATGCACGTGACACCGCCCCACACTCCACCAACCCCCAAAAATGGCGTGCAGGGAATATGTCAATCGCCAAGCACCTCGACTATCGTTACATTATGGCACTCGAAGGCAACGATGTAGCCAGCAATCTCAAATGGGTAATGTCCAGCAACTCAATAGCCGTTATGCCACGTCCGACATACGAAACCTGGTTTATGGAGGGAACACTCATTCCCAACCACCACTATATTGAGGTAAAGCCCGACTATTCCGACCTTATCGAGCGCATTGAATACTACGACAATCACATCGACGAGGCAAAAGCCATCATCAAGAACGCCAACGAATATGTCAACCAATTCCGTAACAAAGAAACAGAAGACATCATATCGTTGTTGGTAATGAAAAAATATTTTGAAGAAACAGGACAAAGCATCGGTTAATGTGTTAACCCATTATCCTGAACCCGTTCCACGCACCACATTGAAGCCATTCACTGCACACTACAAGGACCTCACCCGTTTGGGATTACCCATTGTCATAGGACAGTTGGGAATCATCTTCGTATCCTTTGTAGACACCTTTATGGTTGGCAGACACGGAACCGACGACCTTGCGGCGGCAAGTTTCGTAAACAACATGTTCAACCTTGCCATCATCTTTGCCACAGGCTTCTCATACGGTCTCACCCCCATCATTGGCAAGCTCTTTGGCAAGGGCAAGAGAGAGGAGGCCGGCGGAATGTTTAAGAACGCCCTGCTTGCCAACGGTTGCATCGCACTTATGCTGATGCTGGCAATGTGGATACTATATCTGAACATTGAAAATCTTGGGCAGCCCGTAGAGCTATTTGGGCTTATGCGCCCCTACTACATAACCCTGCTGGTGTCAATACCGTTCATTCTGCTTTTCAACGCCTTCAAGCAGTTTGCCGACGGCATTACCGACACAAGAACCTCAATGTGGATACTGCTGACAGGCAATCTGCTCAACATCATCGGCAACTACCTGCTCATCTTTGGCAAGTGCGGCTTGCCCGAACTGGGTTTGCTTGGAGCCGGCATATCCACCTTGCTGTCACGAATGGCAATGCTCGCCATCTCCCTTGTCATATTCTTCAAGAGAGCAAGTTACCGCGCATATTCAACCGGATTCTGGCACACAAGAATCACAGGCCGACGCCAAAGAGAGCTTTTTCTCATAGGCCTGCCCATTGCCGCACAGATGGGAATGGAAACAGCATCGTTCAGCCTCACCACCATAATGGTAGGTTGGATTGGCACAACCGCACTTGCTGCCCACCAGATAATGTGCACCGTGGGACAGTTGGGATTTATGGTCTACTATGGAATGGCAGCCGCAGTCGCTGTCAAGGTGAGCAACTACAATGGCACAAACGACATTGCAGACATACGTAGAGTTTCCGCATCGGGCTTCCATCTAATCACGTTCATGGCAGTGATAACATCGGCCATCATCTTTGCCTTGCGCAACGAGATAGGCACAATCTTCACCGACAGCACCGACGTTGTCCTGCTTGTAGCGCAGCTCACCACACCGTTCATCCTTTATCAGTTGGGCGACGGAATGCAGTGTAACTATGCCAATGCCCTGCGCGGAATAACCGATGTAAGACCAATGATGCTCTTTGCCTTCATTGCCTACTTTGTCATTTCGTTGCCCGCCGGCTACATTTTCGGGTTTATCCTTGACTTTGGGCTACCCGGCGTGTGGATGTCGTTCCCCTTTGGACTCACCAGTGCCGGAATAATGTTCTACCTGCGTTTCAGACACACATTGCGAAAAAAAGAGGCAACAAGGATATAATCTTGGCATAATAGCATTATCTTAGCACACACAAACCACGCATACAGACACAGTATGAGAATAATTCACCTGGTATCGAACAAAGTATGGGGCGGCGGAGAGCAATACGTTCTCGACCTAGCCACAGAATTTGCATCAAGAGGCAACGACGTTGCAATAGTATCACGCAACATCAATGCCGTCACCCACCGTTTCACCGATGCCGGTTTGCCGGTAACCACAATGGCACTGAAGGGTGACATCGACATCATAAGCCCCATCAGGCTCGCCAGGCTCATAGGCAAGGAGCAACCCGTTGTCCTGCACGTGCACAACTTCAAGGATGCTACCACATCCCTGCGCGCACGCACGCTGTCGCGCAACAGCAATGTACGCATTGTAATGACACGCCACCTTGTTAAGCCGGCAAAGAAAAAATCGCTCTACAACAGGCTCGATGCAATGATTTTCGTTTCGCACCTTGCAAAGAACGAATTTATGAGCACATCGCCGGTCATCGATACCGCAAAAGTACATGTCATCCACAACAGCATAAAACAACTGCCGGCAACAACAGACAACGGACAGCACAATGGCCTCGCCTTGATGTTCCACGGCCGTCTGTCACCCGAAAAAGGCATAGACACCCTCTTGAAAGCCTTTGCACAAGCCCAAATCGCCGATGCAAGACTAATCATTGTAGGCAGTGGCAACCAGGAATATGTGAAAGAGCTGCAAACGATTGCCGAGAACGCTGGCATAGCGCAGCAGGTCACCTGGGCAGGACACACAAGCGACATACACCCACTCATAGCAAAAGCCGACATAGGAGTTTGCCCATCAATAGCGCGTGAGTCCTTCGGCCTCTCAGTCGTCGAATATATGGCACACGGCAAACCCGTAATAACCACCAACAACGGCGCACAGCCCGAGTACATCACCGACGGCAAGGACGGCATTCTCATAGCCCCCGACGACATCGGAGCCCTTGCCACGGCAATGCAAAGCCTTGTCAGCAGCGAAAAACGCCAGGCCATTGGCAAAGCTGCAAAAGCAACCTTTGACGCACACCTGTCGTTTCCCATTTTTATCGAGAAAATAGAAAAAGTATATAGAACCATATTGAACAAATAAAACTATGAACGATTATACAAGAGTAAAATTCACAGTAACCCCCAATGAAGAGGTTGCCACCGACGTACTCGCAGCCCTGCTTGCCGAGGTCGGTTTCGAGAGTTTCCTCCCCGAAGAGGACGGAATGTCGGCCTACGCCCCACAAGCAATGTACGATGCCGACGCAGTAGCCACAGTTATCGACACCTTCCCCCTCGAAGGATTTGCAATTACCTACACCCAAGAGTTCATCGAGGGCGAGGACTGGAATGCCGAGTGGGAAAAAAACTACTTCCAACCCATTGTCCTTGGCCAGGACTGCGTAATCCACAGCACCTTCCACAAGGATGTTCCGGCAGCACGCTACGACATTCTCATAGACCCCAAGATGGCGTTCGGCACAGGCTATCACCAGACAACCTGCCACATGTTGCGCGCCATCCTTGCCCAGGACATGACAGGCAAGAGTGTCCTTGACATGGGTTGTGGCACAGCCCTGCTTGCCATCCTTGCACGCAAGCACGGTGCAAACAGGGTCGTTGCCATAGACATCGACGAGTTCGCATTTGAAAATGCCAAGGAGAACATCTTGCTGAACGGCACCCCCGATATTGATGTACGCCTTGGCGGTGCCGACGCCATAAAGGAGAGCGACTGCTTCGACGTTGTAATAGCCAACATCAACCGCAACATACTACTTGCCGATATCCGCAACTATGTAAAGGCAATGCACGCCGGCTCTTTGCTCTTCATCAGCGGTTTCTACACCGACGATATGGAAGTGCTCAAAGCCGAAGCGGCACAGCACGGCTTGCGCTACCTCGACTACGCCGAGGACAACCGCTGGGCAATGATGCGGTTTGAAAAAGTGTAACACGAATATAAAAACTCTCCCTCTTTGAAAGAAGGACGAGCGAAACGGAGGGAAATAAAAAAGAATAGGGGCAGACCGCGTGTCTGCCCTTTGTTGTGCACAACCCTTTCGCCACTTCCATTGTTATGAAATAAAAAAACAATGGAACAGACTGTTTTATACACCATCTGCGGCTATGTAGCAAGCATAGGGCTTATTTTGGGATTCTTGCCACAGGCAATAACCACCATACGCACCCGCAACACCGACGGCATCTCCGTGTCGGCATTCCTTCTTATGGCAATAGGTGCATTTGCCTTTTTGCTGCAAGGGCTTCTCCACCACCCGGGCATAATATGGTCAATGGTCATAACCAACGCAGTAACCGGCACTTGCAGCATAATAATATTTGCAATAAAAATAAGAAATGACTTTTTGAAAAGGAAAAAGAACACAAAAAAGTGAAAGGAACACTAAGGGCAACTAAAGAACATTAAGGGCAACTAATGCTTTAGTCCCCTTAATAACCCTTAATAGCCCTTAGCCCCCTTAGTAACCCTTAGAGCCCTTAGCTCCCTTTTCACTCTTTTTTCACTCTTTTTCAAAAAAAGTTATGTTTTTCTTTTAATTGCTTTTGCTTTGGGTTATTTTTGTATAAAACAACATTGCAATGGCAAATCTTATCCCCAACCGTGGTAATTACCGTAATTTGCTTTGCTACAAGAAGGCTGAAGCCATTTACGACATTACTAGTTATTTTGTCCAGCGTTTTTTGCAGCGTGGTGACCGCACTGTCGACCAAATGGTGCAGGCTGCGCGTAGTGGCAAGCAAAACATTGTTGAAGGTTACGCAGCCGGTGCCACATCGGCAGAGACAGAACTTAAACTGGTGAATGTAGCAAAAAGCAGCCTGCAAGAACTGTTGATCGACTACGAAGATTATTTACGCACACACAACCTGCGCCGTTGGGAAAAACATTCCAAGGAACTTGTTTGCGCCCAACAACTGGGGCGCGAGCACAATGACACAGAGTTCTGGATGAAACTCGTTAGCACACGCAACGATGAAGTTATTGCAAATATTGCCATTGTACTTATTTACCAAACCGACTACCTGCTTTACAAGTATCTGCAAGCTGCCGGAGAACGTTTTTTAAAGGAGGGCGGTTTCCGCGAAAAACTAACCCGCGAAAGATTGAAATCAAGAAAAGAAGGCTATTAAGGAGCTCTAAAAAGAGCACTAAAGGGAGATTAAAAGGAAGACTAAAGAACATTAAGGGAAACAAAGGAGCACTAATGTTTTTTCTTTAGTCACCCTTAGCCCCCTTAGTAGCCTTTAGCCCCCTTAATAACCCTTAATAGCCCTTAACCCCCTTAATAACCCTTAGTCCCCCTTAGCCCCCTTAGCTCTCGCCCTTTTAACATCTTTTAACTAAATGGGGGGGTAAATTGTTTTCTGTTAGCTATTTTTGCGTTCATAATGACTTATAATGCAAAATTTAAATATATGAAGAAATTTTTACTCTCTATTGCCGCTGTATTCCTAACCATGGGTGCAATGGCGCAGAACACAATTGACTTGACGTTCTCAAGAAACAACAGTGCAGCAGGCACAGATGCAACAGTCAGCGTATCAAGCACAGGTGATGTGGATGCAACGGGCATCACCTCAACTATCGCCTGTAACTACAATTGGAAAGCATTCGGCGCAAACAGCGAAACATTCCCTAATTCAAGCATCCTTTGCCCCGACAAGAACACAAAGGATATGACCGGTGACGCAGCCGGTGTCATCACATTCACCCTTGCCGGTGTACCCGACAACTACGAATTCACAGCCATCACGCTAAAGAGCGTAGCTTTAAATGGCGGTGGAGCATTCCAAGGCGACAATGCGAATGCACAGCACATCGATTTCATTTTGAAGCAGGATAACGAAACAATCGCTCAGCACAACGATGTTGCAATCAAGGTAAACTCAAACGGTGGCGAGAGCGTAACAGTGAATTTTGTTCCAAGTACCCCTATCAAGGCTGCTGACGGAACCGTAACACTCAAAATCAACATTGTCAACAACTACACAGCATATGGTTGCTTCTATGGTTTGTTCAATGTTACAATAGACACAGAGGTTGCAACTCCCGAGCTCCCTGAAGAACCCGCAGAAGTTTCATACCTCACACAGGTTACAGCAAGTGATTTGATGGCAAAAACCGGGCCCACATACATTGCAATCAAGAACCTCTCTTACACAAACAACCGTTGGTTTGTGGGCAACACAGGTGCACAGCCTTACAGCGAAGAGGAGTTTACAAACGATGCAATCTTTGTTTGGGAGCCGGTACAGGCAGGTGTTGCAGGTTCATACTATTTGAAGAAAGGCGACACATACATGCAGACCTCTTCACCAAAGGATTTTGGTACAATTGAGAATGCAGCAGTATTTACAGCAACAGCTCCAGGTGTTGACGGCACATTCAACGGCGACGGCGACTCAAACCTTTACATCACAGGCAGCAACGACGCTAATCTTGTACGCTTTGTAAAGGGCAGCAACTGGATTAATATTCAGAATGGTGCAAGCGGCACTCCTGTTTATAACACCGGAACCGGCGGTTGGACTATCCACTATGTATATGAGGTTGCAGAAGTTGCTTCATTCAAGGCTAATATCAGCGGTG
>JAGCMB010000002.1 GCA_017646665.1 Bacteroidaceae bacterium
CAAAGCCAAGTGACGTGCACGCTTAACAGCCTGTGCAATACGACGCTGGAACTTCAAAGAAGTACCTGTGATGCGACGTGGGAGAAGTTTACCCTGCTCGTTCAAGAACTTCTTCAAGAATTCGGGATCCTTGTAGTCGATATACTTAATACCGTTCTTCTTGAAACGGCAATATTTCTTCTTCTTGACATCCACTGTAGGAGGAGTCAAATATCTGATTTCTGAAGGTGTCTGTGCCATAATTAGTTCTCCTTATTACCTTTTAAATTTCTTCTCTTGGCAGCATACTCTGCAGCATACTTGTCCAATTTAACTACCAATGAGCGAATAACGCGCTCGTCGCGACGATACTGCAACTCTAACTTAGAAATAACCTTTGGCTCTGCATTGAACTCAAACATTACATAGAAGCCTGTGGTCTTCTTCTCAATGGGGTAAGCAAGTTTCTTAAGGCCCCAGTTCTCCTCATTGACAATCTCAGCACCTTCAGCAGTGAGAATGCCCTTGAACTTCTCTACCGCTTCCTTCATCTGTGCATCAGACAAAACGGGAGTCAAAATGAAAACGGTTTCGTATTGATTCATTTTTAATTAATAAATTGGTTAAACAATCGTTTTTACTAAACGCGGGTGCAAAGATATATATTTTTTCTTAAACACAAAAGACATTACACATCTTTTTACTTAATGCACCATCAATCAGTGTAAAAACAGAGAAAAAAACGTTTTTCGGCAATGATAAGGAGCTGTTGGCAACTATTTGCATCCCCAACCCTTTATTTTTTATTAAAAAATTTCGTTCTCTTAATATTTATGTGTTTCTTTGCAAAAGAATACAATAAAAAACATATACCACTATGGCAAAAAAGATTCAACTCATTGGATTCATCCTTATTCTTATCGGTGCCGTCCTCATTTCATTGAGTATGACATTGGCTTGGAACAACTACAACGCTATCAGCTTTGGTTCTGTAGCATTGGTTATCATCGGCATCATTACCTACATCTATGCAGGAAAGAAAGAGATAGGCGATGAAATTGAAAAGAAGTAAATGATTCAATTCAATCCAAATAAAAAAGCACCCCGCGGGGTGCTTTTTTATTTGGATACACACTATTTACACTTCAGCATCGGGAGCGATGAGTTTGTAGCCCTTACCGTGAATATTTATAATCTCGATATTCTCATCGGCCTTCAAGTGTTTGCGCAATTTTGTTATATAGACATCCATGCTGCGAGCATTGAAGTAGTTGTCATCGGTCCACACTGTCTTTAGCGCATAGTCACGCTGCAGAATCTCATTTCGGTGAGCACACAGCAAGCTCAACAGCTCCGACTCTTTTGTTGTCAACTTTGTCTGCTGACCATCGGCAGTGAGCACCTGTTTTTGTGTATCGAAAAGGAAACGACCAATCTTGTAGAGTACATTATCCTTATTCTTCTTGCCACATACACGACGCAAAACGGTTTCAATACGCACAACAAGCACCTCCATACTGAAAGGCTTGGTGATATAATCATCTGCACCAATCTTAAAGCCCTCAAGAATATCCTCGTTCAACGACTTTGCAGTGAGGAAAATTATAGGAATTTCCGGGTTCACGGAACGTATCTCCTGTGCCAGAGTAAAACCATCTTTTATTGGCATCATAACATCAAGCACGCACAAGTCGAACTTACCTTTCAAGAAAGCTTTATAGCCGGCATCACCATCGGGACACAATTCGGCATAATACCCCTTAGCCTGGAGATATTCACGCAAAAGCATACCCAGATTCTCGTCATCCTCGCATAACAAAATTCTCTGTTTCTCTTCCATAATAAATTATTTTAAAGGTAATACAATTACAAATGTCGTTCCCACGCCACTCTCACTCTCAGCGTGGATTGTTCCACGATGCGCCTTCACAATCTGTTTCACATAGGCCAAGCCAAGTCCAAAGCCTTTAACATTGTGTACATTTCCTGTGTGCACACGGTAGAATCTATCAAAAATCTTTTTCAAGTGTTCTTTCTTCATTCCAATGCCGTTATCCTTCACCGACATCATAAACTTTCCACCCACATTCCAAGTATGCACTTCGAGTTCAATGGGCACATCCTGACGTCTGTACTTCACGGCATTGTCGAGCAGGTTGAAAACCACGTTGGTAAAGTGCATCTCATCGGCCTTTATGTAAGGGTCGGCCGCCTCGAGATTAGTCTTTATGGCACCACCGCCCTGGTTAACCTTCACTGCAAAAGTATTCACGATACCCGATATAAGCTCGTTTGCATCCAGCTCTTTCATATTAAGAGCTGCGGTGTTCTTATCATCGAACATTGACATTTGCAGAACCTTATCAACCTGAAAACGCAAACGCTTTGTTTCGCTTGATATAACCCCGGAGAGTCGCTGGAACATTTCGGGCGACTTGGAAACACTCTCATCCTGCAACATCTGCGCCGCCAACGAAATAGCCGAGATAGGTGTCTTGAATTCGTGGGTCATATTGTTGATAAAGTCATTCTTCATCTTTGTTATCCTCTTATGCCTTACCGCCATATACAGAGTAAACACAAATGTTATCAGCAAAACAAATGTAAACAATAGCGACGGTAACATAAATTTAACCGAACCATATATAAATTTGTTCAAAGCCGATTGCGGGAAACTAAGTTCCAGCATTGCCGAACGAACGGAGTTATCATTTTCAAAGAGCGGTTGCTTTATCAATCTTCCATAATCCTCGCCAATACTATTGTAAACAGTATCGCGACCATTATGATCAAGAACCCTTATACCAAAAGGCATATCAACACCATTTCCGCGCAGTTCAGCCGATATATAGCGTTCAAGACTCTCAAAATTCTCAATTCTGCTCCTCAACGGTTTTGAGCCAGCATTATCAAGCATATGGAATATCACTTCATCAAGCACGTCGCGCTGATACTTTGCCCTCATCTTCAACACATCGTGCTGAAGGCGCTGAGCCTCCTCGACAGTGAGCGCTTTACTCAAATCCTTTATAAAGAAATCTTCATCCAGATGATGATGATTGCGAGGAACAGCCGTGTTCACTGTTATTGTAGAAACCACACCTCCGTTATTGGTAGATGTCGTATAACTACGCACAACCATTGAATTTCCGGCAACAAAGCTACCTTTTTTAATATAGCCGCTATTATCCTCGGTCAAGTATTTACGCACCTCATCCATTTCAAGTTTATGCGCAACTTGATTCAGACTCCTTCGCGCACCTTCATAAAAATGCTCCTGACGAATGGATACAAGCGTGTCAATGTATGTAACCTGCAAATAGAGCAAAGCCACAAAACAAACGCCCATAACAACGGCAACTGCACTTATAGTCATCTTTTTCATATCACAAATATAAGTTCTACATTTTCATATTCACAAATCATATAGCAATGAATTTAAAATAATTTTTATTAATTAACATAATACTAATATTTATTTGTTGTTTTATTAACTAAATTATTTAAATCAAAACCATAATTACTAAAAATACGCACTTTTTAACATAATAAAGAAAAGGACAAGCAATTTGCTTGTCCTTTTCTTTATTATCAATTATTGGAATATTATTCCTCGTCCTTAACAGCCAACTCCTCAACAAGTTTATTCTGTACATCACCAGGAACAAGCTCGTATGTAGAAGGTGACATAATAAACGAAGCACGACCACCGGTGAGCGAACTCAAAGTTGTTGAGTAAGAAGCCATCTCTTTCAAAGGAACCTTTGCCGCAAGTTTCTCATAACCATTCTCACTCTCCATACCCATAATCATACCACGACGACCCTGAATATCACTCATCACATCACCCATCTTATCCGATGGAACGAACACCTCAACATCGTATACAGGCTCAAGAATCTTTGGACCAGCCTCACGGAACGCTGCACTGAACGCATTGCGGCCGGCAAGCATAAACGAAAGTTCATTAGAATCTACCGGGTGCATCTTACCATCGTAAACAATAACACGAACATCACGAGCATAAGAGCCGGTGAGCGGACCACGTTCCATACGCTCCATTACGCCCTTGAGGATTGCAGGCATAAAGCGTGCATCGATGCTACCGCCAACAATACTGTTCACGAATACCAGCTTGCCACCCCACTCGAGTGCAACCTCTTCAGTAGCTTTAGCATTAATCTTGAACTCCTGACCGCCGAAACGATAAACCTCCTGTAGTGGTTTGCCGTCCTCGTATGGCTCAACAATCATATGAACCTCACCGAACTGACCGGCTCCTCCCGACTGCTTCTTGTGACGATAGTCGGCACGAGCAGCCTTTGTAATAGTCTCACGATATGGTATTTTTGGCTCTTCGTATTTAACCTGAACTTTTTCAACGTGCTCAAGACGCCATTTCAAAGTACGCAAGTGGAATTCACCTTGACCGTGAACGATTGTCTGACGAAGTTCCTTCGACTGCTCAATGCGCCAAGTCGGGTCTTCCTCGTGCATACGATTGAGCACCTGCATCATCTTTTCAATCTCTGATTCGTTAGCAGGCTTAATGGCACGTGAATATTTTGATGCAGGATACTTGACAAGCGCGAACTTATGAGTAGAATCCTTTGCATTGAGAGTATTACCAATCTTGATGTCCTTCAATTTTACAGTACAGCCCAAATCACCGGCTTTCAACTCATCAACAGCAACACGGTTCGCACCAGCACTGCAATACAACTGTGCTATACGCTCTTTTGAACCACGGTCTGCATTTACAAGGTCATCGCCGGCTCTCAATGTACCACTCATCACCTTGAAATAGTTGACCTCACCGATATGTGGCTCAACCGATGTCTTATAGAAGAATATTGATGTCGGAGCCTCGCTGTCATAAGGAACAGTTTCGCCATCGGCATCCACCGGTTGTGGCATATCTGTAATCTCGGGAGCAACATTTGCAAGGAATTCAAGCAAGCGGCTCACTGCAACATCGGTAGAAGCAGAACAGCAAAGCACAGGATAAACGCTATCTGTCTCAAGACCAAGACGCGCACCCTTACGTATTTCGTCAGTTGTCAGCTCCTCACTCTCGAAGAACTTATCCATCAAGCCCTCCTCATTCTCGGCAGCCTTCTCAACAAGCTCCATATGAAGAGCCTTTGCCTTCTCGAGCTCACCGGCAGGGATGTCCTCAACAAGCGGTGGCTGGCCTTCGCCAGTGAAGGTCAGTTTCTTCATCAACAGAACGTCAATGATAGTGCTGAAACCAGGGCCTGCATTCAAGGGATACTGCACAGGAACAACCTTTGAACCATAAATTGACTGCAACTGCTCAATGATGCTATCATAGTCACACTTCTCGTTGTCGACCTGGTTAACCACGAACATCATAGGTTTCTTCATCTTCTTGACATAGCGGTAACAGTTCTGTGTGCCCACCTCCACGCCATACTGGCCATTGATAACCATCATAGCCAAGTCGGCAACAGTCATAGCACTAACCATACTGCCAGCAAAGTCATCAGAACCCGGACAATCAATAAGATTCAATTTCTTTCCCGCCTGTTCAATCTGGAAAACAGTCGAAAACACCGAATAGCCATACTCCTGTTCAACGGGGAAGTAGTCACTAACGGTGTTCTTTGCTTCTACAGTACCTCTACGTTTGATAATTCCACCCTCAAAGAGCATAGCCTCTGTGAGAGTGGTTTTTCCAGAGCCGGAACATCCTACGATTGCAATGTTCTTGATTTCGTTAGTCTGATAAGTTTTCATATTGTTTTTTGTTTTTATTTATGGAATGAGAATGGGGTTAAAACAAATAATCTTCATCATTCTGAATAGTTTTTATTCAC